>JBMZCV010000021.1:0-41441 GCA_049613665.1 Chitinophagales bacterium | reverse complement strand
TAATAAATCCATTTTCGCATATAAATAAACTAAATTAAGTTTGTTTTTACAGTATAAAACCGTATTTTTGCACCAAAATTCAATAGTCGGACAGTATTATTCTACAAATTGTGGAGGCTAACACGCTGAATGTCAATTCGTTAGCAGAAATGTCCATTTATTAAATAGTGCTTAACACTTAGATTTTAAAACATCATAATGGCAAACGAAGGAAAAATTAAGCAAATAATTGGAGCAGTAATAGATGTCGGATTTCCAAACGGACATCTTCCTCAAATTATGAATGCTTTAGTAGTAAAAAGAGATACAGGCGAAGAATTAGTATTGGAATGTCAGCAGCACCTTGGCGAAGATAGCGTAAGAACTATTGCGATGGACTCTACTGATGGCTTGACCAGAGGAATGGCTGTATCTGATACAGGCAGACCAATCACAATGCCTATTGGCGAAGACATCAAAGGTCGTCTTTTCAATGTGGTAGGACAAACGATTGATGGTATCAACGATTTGAAAACCAAAAAAGGTTATCCTATTCACCGTCAGCCGCCTGCTTACGAAGACTTATCAACAGAAGCAACACCTTTATATACAGGTATCAAAGTAATTGACTTGCTTGAGCCATATTCAAAAGGTGGAAAAATTGGTTTGTTTGGTGGTGCAGGTGTAGGTAAGACCGTACTTATCATGGAGCTTATCAACAATATCGCATTGGGTTATGCTGGTCTATCGGTTTTCGCTGGCGTGGGCGAGCGTACTCGTGAAGGAAATGACCTTTTGAGAGAGATGGTAGAAGCAAAAGTAGTAAACTATGGTGATAGCTTTTTGCATCACTACGAAGAAACTGGTGCTTGGGATATTTCTAAAGTAGATCAAAAATCGCTTAAAAAATCTTTCGCAACAATGGTGTTCGGTCAGATGAACGAACCTCCTGGAGCAAGAGCAAGAGTAGCACTTTCTGGTCTTACAGTAGCAGAATACTACCGTGATGGCGATGAGAATGATGCAACAGGAAAAGACATTCTTTTCTTTATCGACAACATTTTCCGCTTTACGCAAGCAGGTTCTGAGGTATCAGCACTTCTTGGACGTATGCCTTCAGCAGTAGGTTATCAGCCAACTTTGGCAACAGAAATGGGTTTGATGCAAGAGCGTATTACTTCTACAAAAAGAGGTTCTATTACATCTGTGCAAGCCGTATATGTACCTGCCGATGACTTGACAGACCCTGCACCAGCAACGACATTTGCTCACCTTGATGCAACTACGGTACTTAGTCGTAAGTTGGCTTCTTTGGGTATTTATCCTGCGGTAGATCCATTGGACTCTACTTCTCGTATCTTAGACCCAAATATCTTGGGCGACGAACACTACGACACGGCTCAAAATGTACAGCAAATTTTGCAACGCTACAAAGAATTGCAAGATATTATCGCAATTTTGGGTATGGATGAGTTGAGCGAAGAAGACAAGTTAGTTGTACTTCGTGCACGTCGTGTACAGCGTTTCTTATCGCAGCCATTCCACGTTGCAGAGCAGTTTACTGGTTTGAAAGGTGTATTCGTTTCTTTGGAAGACACTATTCGTGGTTTCAACATGATTATGGACGGCGAAGTAGATGAATATCCAGAAGCAGCTTTCAACCTTGTAGGTACTATTGAAGATGCTATCGAAAAAGGTAAGAAAATACTTGCTGAAGCTGAAGCAAATAGCTAATCAAAAACGAAAATAGGAGTTGCTTTTTTTATCTAAAAAAAGCAACTCATTACTCATCTTTTAATTATTGAGCAGATGAATGTAGAACTTATCACTCCAGAACGCAATGTATTTGCAGGCGAAGCAAGTCGTGTAAATTTACCAGGTATTGATGGTTTGTTTGAAATATTGAACAATCACGCACCGCTTATTTCGGCACTAAAACAAGGGCCTGTTAAAATTACGACGCAAAGTGCTGTTAAAACCATTAATATTACAGGTGGTTTTGCAGAAGTATTAAATAATAATGTAATTGTTGTGGCAGAAAGTGCCAAAGAATTATAAGATTACTAATCGCCTAACATCTGTTTCAGGCGTTTTTTCTTTCGTAAAAATAGCTATTAAACAACTTATTTCTAGCAGAAATGAGATGTTTAATAGCTATTTTTGTTTTTATGAACTCTAAAAAAGGTGCTTATAAAAAATACCTTTCTTTAGTATTATACCAATGCTTAGGAACGTGAAAATAATAAGCGTTATATTTTTTAGCTTAACAACTAATTGCTATAAAACGACTAAACAGGTACGAGTTTTCAACTCGTGCTGGTATATATTTGTTACGTACAAACTCAAATATAACACTTATTCTTTTTCTATTCCTTAAATAAAACATTACGCTTTTTTTTTGTTCAAAAAACGACAACTCTCGCCGTATGGTGATATAATCTTACCACTGAAACAAAGGATAAGCCAACATTTTTTCGTTCACTTCTTTTTTGATTTGACGCAAATTATCGGCATCATCAGGTTGTTGAATTACTCTATCAATCCAATCTACAATTTGTATCATATCGTCGCCTTTCAAGCCTCTTGAAGTCACGGCTGGCGTACCCACACGAATACCAGAAGTCACAAATGGCGACCGAGTATCAAAAGGAACCATATTTTTATTTACCGTAATATCGGCAAGTCCTAAAGCAAGGTCAGCCGCTTTTCCTGTGATATTTTTATTGCGTAAATCAATGAGCATCAAGTGATTATCCGTACCATTAGAAATAATGTTGTAATCTCTTTTCACAAATTCGGTCGCCATTATTTGTGCATTTTTCATCAATTGTTGGCAATATTTCTTAAAATCTGGGCTTAACGCTTCGCCATAAGCAATCGCTTTTGCCGCAATAACATGCTCAAGTGGCCCACCTTGCGTACCTGGAAAAACACCGCCATTCAAAATGCCAGCCATTCGTCGTAGTTTACCTTTGCTAGTTTTGCGTCCCCACGGATTGACAAAATTTTTGCCCATCATAATCATACCTCCACGAGGGCCACGAAGTGTTTTGTGCGTTGTTGTGGTTACAATGTGACAATGTGGCAATGGATTATTTAACAAACCAGTGGCAATAAGCCCAGCAGGGTGAGCGATATCTGCCATAAGCAAAGCACCTACTTTATCCGCAATTTCACGAAAACGTACATAATCCCAATCACGAGAATAAGCAGATGCACCGCAAATAATGAGTTTTGGCTGTTCTTTCAAAGCAGTTTTTTCCACCTTATCCATATCAATCACGCCTGTTTCTGGCTCTACACCATAGAAAGTTGGACGATATAACTTGCCCGAAAAATTGACAGTCGAACCATGAGTTAAATGTCCGCCATGCGAAAGGTCGAAACCCAAAATGGTATCTCCTTTTTCCAAAACTGCCAACATCACTGCTGCATTGGCTTGAGCACCAGAATGAGGTTGCACATTTGCCCACGCTGCACCAAACAATTCTTTTGCTCTGTCGATAGCCAACTGCTCTACTTTGTCGATGACTTCGCAGCCACCATAATATCTCTTGTTTGGATAGCCTTCTGCATATTTGTGTGTCAAAACAGACGACATGGCTTCTCGCACTTGTGTGCTAACAAAGTTTTCGGAAGCGATGAGTTCTAAGCCTCTTGTTTGACGCTGCTCTTCTTCTTTGATAAGCTCAAATAAATAAGCATCGTGTTTTATGATAGATTCTGTTGTTGTTGTCATGTTGTTATTTATATATTTTGTGTTGTTGTATTTTTACCTGTTGCATTGCTTAACAATAGTTGCAAATTTGATAGCCTTTTGAACTGAAAAATAGTATGTTTCTCTTGCCAAAAAGCGTTTTTTTATTCAACTGAAAATTGTTATAAGTACCAAGTACTCGTATGTTTGTGTTGAAATGCCCAAAAACTTCTGAACGACTACTTAAAGGTTTTGGTAAAACTATCTTTTTATCATTCGAGTTTTCTTTTTGCTATTTTTTCTGAAAAAGAAGATACAAAAATTTTCCTAACAAAAAATAGCAAATAAGTATAAAAAAGCCTCCTGTATATATCAGATTATTTGTTAAACCTTCAAAACCATATTGGTAAATAAAAAACATAAACGAAATCGTTGCACACAAATAGGCATAAAAAATATTTCCTTTTGGTGAAAAACCGAAAAGTCCCAAAAATCGTGTTTTCGTAATGCCAAAAATAAAATGAGGTAAGGCATTGGCAAGTCCAAAACCGATAATAAAGTCAATGAGTTGGCTTGGCAGCATAGCTATTTTTGTTTTATAAGAGATTGTTTCATTCAACCGAAAAGATAGCGTTTAGATAACCTTTCAGAGAAAAGAAACGCAAAGATACCAAATTAATATGATTTGTGTTTCTTTTTTTATGAATGAAAAATAGTATTTTTTTCTGGCTAAGTTGTCGTAAAACGAAATGGTAGCCACTTCAGAAGTGCCTACCACCTTATTTCCCTATTATTTCTTATCTAAAATTTTGTAAATAAGCTATATTAATCAGATATTTTGCTTTTACAATTTATTAAAAACAGGTTAAATAAAATTTAAACAGCCTCTTAGAAAAGAAGCAGGCAAAAAAGGCTAAAATTTGATAGCTTTTTACTACTTTTGATGTTAGAAAAAAGAAGCTGTCCATAAGTACTAAATTACATGTATGCTATTAAAATCACATAAATTATTTTTAACATTAGGAACATTTGGTTATATAATGGTTGCCATCGCACTTATTTTTGGATTAGTGCCGCTTATCATTAGCGAAGTAACGTTAAGTGTGTTGTTTATTTTGACTTTAAGTTTATTGTTAGCTGGCCACAGTTTGTACTCTTTCAATAAATCTGTTTTCAAATTAGAAGAGCTATTCACAAAAGTTATCATTGCTGGTGCAACTTCTTTTGTATTTGCTTTTTTTCCTACTGTTTTGCAATATGCTATGTTTGATGATGTTATTTCTAGCAGAGTCTCCGACCACATCGCCTTATTTGCCATTATCAACTATTTTCTCTTTGCTTTGTTCATGTTTAGAAAGCTAGTCTATCATAGAAAAAATAGTACGATTATCCGACAATGGCAGACTTATGTTACCATTTTAGCAATTAGCATTTGCTTACAAGTCACTTTCATACACTTGCCAAATTTTATTTATTTCACAGTCTTGTTGGCTGGCTTATTATCTATGATGAGTCTTTTGTGGCGTATCACTTGGATTGCTCTACTCAAAGATAGAGAAAAATGGCTTTTCCTTGTTTTTTTAGTTGTTATATCACTCATTAGTTTTGCCTTATTGCAACGTTCTTTTCGTGTCGACTCTACCTATTTGCTTTTAGAGCCACTTGTTTACAATGTTTTTTTCATTTTAACTATTACAACGCCTATTGCCTATGGCTTGTTATCAATTTTAGCTATTTTGTTTAGTATGCCTATTTCTTCTGTTATACAAGACCAAAAAACAGAAATTAGCAGCTTTCAAGAAATTAGTTTGGCTTTACAAAACAGAGAAAGTAAAAAGCAGATTTTTAAAAGATTGTTTGCCATTTGCAAAAAAAACACACAAAGTGATGCAGGTTGGCTCTTGTTGAAAAGTGATAACAAAGAAGACACCTACCATACAGAACAAGTTAGTAATACAGAAATTGATTTGCTAAATATTAAAATAAATTTGCGATATTTAATAAGCGTAGAGCCGTCTGAAGGTTATTATTATTTCAATAATCTCGATGAATTGCAAGACTTAGACGCTCCAAGTATGAGCTTCAAATCGCTAATTATTTTTCCAATTTTTGCCAAAAACAACCAACTAGATGGCATGATATGTTTAGTCAAGTCTTTTGTTGATGGATTTGATGATTATATGATTTCGCTTGTAAAAGGCTATGTTAATCAAGCAAAATTAGCTTTTGAAAATGCTCTTTTGGTAGAAGAAACCATTAAAACAGCAAGGTATAAAGAAGAATTAGGTATTGCTAGAAAAGTGCAGCAAGCCTTGTTTCCTAAAGAATTTCCTGCTACACAATATTGCGAAATTGCAGCCTTTAACAGCCCTGCAAAAGAAGTAGGTGGCGATTATTATGATTACAACAAAGTAGATGAGCTGCGTTTGGCACTTGTTATCGGTGATGTTTCTGGCAAAGGTACATCGGCAGCTTTTCATATGGCACAGATGAAAGGCATTTTTCAATCTTTAATGCAGCTTTGCTTGCCTGCTGATAGCTTTTTGATGATGGCAAACCAAGCTGTAGGCAATTGTTTGGAACGAAGCCGATTTATTAGTTTAGTCTATATTTTGCTAGATTTTGGCTTCGATACCTTATCTTATAGTCGAGCTGGCCATTGTCCAATGTTGTTTTATAGTGCCAAAACAGAGCAAGTCACTTATTTTAGTGGAAAAGGCTTAGGTTTAGGTATTATTAGAAATAGTTCTTATGCAAAACACATTGATATTCAAGAAATTAAGATACAAAAAAACGATGTTATCGTGCTTTATACTGATGGCTTAGTAGAAGGCAGAAAAAACGATAGTGCCGATGAACAATACGGCTATGAGCGTTTGAAATACTGTTTGCGTGCCAACTGTCGCAAGTCAGCCGAAGAAATCAAGCAAGCTATTTGTGATGATTTTTATACTTTTTCGGAAAACAGCACCTACAAAGACGATACTACTTTATTGGTCATTAAAATTACAAAACAAAATAAGGTGGGCTTTGTCGAAAATGAAGATTTAGAGGAGTTAGATTGGAATAACATTTAACAATAAAAAACTTTATACCTTCTTTTCAAAATGCCTAAAGTTGAAAAATATAAGTGCCAAACAGTATTTAATAATAATACAATTTATGCTAACATATCGAAAAGTCGTGTGTTAGCTTTCACAATTTGTAGCATAAATTGTATTATTATTTATTTATTTTTTCGGCTATAAAAAACAAAAAGATTTGCATTATTCAAAAATATAGTTTATTTTGTAATTCAAATCTTCAAAATTGCCTCATTTTTTTGAGATTTCGAAACGGTTTATTGTAGTCTGCAACAATGAGCCGTTTTTTCTATTTTAAAACGCCAAATACTATTTAATTGAAAAACATGTCTAAAATATTAGTGCTAGATAATTATGATTCATTTACCTACAATTTGGTACATTATATCACAAATGTTACGCAAAAAGATATTGATGTTTTTTTTAACGACAAGATAGAACTACAACAAATAGCTGCTTACGACAAAATTTTGCTATCGCCAGGGCCTGGATTGCCTCACGAAGCAGGAATTTTGAATCCACTTATCGAAAAATATGCCACTACCAAAAGTATTTTAGGAGTTTGTTTAGGATTGCAAGCCATCACAGAAGTATTTGGCGGCACACTCCAAAATTTAGAAAAAGTTTATCATGGCGTGGCCAGCAATGTTCATGTAATTTCTAAAAATGAATTATTATTCAAAAATATACCTTCCAACTTTCGAGCAGGCCGCTACCACTCATGGATTGCTCACAAAAAAAACTTGCCCAAATGCTTAGAAATTACGGCAGAAGATGAAAATGGGCAAATCATGGCCTTGCGACATCAAGCATACGATTTGCGAGCCGTTCAGTTTCACCCCGAGTCGATATTGACAGAATATGGGCAAGATATGATTTATAATTGGTTGATGAACTAACCTTCTTGCCGTAGTTCATCTCTGGCTTCCATCATCGCAAACCCTAGCAAATTCAAACCTCGCCATGTTCTGACATCGCCTATCGTATCGTCGTCTTTGCCTAAGCCTATGCCCCAAATACAATCGACTGGACTTGCTTCCACCAAAATTCTTTCGCCTGTTTGTAGCAGATACTTTTTGAACTTCTCATTTTGGCCAAACTTCAAAACATTTCCTTTTTTTACGATGTCGAATCTATGTTGTAGCCAAATTTCCGTTTTAAAATGGCGGACTTGCCGCCCCAAAGCTTTTGCCTCTGCTGGCGTTTGCGACTGCAATATTTTGTCATAAATTTCCATATCCTTAAAAAGTTTTGCCTTTTCGGCCATCATCCAATGTTCTGCAGTTTTATAAGTCACGCCTTCAAATTCAAAGGGCAATTCAAACCATTGGCTTAGGCAAAAATGGCCTACTTCTGCGTTTTTGTTGTTGGTATGTCCCCAAAAATAGATATATTTCATTTTGTCGTTACGCTCATATTTCTGCAACAACCACGCTATATTGTATTTAGATGTCATCGTTTTTAATTTTCATTTCAAATTCAATTCCAAACTTATAACCTTTAAACAGGGGCTAAAAGTTCCAAACTTATTTTTCCTCACAAAAAAAACACGCATTTCATTTCCTATTTGCCTAATAATTTCATTACTTGCATGTTCATCAAAAAAACACCTACAAAAATGAAAACAAAAAACCTAAAAACCTATTTTGTCGCTTGTTGCTTTGGTTTGAGCAGTATGGCTTTTTTTTCGTGCCAAAACGAAACTGCCGAAAACACAAAAAAAGAGAAAAAAACAACAGCTTTGCAAAATGCTTTAGACAACAATCCGCAAGTGAAGCTATTGAATGAGCAGATAGCCAAAAATCCGAAAAATGCAGAATTGTATTTCACGAGAGCCAACGTATATTGGCAGTTGAATGGCTTTCAAGAAGCTGCTAGCGATTTTGACAAAGCTATTAGCATCGATTCTATGAAAACCGCCTATTATTTGGGAGCTGCTGAGTTGTGTTTCAATGCACGACAATTGCCGCAGGCGATACAAGTCTTGAAAAAAGCACAAAAATTACTACCAAAAGATGCCGACATCGCTTTGGAGTTGGGCAAAAATTATTTTTATATTCAAAACTTTGCAGTAGCACATCAACAACTCGCAAAGGCTATCGAGCTAGAAAACGACAATGCGATGGCTTATTTTTGGCAAGGCATGACTTTTCGTGATGAAGAGAAACCAAAAGAAGCAGCCCAAAGTCTCGAAAAAGCGTTGGAGCTAGATGCCGAAATGTATAATGCAGCCATCATGTTGGCACAAACATATAGCGACAAAAAAAATGATAAAGCCATTGTTTTTTATGACAAGGCGATAGCACTAAAGCCGCTAGAAACGGAAGCGAACTATGGCAAGGCAATGTTTTTGCAAAACAACGGAAAAGCAGATAAGGCTTTGGCAGAATATCGCAAGATTATCGTCAAAAATCCGCAACATCAAGATTCGCACTACAACACAGCTTATATTTTTTATAATAAAGGCGAGTATGAAAAGGCGTATAAGAGTTTTGATATGGCCATAAAAGTATCGCCAGCATTTGCGAAAGCTTATTATATGCGTGGTAAATCCAATGAACAGTTGGGCAAAAAAGATGCCGCAAAAAGTGATTATGAAAAGGCGTTGGTTTTTGACGAAAAATTTAATTTGGCGAAAAAGGCTTTGGAAGAATTGAGAGGTAAATAATTATTAATTAGTGGCGTTTTTTCGGAAAATGATAACCAAAAAAATACCAGCAAGAGTTAAAAACTCTTGCTAAATTAAAAGGGTAGCTTTTAGCTACCTATTTCTTAAATTGAAAAGGTTTTGGTAGTTAAAAACTACCAATTTGATGTGGTACGAGTTAAAAACTCATACCTGTTTAATAATTTTTTTATTAAAGTTTCAGCGAAAAACAAATAATATCATATAAAAGCAAGTATTTCGCTTAAATAAACGTATTTTTGCGAACTTTTTTATTATTTTTTTGATATAAGAAGTACATACTTTTTAAATAGTTGTTGGTATCGTGATAACTATTATTTATACTTTTCAGCCGTTTTTGGTGATAACACCAAAAACTATTTACACCAAACAAGTGGTTTTTAGCTGTTGGTGATAACACCAACAACGGCGACGGCATTTTTTGTAGAACTTAACAAGTCTGCTCGAGAGGGGTTGGGGTGGGTTATTTAGTGAAATAAATATGAAAAACTCACAACAATTGATTAAGAAGCTTTTTATAATCAAAGAAAAACATTGAATTTTTAATTTCTATAAGTAGAGAACATGACAAGGCTATTAAGCGAACAAGAACAGGTAAGACGTGAAGCTTTACACAAGTTATTGGATTTGGGTGTGAACCCTTATCCAGCTCCAACATTTAGCATAAATACTTACACGCAAGACATTTTAGACAATTTTGATGGCGAAAACTATCAAGAAGTGAGCATTGCAGGCCGAATAATGACCAAACGAGTAATGGGTAAGGCATCTTTTGCGGTATTGCAAGATTCTAAAGGTAAGATACAGTTATATGTTAATCGTGACCAAATCTGCCCAGAAGACGATAAAACACTTTACAACAAGGTATTTAAAAAGTTGTTGGATATTGGCGATTTTATCGGCGTGACAGGCTATGTATTTAAAACAAGAACAGGAGAAACGAGCCTTCATGTTAGTTCTTTGAAACTGTTGAGCAAATCTTTGCGTCCTTTGCCTATCGTGAAAGAAAAAGATGGCGAGGTATATGATGCGATTTCAGACCCAGAATTTCGCTATCGCCAGCGTTATGTCGATTTGACGATAAACAAAAGTGTGCGTGATGTCTTTGTGCAGCGTTCAAAGATGATAAGCACGATGCGTAATTTTATGGCTGATGCAGGTTATTTGGAAGTAGAAACACCTATTTTGCAAAATATTTATGGCGGTGCAGCGGCTCGTCCATTCAAAACGCATCACAACGCTTTAGATACCGCTTTTTATTTGCGTATTGCGAATGAATTGTACTTGAAGCGTTTGATTGTAGGTGGCTACGATGGTGTTTTTGAGTTTGCAAAAGATTTCAGAAATGAAGGCATGAGTCGTTTTCACAATCCAGAGTTTACGCTCATGGAAATTTATGTGGCATACAAAGATTATCTTTGGATGATGGACTTTACGGAAGCCATGGTAGAAGCTGTTGCAATGCGTTTGCATGGTTCTACAAAGGTGCAAGTGGGCGAAAATGTCATTGATTTTCAGCGGCCATGGAAGCGTTTCACGATGTATGAAGCGATAGAACATTTTACGCAAATAGATATTTCGGAAATGGATGAAGCGGCTTTGCGTGAGGTTTGCGACAAATTGGATATTCACGTTGATTCTACTATGGGACGTGGCAAATTGATTGATGAGATTTTTGGTGAAATGTGTGAAGCAAAACTTATTCAGCCAACTTTCATTACAGATTATCCGATTGAAATGTCGCCTTTGGCCAAAAAACACCGCTCGAAAGAAGGTTTGGTAGAGCGTTTTGAGGCGATTTGCAACGGTAAAGAAATTTGTAATGCTTTCTCGGAATTGAACGACCCAATTGACCAACGTGAGCGTTTTGAGGCACAGCTAGAACTCGGCAAGCGTGGCGACGAAGAGGCTATGATGCTTGATGAAGACTTTTTGCGTGCTTTGGAATATGGTATGCCGCCAACGGCCGGTTTGGGTATCGGCATCGACCGTTTGGCAATGATTATGACTAACTCGCAGTCTATTCAAGATGTGTTGTTTTTTCCACAGATGAAGCCAGAGGTTTTTGAGTAGAGAATCAGCAAGAAAATAAAATAGCAAAAGCTTTAACCGAAATGAAATGTATTTTTCTTTTTGGTTAAGGCTTTTTTGCTTTTAAAATTGTTTAATTCAACAACTTTTTGTATTTTAGTAAGTATATATTTGATACTTATGTCATTTAGTAAAGAAATAAAGGTATGAATTTATTAATTTCAGAAACTACTTTGAAAAAAGCAGATATTTCTGCTAATGAATTGTTAATAGAAATCGCAACTTATTTGTATGATAAAGAACGTTTGTCTTTTGGGCAAGCCAAAACTTTATGTGGTTTAAATTATCTTGCTTTTCAAAAAGAGTTGGGCAAAAGAGATATTTATGTGAAATATGAGGTAGAAGACCTTGAAAATGATTTGAAAAATTTGGCTTCATTTAGAGCTAAAAAAAACATTTAGATATGATTATCATTAGTGACACTTCTGTTATTACTTACCTTCTTCAATTGGATAGCATCAGCATATTGCAGGCACTTTTTCAGAAAGTCGTTATTCCTATTGCTGTGAAAGAAGAGCTTGAAAAAATTCCAAGTCAAAGGAGTTTTTTGGAAAGAAATAATTGGATAATTCCTATGTCTATCCAAAATCTAGTTCTGTTTAATGAATTATCAAAAGAGCTTGATAGAGGTGAGGCAGAAGCAATTGTTTTATCATTAGAGTTAAAAGCTGATATATTGTTAATTGATGAGAAAAAAGGAAGAAAAATAGCAAAGAAACATGGTATATTTATAACAGGACTTTTAGGTGTACTTATTGATGCGAAAAATCAAGGATTGTTAGAAAAAGTTAAACCACTACTTGACAAGCTGATATATGAACATGAATTTCGCTTAAAACCAAAACTATATAGGCACGTTTTGAAACTCGTTAAAGAATAGATGTTTAATAAAATATGGCACTTATAATAATAGACCAAACGTTTTTGAAAACTCAAATGACAGAAAAAGAATTGTTAGTTGAGCTTGCTTGTTATTTATATGATAAAAAAAAATTGAGCATGGGGAGAGCAAAAGCTTTAGCTAGATTACATCAAATAGCTTTTCAAAAAGCATTGGCTATCCGTAATATAGATTTACATTATTCAGAAGCAGACCTCAATAAAGATTTAGAAAATCTAGGTATAAAATTGTAATCAGATATTTCCGTAACAAAAAAAAATGCAAAGTATCACTAAAACACCTTGCATTTTTCATCATTTTCCAAAAGCGAAAAAATTAATTCCCTCCCAAAGTCGTAAAAGTCCGTATATCAGACCATTCCGACATTTCGCCATCTGCACACACACTTCTGACAGCCCATTTATAAGTCGTATTTGGTTTCAAACCATTAAAAGTACGAAGATTGCTATTGGCAGGATAAACATTCCAATCGCTTCCTTGCTTTTTCCCTGCAATTTCATACGAATCAGCTGCCGCAACATTATCCCAAGCTAGAGTTAGCGTTGTCGTACCTATCACTAATTCGCTTTGATTTGTTGGCGTACTACATTCCAAAATACTTTCGCATTCGATTAAAGGATATAAAAAATCGCTGATAAATGAAACTGTTTGCGGAAAATTAGCATTGTTTGCATGAGCCATATGTTCTTCTCCTTCCAAAGTCCAAAGAGCATTATTGATGCCCAACAAATTCGCTTGTTCATGAACAAAAAAACTGCCATACAATTCAATAGCACCAAAACCATTAGCATCAGGAGAAGATGAATCATAAGGCACAACAGTATCGGCATCGCCATGAATACTTACAACAGGCACTTCGCCAGCTTGCATAAAATCTGGGCTGCCTATCGCTCCACACAAATTAATCGCACCACTCACTTCCGAAGAATAGCCATCATTTCCGCTATCACCTTCAAAACCACCATTGGCATTCACAAACTGCATACCATCTACAATAGTATAGTTGTCGAAATCTGATTCGGTGGTCAGATAAGCAGTATGAAGAGCCATAAAACCGCCTGCCGAAGCACCACCTACATATATTTGATTTGGGTCGATGTTGTAAATATTATCGGTTGCAGCATCTTTTCTGAAAAAACGTATGGCGGCTCTCATATCAGCAACCGATTTTACCACAGCATCAAAAAATATTTCTTCAAGCGGCGTGCCTGCTCCAAGTTGAGCTATGATATAATCATTTGAAAGCAAGCGGTAATTGATAGAAGCATTCACATAACCTTTGAGACTAAAAGCTTCGCAAAGACTGACGATGTCATTCGAATTTTCATTGCCACTCACAAATGCACCACCATGAGCCCAAATAATCAAAGGCCGTCCTTCTAAATCGTCATCTGTTGGTTCGTAAAAATCAAATTTTAAGATTTTATTATTGCCTTCTACATCAATATTGCTTCCATACTGCACATCTTGCGTTACCGAAAAATCTGTAAACACATCTGTTTGATAGCGATCGCCACAAGCTGTTTGAGCGATTATTGTTTGTAGCGAAAATAAAAAAGTGCCTAGCACTAAAAGTATTGTTTTTTGCATTGCGTTATATTTTTTTATAAAATGTAATTTCAAACGACTTAAAAAATGCTAAAACTTAAACAGTCCTTAAAATCTATGTAAATGTTAGCAAGTATTTTCAAGATTTGCATGATATACATTTAAATGGACATTCAAACAAACAGAAACGTCAAAAAAACGTCAATAAGCCAATAAACAGTGCTAAGATTTATGAAAAAAAACTATATTTGCTATTATTTTTTACAAAAAACAAAAAAACATGAAGAAAGTAATACTTTCAGCAATAAGCATATTTTTGCTTACTACACAAATAAATCTTGCACAAAATGACTGTGGCGACCGTTTCCAATCGCCTATTTTTAGCGACATTACTGTAACACAAGATGTACCTTATGGTAGTAACATTGATGCAGAAGGCAATGCCAAAGATTTGAAATTTGACTTCTATGAGCCAGCAGGCGATGACTTGGAAGCACGCCCTTTAATTATTTGGGCTCATGGTGGCTCATTTTTGGGCGGTGACGAAAATTCGGGCGATATTGTACAACTATGCGAAGAGTTTTCAAAAAGAGGCTATGTCAATGCTTCTATCAATTATCGTTTATTATCGTTTACCTATATTTTAGGGCAAATTGGAGCAGGAGTTCCTGTTAGCGAAGCATTTTTCGATGGCGTAGTAAAAGCAGTTTTCGACATGAAATCAGCGATACGTTTTTTCAGAAAAGATGCTGCAACCGATAATATTTACAACATCGACCCAAATCAAATATATGTAGGTGGTGCTTCGGCAGGTGCTATTACGGCCATACACGCCGCATATTTGAGAGAAGAATCAGATTTCGACAACTACACAGTTTTAGATGGCATGCAGTTTGTAAATGCCAATGGTGGTTTTGAAGGCGATAGCGGAAACGATGGCTATTCTTCGGAAGTGAGTGGCGTTATCAACTTGTGTGGAGCAGCAGGAAGTGTCGATTTTATACAAGCTGACGAAGTGCCGATTGTGAGTATTCATGGTAGTGCAGATGGTACAGTGCCTTACGAAGTGGGCTATGCAAGTGCGAGTGGTTTTGATGTTATTCAGATGGACGGTAGCTTTATTATCGAACAACACGCTAATGATATAGGTTTGAATAGTGCACTTTGGACTTTGCCAGGCCAAGACCATATGGCTCATGCAAGTTCAACTAATTTTCCGCAAACAGTTGAATTTGTAAGTGACTTTTTATATCCACTTATTATTTGTGATAATAATACAGGTATTGCCGAAGATATGGACAACGAGCGTTTGGCAATTTATCCAAATCCTGCCGAAAATATCGTAAACATTTCATTGGAAACTAACAATGTTTCAAAAATAAATGTTGCTATTTATGACAATGTTGGCCGTTTGGTGAAATCTTTCGACAGTTCACAACAAAGTTTCTCTTTCGATAGCAGCGAATTAGCAGCAGGTGTGTATCACATCAATTTGAGCAACAAAAAAGAAAATATTAGCCAAAAGTTGGTGATTAAATAAGTTTCTTTTTTTGCTAGAAATGCGAAAATGCCAGAAAGTACATTTTTAATAGAATGTGCTTTTTGGCATTTTTTTTTTCGTTGTTATCTTCTGTATTTCTTTACTTACTGTCCAATGATTTATGCTGTATTCGTTTATTTCTGATTAGAATCCTAAAATATGGACATTTGCCATTTATTGATAAATCTTTTTCATCATTTCCTTTTCTAAATTTTATTATTTCAAATTGGGCAGGATTGAATTTGTGCAAAAACGTTATTGGAACGCCCATAAATCCTTGATAATCCATAGGTATATCTTTGGTTTTATTCACGTTAATTCCATCGTAGTTATCATATTTGGGATATTTATTTTCGTTTTCACAATATGTTTTTGAAAGCATTATATCTTCATGTCGTTTAGATGTATCTAAATTTGTTAGCCATAAACAATTATTGGGAGAGATTATTCTATTTCCAAAGCCATCAATCCGAGCCTCTGTGCCATAAAGTTCATAATGTTCAGGAACTATAAAACCAGAAATACCTCTACCAAGATTTGTTCCTAGCCATGCTTTATTTTCTTTAATTAATTTAAAAATCTCTTTATAGGTAATAGCGTTAATATTCCCAATTATTAAAAACTTTTTATCGTATTTAACTAATTGTGCCACATATTCTCTAAACAATGAAAATGGCGGATTAGTAACAACAATATCAGACTGCTTCAATAATTCTATACTTTCAGCACTTCTAAAATCTCCATCTCCTTTAAAGTGCTTAATATCAGTTGAACTTGGTTTAATTTTTTCGCTCTCTCCACCTGTATATTCATAAAAAAAACCACTTTCAGAGTCCTTTACATTAAACAAATCCCTTTCTTGCTTAACATAACAAGCTGATATTATTTTTTTTAAATCTAACTCTTTGAAGTTTGAAGCAAAAAACTCAAAAAAGTTACTAATTTGAGGATTATCACAATTGCAATAAACTACTTTATCTCTAAAGTGATTTTTATAATGCTGCAATTCACTCTCAATATCTGAAAGTTGTGTATAAAATTCATCACTTTTTGATTTTTTAGCTTTTTGCAGTAATTTATTCGTTGCATTTCTTGCCATGTCAAGCTATATGTTTTTTTAAGTAAATAGATGCTATTTATAATTTGTTATTTGATTAAAAATGTCACTTCCTAATACTTTAAGAGAGGTTTTTGAAATATCTATCATAATGTCAAACATTTTTTCTAAAAAAACAAAAATAATTGTTTTTTGCTAGAAATGTGAAAAAGCCAGAAAGTACATTTTTTAATAGTAATGTGCTTTCTGGCTTTTTTTAGTTGTTTAGCAGCTACATGCGTTTAGCTTTTGTTGTGTGCGGTGTTCTTTTCTCCCTGTGTTTTTCTAAGCTCTTTAGGTAAAAATAAATCAATTTCACTATTCGAAAAAGTCAATTCCTCATTTACTTTAAGTGCTTTTGATGCTTTTTCATATGCTTTACTAATTGTTCTTGGGCTTCCTTTATAAATACCTCTCAGTTTTTCTTGTAATTCGTCTCTTTTAATTACAACATTATCTAAACTAATAGTGTTTGCATTTATGTCCGTAATAAGAGACAAGTATTTCTCTCTAATATCCCACAAATTAGAAGCAGCATCTGAATGTTTTTGTGCAATTTCTCCTAAATCATGCCCTTTAACATAGGTGTTTATCCCAAATAGGGTTGCAGATAAACTGGCTGCAATAATACCAATAGTTTGATTTTCACCAAATACAGCAACCAAAACACCTGTCGTAGTTAAAGCTGATAATACAATTTGAATTATTTTAATCCAATTATGCCTATTCATTATTATATCAGCACACTTCTCTTGTGTCTTATGACTCCAAACTACTCTGCCAAAACATTCTCGAATTTGGGCTTCTAATATTTTAACTTGGGAATTTTGTTCCATAAATTTCTCTCCATTTTGGTTTTGCAGTTGTTGGATACTTTTCTTTTTCGATAGCTTCCAACGAAATATTATAACATCTTTTGGCTTTATATTCAAAGCTTCCTTTTCTATAAACCAATTGATTGCTTCCTGGTGCATACCAATAGCTTTGTTCTGTCTTTTGGTCTTTAAGAAATTTGAAAAAATCTCGACTCATGTAGTCATAGTAAAGATAAGACTTGTCTTTATATGTCCAATTTTTCATAAAATTATAGGCTAATGTATCTATTAGTAATCCTCCAATAGGAACATCCCATTTATATTTCCACGCTCTTGCCATTCTACATAATCGCTTTAAATTTTTATTCCACTCGTTATTAGCTCTATTAATTTCATTTATTTCAGCTTTGGGGTTAGTGACCTTCCATGAGCCTCCGTTATTTGTATCTGGATAAGTATAACTAATTTTATCTTTATTAGAAAATCCAGGAACAATCTCAAAAATAATTCCATCTGAAAATTTAATAACAATTACTTGTCCGTCACCTCGTAAATGAGTTTTACTATACGTTTTTTGAATAACTGTTTTTACCTCTTGAAGAAGAGCAGATTGACCATTCCCACTATAACTATTGAATTTCTTATAAGTTTCATAAGGAAGTCTTACTAAAACATCAACATCACTTACCACTATATCAGTACCTCGTCCATAAGAGCCAACATACAGACTGTTCGCAGTTTCCGAAGAGCTGTTATGGTAGTCTAAATTAATTCTTTTAGTTATTGCTTTATATCTCGATTGTATATTTGAAACTGTGTTATTACTCATTCTGAGATTTTTTGAAAAAGTTTCAAACCAATTTGATACGCTCATATTTTTTATTTTTTTATTTCATCACATACAACTAGGATATATCAGAACATTTTCCCCCAAAATTTCCGTGTTATTGTATTATCACACCATTAAAAACAGAACAATCAAAAAAAGAGTTCCAAAAAAAATAGAAAATAGCCATTTTTTCTTACTAAAAACTAAAAATCACGGTGCCAACCGCTCAACAACCCATTTCCCATCATCATTCAAACAAAAAACAATCCTATCGTGTAGCCTACTAACTCGCCCTTGCCAAAACTCAAATCTATCGGGAATAATCCGAAAACCACCCCAATTTTCAGGCCGCTCAATAGCCGTTTTTCCCTGATGCAACTCCTTTAAAGCATTCACTTTATCTTCCAATATTTTTCTTGAAGTAATCACGCTACTTTGCGGCGAAGCAACCGCACCAATTTGACTACCGATAGGCCGCCTTTGAAAATAAGCATCTGAAATAGCCTTGCTTACCTTTTCTACCTTGCCTTCGATACGAATCTGCCGTTCTAAATCATACCAATAAAACAACAAAGCAGCTTGCGGATTTGCCAACAATTCTTTGCCTTTCTGACTATTATAATTGGTATAAAAAATAAAACCATCTTCACCAAAAGCTTTCAACAAAACCGTTCTTGCACTCGGACGGCCAGCCAAACTTGCAGTCGCCAAAGTCACGATATTAGCTTCTCTGTGGTCATAATTTGCAGCCTCCTCATACCATTTCTGAAATTGCGAAAATGGATTTTGCAAAATGTCTTTCTTTTGCAAAAAACCTTTGTTAAACTGTTTACCGACAGCAGACAAATCCACGTTTTTTATGCTCATATTGCTTATTATTTTTATGAGAAAAGTAAAAAGTATATCTTATAATAGCTATAACCATTTAAAAAAGCTAAAGTTCAAGGAAACAGTCTGTAAAAATTTAGCAAAAATAAAAAATAATGTTTACCTTTGCAGACGTTTTAAAAAATAATGCTCGTTGAAAATACCAATATATAATCATAACGATAAATTTAGAGATTACCAAATCAATTTTGTGGGCTTAAAATTGGGTAATCATAACTTTCAGTATCAATTAACTGAAACATTTTTTGAACTATTAGACTATGCTACACTGCAAAAAGGCAAAGTAGCTGCTTCACTAGAATTGACAAAAGGAATAAATATTCTCACACTCAATTTTCAGTTTGATGGTTTTGTCGAAGTAGAATGTGATAGATGTTTAGGGCTTTCTCCATTTCCAATAGAAACAAAACATGGAATATTTGTCAAGTTTAGCGAAATGGCCGAAAGTTTGAAAAACAATACAGACGAAGATATTATGTATCTTTTGCCAGAAACCAATCACTTAAATATTGCCCATATTATGTATGAACTTATTTCATTGAGTTTGCCTATGCAAAAAGTTCCTTGCGAATATGATGAGGAAATACAATGCGATGAAAACATACTACAAATTTTAGATGCAAACAACAATATGGAAGCCAAAACAACAACAGAGAGCAACGATATTGACCCTAGATGGGCAGCATTAAAAAATTTGAAAAATAAAAAATAGTAATTTTTATAAATAGTGCTTGGCACTTAGATGCGATTTTGTGGTAAAAAACATGTTTTTTTTAACCAAAATTGCGAATACTAAACAGTTACAATAAAAAATAAATAGTCAATCATTTTAAAAAAATATAACAATGGCACATCCTAAACGAAAACAATCGAAAACAAGAAGAGATAAAAGAAGAACACATTACAAAGCAGTAGCACCAAATGTTATTAAATGTTCTAACCCTCAGTGTGGAGCATCTACATTATGGCATCATGTATGTGGCGACTGCGGACACTACCGTGGCAAGCTAGCTATTGCACCTAAGCAAGAATACGCATAGAACGACATTTAGTCAAACATTAAAAATATAATGGCTTTTTTATAGTAGCTAATACCTTGATTTTCAAGGCCGTAGCAACTCAAATAAGTTATATTAATTTAGTGCTTGACTCTCAATCTATTATTTTTTTTTAAACTAATAGACTCTGTCCTTTTATTGTAATTAATTGAAATAAAATGTTATATAGTTAGCAAAAAATATAATATTTACAAATCTGTTTAATGTTATTCTATTGAACAGATTTTTTAATTTATATCTTTTGACAAAAAAGCATTTTTATACTTAAAAAAAAGCTAAAAAAAGTAAGATGTCCAAAAAGCTGTTAGCTGCTATTACCAATGTAGGTGCTTATTTGCCAGATTATGTTCTGACAAATCAAGAATTGGAAACAATGGTCGAAACCAATGACGAATGGATAAAAACACGCACAGGTATTTCTGAGCGTCGCATTCAGAAAGGCAAAGGTTTGGGCACTTCTGATATGGCAGCAAAAGCAGTAAAATCATTACTTCAAAAAAGCAATACCACAGCCGAAGAAATAGATTTGTTGATTTGTGCTACCGTAACAGGCGATATGAAATTTCCTGCAACAGCCAATATTATTTGCGATAAGGTAGGTATCAAAAATATTTTAAGCTTTGATATTAATGCTGCTTGCTCTGGCTTTTTATATGCCCTAACGACAGCCAGCAAATTTATAGAAACAGGTTCGCACAAAAAAGTCGTAGTAGTAGGAGCAGACAAAATGTCTTCAATTATTGATTACGAAGACCGAGCTACTGCTATTTTATTTGGCGATGGTGCAGCAGCCGTTTTGCTCGAACCATCAGAAGAAGGAGTAGGCATTGTAGATTCTATTTTGCGAAGCGATGGGCAAGGCCGCCATTATTTGCATCAAAAAGCAGGAGGCTCTGTCAAGCCAGCTTCGCACGAAACAGTTGATGCACGAGAACACTATGTTTTTCAAGATGGCAGAACGGTTTTTAAGTTTGCAGTGAAAAAAATGGCAGATGTGTCGGCAGAAATTATGGAAAAAAATAATTTGAAAGCCGAAGATATTGCATGGCTAGTGCCGCATCAAGCCAATAAGCGAATTATAGATGCTACAGCACGAAGAATGGGCGTTTCTACCGACAAGGTTATGCTCAATATCGCAAAATATGGCAATACAACTGCTGCAACTATTCCGCTTTGTTTGTGGGAATGGCAATCGCAACTCAAAAAAGGCGATAATATCATCTTAGCAGCCTTTGGTGGTGGCTTTACATGGGGTTCTGTTTATCTAAAATGGGCTTACAACTCATAAATGCTGCACAACAATATCTAAAAATTCAATTACTTAGAGGCTGTCTAAACTTTATTCTTTAGCCTAAAAAACTTGAATAAGTGCCAAGCACTATTTATTATAATAAGGCGATTTGTGCTAATGCTTTACAAAATGAAGTGGTTAGTTTTCGCAATTTGTAGAATAAATCTGTCTGACTACTTATACTCTAAGCACTTATTTATTAAAAAAAAATTAAAAAAAATCTTATTTTATGGCATCAACAGCAGATTTTAAAAATGGTTTTTGCATGGAATTGAAAGGCCATATTTGGCAAATTACAGAGTTTCAACATGTAAAGCCGGGCAAAGGTGCTGCTTTTGTTCGTACCAAACTGAAAAATTTAGTAACAGGAAAAGTAGTAGATAATACCTTTCCTTCAGGACACAAAGTAAAACAAGTGCGAGTAGAGCGTCGTCCATTTCAATATTTGTACCAAGACGATATGGGCTACAACTTTATGAATAACCAAGATTTTAGCCAAATATCTTTGCAAGCATCATTGATTAATGCACCAAAGTTATTGTTGGACGGACAAACAGTAGAGATTTTATTTCATGCAGAAAAAGAAATGCCTTTGCTTTGTTATTTGCCATCAACAGTTATTATGAAAATAGTACAGAGCGACCCAGGCATTAAAGGAAATACTGCAACAAATGCTACAAAACCTGCTACGGTTGAGTCAGGAGCAAAAGTAAATGTACCTTTGTTTATCAATGAAGGCGATAAAATTAAAATTGATACCTCAACAGGTAACTATTTAGAGCGTGTGCGATAAGCTTCGCTTTAAACATTATAGAATTATAATCTATGAATAGTTGATAACAGTCTTTGCAAATTATTGTTATCAACTATTTATGTATATATACCTCTTGTTTTTGTTTATCAATAAGTTTTCAAACAGTTTTTTCCTATATTTAAGTGCCAAGCATGATTTAATAATAGGACGATTTGTGCTAACGCTTTGAATTTTAGCGTATTAGCTTCCACAATTTGTAGAATAAATCTGTCCTACTACTTAAATAAGTGCCAAGCACTATTTATTAAACAGTAGATTCGTTGCTAACACATTGAAATTTTCTACCGTTAGTTTTATCGAGACGACAAACTTTTTTTGTCTAACTACTTCATATAACCTCATTTTTCACTTTTCATAGCCAATACATATAATGAATGTTAATGAAATAAAAGAACTCGTTGAATTGCTAAATGATAGTAGTATCAGCGAGTTGAAAATTGAAAATAAAGATTTTAAAATAAGTATTCGCACCAAGCATTTTCACAATGGCAAGGTGCAGCAGGTAGTTTCGCAAGCTATACCAATGGCACAACCATTGCCTACTGCCAACTTGATGCCTCCTGCAATTCAGACAAATAACGCTAATGCTGGAGAGCAAGTTGCTAAAGAAACTGCCGCAACAGATAGTGCCATGAAAGATGACAGTAAATATGTTATCTTCCGCTCTCCAATGATAGGCACATTTTATCGTTCATCTGCTCCTGATAAGCCGCCTTATGTCAAAATTGGTGATGCTGTCAAAAAAAATCAAGTCGTTTGTATTATTGAAGCCATGAAACTATTTAATGAAATAGAAATAGAAATGGATGGCAAAATTGTCGAAATTTTAGTAGAAGACCGTTCTCCTGTCGAATATGACCAAGCTTTGTTTAAAATTGAGCTTGATGCTTAAATGCTATAAGATTTTATTGTAAAGTTGGTAAAATTTCATTTTCCTGCTTCAAAATAAAGTCTTTTAAGTGTGCCAAACGCACTAATTAGTAGGGCCTGTTTGGGAGTGGCTAACGCATTGAAAATCAAGGCATTAGCTTCCACAAATGAGCATTTCATTGCTCTTATTCGACTAAGTTATTTAGAATATTTTACTTCAAGTGCCAAGCACTATTTAATAAATGGACGATTTTGTGCTAATATATTGATGTGCAGTATGTTAGTTTTTACAGTTTTATAAAAAAAATCTGTCCAACTACTTAAATCATCGAAACATATCAAATATGTTTAAAAAAATATTGATTGCCAACCGTGGCGAAATTGCTTTGCGTATTTTGCGGACTTGCAAAGAAATGAATATCAAGACGGTAGCGGTGTATTCTACGGCTGATAAAGAAAGCTTGCATGTCCGTTTTGCTGATGAAGCTGTTTGTATTGGCCCACCTTCAAGTGCAAAATCTTACCTCAATATTCCTCATATTATGGCAGCAGCCGAAATTACGAATGCTGATGCTATACATCCTGGATATGGGTTTTTGGCAGAAAATGCCGCTTTTGCCGAAATTTGCAATGATTATGGCATCAAATTTATTGGCCCTACCGCCGAAATGATTCATAGTATGGGCGATAAAATTACAGCCAAGCAGACTATGATAACCGCTAATGTGCCTGTTATTCCAGGTTCTGATGGTTTGATTACTGATATTGAACATGGTAAAATTATTGCTAAAGAAGTCGGCTATCCTATTATTTTGAAAGCTACGGCAGGTGGCGGCGGCAAAGGTATGCGAGTAGTATGGCACGAAAGCGAGTTTGAAGGGCATTGGAATAGTGCAAGGCAAGAGGCTAAAGCAGCTTTTAGCAATGATGGCATTTATATCGAAAAATTTATTGAAGAGCCTCGACATATCGAAGTCCAAATAGCAGGAGACCAATATGGTAATGTGTGTCACATGTCGGAGCGTGATTGCAGCATTCAACGAAGACATCAAAAGCTAGTAGAAGAGTCGCCATCGCCTTTTGTTGATGAAGATTTGCGACAAAAATTGGGCGATGCAGCCATCAAAGCTGCTGCTGCCATTAATTATGAAAGTGTTGGTACAGTAGAATTTTTGGTAGATAAGTATAAAAATTTCTATTTTATGGAAATGAATACTCGAATCCAAGTAGAACACACAGTAACAGAAGAAGTCATTGATTTTGATTTAATCAAAGAGCAAATCAAAATTGCGGCTGGTGTACCGATTTCTGGTAAGGCCTATTTGCCAATTGGACATGCTATTGAGTGTCGTATCAATGCAGAAGATCCGATGAATAATTTCCGCCCTTCGCCTGGAAAAATCCATGAACTGCATACTTGCAAAGGCCACGGTGTGCGTGTAGATACGCATATTTCGGCGGGCTACACTGTGCCTCCTTATTACGATTCTTTATTGGCAAAAATCATTGTGCGTGCTATGACACGAGATGAAGCCATTTGCAAAATGAAACGTGCTTTGGAAGAGTTTATCATTTCAGGTATCAAAACGACTATTCCTTTTCATCTCAAATTGATGGACAACGAACAGTTTAAATCTGGCAACTTTAACACCTCTTTTCTCGAAGATTTTGATTATAAGTCTTAACCCAAGTTGGTTATATAATTTCCAAGTTTTACAACAAGACATTAGCATAAAAACTAACAATCTTTCAAATAAAAACTACCGACTTTTTGTTATTTTTTTTTGATAAGTTGAAAAACCAATAATTGAGTTAATTTTTTCTTTTTTTTATATCAGTATCTAAACAAAATCCACTTAATAACTTTTATTTGAAAGTTATTAAGTGGATTTTTTAATTCAGTAGTCGAGACAAATTTATGCTGCAACTTGTGAAGTTAAAACACTAATTTTAAAAGCATGAGCATCGAAATGGAGTCCATAATAAATAGTGCTTGACATTTAGGCTATATTTCAAAAATATTTAAGTTTTTTTAGCCTCACAAGAAATTAAATATAGCTTTATATCGTTATGAAAACAATAGCTTAAAAAATACTGAAAGTAGTCAAATATTTCATTTTATTTTTGAAATCTCAGTCAAAAAGTGCTACTTTATAACTCAACATAAGTGTCAGGTATTATTTAAGTACCAAGTACTAATTTGAATCAAGGGTTAAATACTTATTATTATTCTATTCCTTACACTTTTTTTACCATACAGACTATAATTTTATATGAAAAATATATTTGCCTATATCGGCTTTCTTACACTTATCATTGTACTTTCAATTTTTTGCATTAGCGGTATTACTACCAAAAAAGCAAATGCTCCAAGCGTTCAGCAATACATTTCGCAAGTGCCATTGCCTTACAACCTAACTTTTTGTGACGAAGCAATACCAATGCACAACCAATTTGTTAAAGAGCGTTTAGATAGAGAATTGACAAGCATTACTTTTCGACATTCTAGCACTATCCGCATTTTAAAACTTGCACATCGTTATTTTCCTGTTATAGAGCCTATTTTGCGTGCCAACGGCGTACCAGACGACTTAAAATATCTGGCAGTAGCCGAAAGTGGGTTAGAAAATTTAGTATCACCAAAAAATGCGAAAGGTGTTTGGCAGTTTTTGGCGGCTACTGCTCGTTCATATGGCTTAGAAGTCACAAGCGAAGTAGAAGAGCGATACCATTTGGAAAAAGCAACGGTGGCCGCTTGCAAATACTTTAAACAAGCACACAAAAAGTTTGGCAACTGGCCAATGGCAGTAGCTTCTTACAATCGAGGCATGGCTGGCATGGCAGAGCATATTAAACATCAAAAAGAAGACGATTATTTTGATTTGTATTTAAATACAGAAACAGCACGCTATGTATATCGAATTTTGGCCTTCAAACAATTGATGAAAAACCCTGAGCAGTATGGCTACTATTTTTCGTCTATTGATTTGTATCCACCTTTATCAGACAAAACAATTGTTGTAAATAGCATTGACAATTTGGTAACTTTTGCTAAAACTTATGGCACAACTTATCAAAAAATAAAAATGCTAAATCCATGGTTGCGAAAAAATTATTTGCGTGCCAAATCTGGCAAAAGCTATACCATTAAACTACCTTAAACATAAGGCTTAATATTCAAATCGGCTAGTGTTATGGTATAACTTTTTTGTTCAGTTTTGCTTACAAAACCAACGATGACTTCGCAAGCTGTCGCAACAGTAAGCATGACTAAATTTCGAGCCAAAGGATAGTCGCAAATGTCATCATTTGTGGCCGATGGCACACGATATTGTTTGTTCCAGATAATTTCGGCATAATCACTTGCAAGTCCTATGTGTAGGCAAGCTGTGTTTTTGCTTTTTGCCCATTGTGTCACGATTTGTCGAGAGCTGCTGTTGTCGAAAGCATCTATAACCAAATCGCTTTTTTTCAATAAGCTATGCACGTTATCTTCGGTCAGACGTTTGCATATGGCTTCGGTTCGTGTAGCAGTAGCTCGATACAAATTTTTGATGAGTGTGTTGGCTTTCAACTGGCCAATATCCGCTTTTGCATAAGGCTGTGTAGATAAGTTGTGGGCTTCGATTCGGTCAAAATCAATGATTTTTAAAGATTTGAAACCCATTCTAACCAAGTTTTCTGCCAGATTTGCACCTAAAGCTCCTGCTCCACAAATGCAAATATTGATATTTGCGATAGCCTTCATAGTTTCAGCAGAGCGATATTGTTGTTCGTGAAAAAAGTAAGACATCATAATGGTAAAAAATAAAAATATGAAAAAAATTAGCTATTGACATTTTTTATGCTAAAATTACCTCAACGTAAATAGTGACAAAAAAGTTCTTTGAAAATTTAGATATTAAAATGCCAAGCACTGACTTAGTAATGGCAAAAAAATAAGTTCCCGATTTGAGGCAGAGATTTTTTGAGTTACAAGGCGAAAAACACAGTCATAGCCATAGCTACGGCGAGGCTTTTCAACGAAGTAGGTCAGAAAATGTCAATCGCAAATAAAGAAGTTATTTTTTGAACGTTACTTAGTGTAAGTTTTTTACATCTGAATTATCTTTTTTAATTATTTTTTTTTATTTTACAAAAACATCTAAGTGCCAAGCATTAATTAATACAACCTATTTGGGTGGCTAACGCTTAAAAATGAGAGTGTTGGTCTAAATTATCTATTTATTTAAATATTGTTTGGCTCTTATAAGTTTTTTCTTTCCTAAAAAATTTACATAAAAAAGCATCATTTCTTTTTTATTAAACAAATCTCAAATGACTATTTAATAAAAAGCAAATTTGTTGCTAATAGCTTGAATTTCAGTGTGTTAGCTTCAAACGAAATGTCACACTATTTTATATAGGTACTTACTTAAATATCAAATTTCGTTTTGAGCCAAAGAGTAAAATTTAAGTAGTCTCTTAAACTAAGAAAAAGCAAAAAGAACATGAAACTCTCTATATATATACAACCATATTTTTTATTTTTTATCACAATTTATTTTTTTTCTACTTCGTTTTTGCTTGCACAAGAACTGATGGAAGAACAGGAAGAATTGGAAAGTTCTGTCACAAAATTGGAAAAGACTTTTTCGGTTTTGGAAGATGAATATATTGAAGATTTAGATTTTAAAAAGGCGACAGAAAATGCTATCAAAGGCTTGCTAAAAGAGCTTGACCCACACTCTAGCTACATTCCTGCGGTTGATTACAAAAGAATGAGCGAAAGTTTACACGGCAATTTTGATGGAATCGGTATTCGATTTGATGTATTGCGAGATACACTTTTGATTTTAGCAACGCTGGACAATAGCCCTGCTCAAAAAATAGGTTTGGTGGCTGGCGATAGGATTCTCAGCATAGATAAGAAAGATATTGCAGGCAAAAACTTGAGTAAAAATGATATTTCCAATCATTTGAGAGGAAAAGGCGGCTCATCTGTCAGGTTAGGTATTTTGCGAAAAGGTTCAAAATATGTATATGAATATAACTTAGAGCGTGAAAAGTTGCCCATTCATAGCATTGCAGCAGCTTATATGGCTACTAATAAAATTGGTTATATCAAGCTAAACAAATTTTCGGCAACAAGTGCTAGAGAACTCGAAAATGCTTTGCGAAAGCTGAAAGCTGAAGGTATGAAAAATCTTGTGTTAGACTTGCGAAATAATGGCGGTGGTTATCTCAATGCTGCTATTCGCATTGCCGACCAATTTTTGAAAAATGATGCACTTATTGTTTATACGGAAGGTCGCAAATATCGAAAAAAAGAATATCATGCAACAGTAAAAGGGCATTTCGAAAAAGGCAAGCTCGCTGTTTTGGTAAACGAAAATTCGGCTTCGGCAAGCGAAATTGTGGCTGGAGCAGTACAAGATTGGGATAGAGGACTTATTATTGGTCGGCGTTCTTTTGGCAAAGGATTGGTACAAAAATCTTTTATTTTGCCAGATAGCTCTTATGTTCGTTTAACAATAGCCTATTATTATACTCCAAGCGGCCGTTTTATTCAAAAACCCTATGAAGAAGGCAGAGAAAAATATGAAAATGAAATAAAAGAACGACAAAAAAATGGTGAGCTAACCAACCCACAAAATATTGACTTTGCTGATTCGCTCAAGTATTATACACTCACAAAAAAACGAGAAGTGTATGGCGGTGGCGGAATTATGCCAGATATTTTCGTACCTATTGATACTAGCCATAAGACTACTTTCTACAAAAACATAATACAAAAAAATGTACTTAATGAATTTATTATTAGTTACTTAGATGAATATAGACAAGATATAAAACGCAAATATCGTGATTTTGATAAGTTTAAGAAACACTTTTCTGTTACAGACAAACTGTTTGACGATTTAGTAGCAAGTGCTGAAAAAGCAGGATTAGTTTGTGAACAGGAAGAAATAAAAATGTCTAAAACATACATTCAAACCCAAATGAAAGCAATTTTAGCTAAATATATTTATGCTAATGCAGATTATTATGAAATTATGAATAGCATCAATATAACTTATCAAACAACGATACAAGTATTGCAAAGTTATAATCGTAAAAATATTGAGTTGGCAGTACAGAAACGAAAAAAACAACAATAAAATATAATCTGTTTGTATTGCTAAGGCATTGCAAATATAGCAAAATAAGGTGGCAGGCATTTTGAAAATCTCTACCTCCACACACATTTCCCAATACTAGCATTTCTCAAAAAAGAGAACTTTGCCAAAAAAATGTTTCTTTTGTTAAACCAAGAATAACTGCTTTACAAGGCATTAGCTATTGTATATAAAATAGTGTTTTTCAACGTTTATTTTCATCGTCCTACAACTGTTTTTTTGTTTATAAAAAAATTATTTATGAAATACTTACAATCAACATCTGCTATTTTTATAGCTTTATGTTTTATATTTTTGCTATCGCCTGCTTGCGAAGAAGTGCCGCCTTATATCGACTTTTCAGAACCAGATACTACTAGCGTAGATACCTCTAATGGCAATGCAGGCTTTTTGCCTATTTATAAAGACAGTACTGCTATGTTGAGCGGTGTGCCAGAAGCACAAGAAAAAGTAGTGATGCTTGAAGATTTTAGTGGTGTGCGTTGTTCCAATTGTCCAGATGGTCACGCCAAATCGGAAGAAATTTTAGCTGCCAATCCAAATCGAATTTCAACAATGGTTATTCATTCTGGCTTTTTTGCAGTTCCTTATACCGAAAGTGAACAGAGTTTTAGCTCCTCAGAAGGCGAAAGTATTGCCTCGTTGGTTTCGGTGCTAGGCTGGCCATCAGGAGCAATAGATAGAACATTGTTTGATGGCGAAAATGGCATTGCGATAGCCAATATTAATGTTTGGTCAGCAAAAGTTAATCAACAATTGGCCATACCTACACCTGTCAATATGTATGTATATAGTGAGTATAATGAGGCTTCTCGCTTGCTAGATGTCTATGTGCAGTTGCAATATAACACAACAGAGACTACGCCAAGTCAAGTCACACTTGCCATCACAGAAAGCCATATTATTGACCCACAGCTTATGCCCAACAATAGCGTTAATATGTCTTATGAACACAATCATATTATGCGAACTTTGCTTACACCTCCACTCGGTCTTGCAGTTGATGCTCCCGACCAAGCGGCAGGGCGACTTTGGGTAAAACATTTTTCTATGACTTTGCCTAACGAATGGACGGCAGAAAATTGTGAAATTGTGGGTTTTGTGCATCATACTACTGGCGATAGCAAGCAAGTGTTACAAAGTGCCAATGCTCACATTATAGAATAGTTGTAACTATTCAGCATTAACTGCTTTGCTTTTTTGGCAAGAAAGAGATACTATTTTTCAGTTCAAAAGGCCATTAAATTTGAAAATATTGGCCGCCTTAGCCTAAAAAAAATAGTATGTTTAAACTTTTGATAAAAAAGGTATAAATGTCAGAACCATTAGAGTTTATTCACAAAATTTTAGATAAAAAATAATAGAAGAATAAGGTGGTAGGCATTTTGAAAATGCCTGCCACCTCGTTTTACGACAAAATTTGCTAAAATTATGCAAATGTAATATTCGCATTTATCCAATCATGTTTTTATTTTCATATACGCTTTTTTTGTGAATAATGTCTATTGGATAAAAAAGTGCTTTAAAAAATAGTAACTATACTGAATAGTTTTGACTTTTTCAGTCTCAGAAAAAATCAACCAATAAATTTTAACGAAAAAAAACGGTCTATCAAAATTTGATAGACCGTTTTTTTTCGTATATTTTTTGAGAGGAAAATTGAAAAATATCTGTTTTCTAAGCTAAAGTACCTCGCATTTGTAATGCTTTGTCAAATTTTGTTATTAAAAATAGTATATTTCTCTATCCGAAAGTTATTTCTTTTGTTGAACCGAGAATAATTGCAAATTCATCATTCATATTTAATAATTTATATTTTTTTCCTATCCAAATCAAACTTTAGTTTATCTGAAATGCCCAAAAACTTCTGAACAACTACTAATACCTAATTTGCGAAAGCCCAATACGGCTAATATTTGGTCGATAATAGTTGAAGTCCGTTACTGTTGTACTTCCATCCATATTGACATCACCTACTGTATAAACATTAATTAAGGACAGATAACTTTTGAAAATATTGAAATCGACTACAATAATTACTCCATTAGCATCAAAATCGCCTCCTGCCATAGCATACCAATCATTATCATTGAGGTTGGCAAGTTGTGTTTCACCATCTTTGACATTGGCAGGCTGTGTAAAATCATAAATCGCAGTATTAGGCAATGAAATGACTTCTTCACTCATAATAGCTAAATGATTTCGGTGTCGAATAACAATATAATAATCTTGCCCTTCGGTCAAATTTTCAAAACCCACTCCTTCTGTACCATCTGCATCTATCACAATACCATCGTTTCGCAAAAAGGCAGCTTTTATATCTAAAATCTCTTCATTATCTGTTGCACTTCTAGCTTCTACCAATATCCAATCTACAATATTTGCAGGAAAATCTTGGTAAGAACTTACACTTTCAGCACCATCATAATACCATGGTTCTATGTTGTATGGCTGTGTAAGTGGTATTAAATTTTTGGGCAGTAGCTCAGTTCTCATCAAATTCGTATTTGAATTGTAAGCAGCTTCCAAATATGTTTTAATATGTGCTTTTGTGCTTGTGGTTTCAGTAGCTTCTGTGCAAATTTCAAGAGCCCAATCATTGAGCATTCCACCATCTTGAGCATAATAATCTACGACATGCAGTTTCCATATCCCCTGACTATTTTGTCCATTAAAAGCAGCTAAAATTCCATGTGGTTGATAAGTTAAGCCATTGGTAGCTGGACAAGGAAAAATCGAATCTGGTGCTTCATCATCTAATACCAAATTGAAGTCATCTTGGTCTCCGCAAGCATTGCTAAACAAAATAGTCATCATGCCATTTGGAGATTCTAAAACAATATCAAGGTCTCCTAAAAAACTATGACTAATATCTAAATGGCTAACATTTATATCGGTTATCATTCCGCTTTTCGACACATACAATTCCGATACTAAGGCAAAATTGCTAGTTGCTTCAATAGTCATATTTGTATTTGTGCTTTCAAAAGTCGAACATTCACTTTCCACATATTCACAAGCAGGATATTCGACTACAAATGTTTGGCTGTTGCAATCACTAAGCGAAGAAGAGGCTAGTACCAAAAGTTCGGTTTCGCCAGCAGGTGTGCCTAAAGCAAGAGAAGTAAAGTTGCTAGGACTAACCGTATCATATAGGCAGGCTGGAATGACGCTGTATGTGCATTCATTGTCGTTTTTCACGATAAAAGGAGCTTGAGGCAATGGATAAACAGTATAGGTATAAGTTCCAACTAAAATATAGCTATTTGTTTCTATGCAAAGCACTGCGGCATAAAGCTTTATAGGGTCGTCATGCCAACATTTGTTGCCATAATGTGTAGCAGGCGAAATGGTGTAAGCCGAACTTAAACTTGGATTAGTAAACCAAAAAATTGTTGGCAAATCCTCCTCCCCTGCTGCTTCGCCTGTTGTTTCATCAGTAGCATTTTGCATTGCTGCTATTGGCAAATTTGGTGTTGTGCCTTCACAAATATCTTCGCTAAAGCTAGGTAAGCTAGAATATGGACAAGCAATAGCAGGAGCTCCGCAAGCTGGAGAACTCAACAAACCAAAACGAAAAGTATAAATCGCTGCTGTCATTCTTTCTTTCTGACCAACCGAAAACATCGTCATGCAAGCATCGTCTGTGTAGTCCATATAATTCATAAACATGCTACTGTTGCTACATGATGTTTGCGGATAAGAAGGACAGCTATAATGAGGGCCATTTTGCTGCGGTGTATCTGTTACAGAGTCATCTTCCTCACACTCATTTATTGTTGTTCCCCAGATGTGATATAAGCCGAAAAAGTGTCCCATTTCATGCGTCAAAGTACGTCCGCCATTATAAGGAGCAGTAGCAGTTCCTGTTGTTCCAAAATATTCGTAAGACATCACAATGCCATCTTCGCCAGCCGCTGCAAGTGTAGGATAAGTAGCATAACCCAGTAAGCCAAAGTTAAGCTCGCCTACCCAAATATTGACATATTGCTCTGTATTCCAAGCATTTTTGCCACCCAAATCATCATAATAAATTTGCGATACACCAGAAGCCGTTGTTGCAGAGCCAATGGTGCTATAAGTAGTGTGAGTTCTAGTAATACCATTTGTAGCACTGCCATCAGGAGCTACCGAAACCAAACAAAATTCTATTTCACAATCGGCAGCAAGGCCTGCAAATTCACTTGGAGTATTATTAATATTATTATTTTGTTTTCTAAAATCTGCATTTAAAACATCTATTTGCGACTGAATTTGGGCATCTGAAATATTTTGAGTTTCGTTATGATACACAACATGAACAACAACAGGAATAGTTAGTATGCCAGCTTGCTTCGACAATGTATTTTGTTGTTTCGCAAGATACTTTTCTATTTCAATATTTAAATGTTGTTGTTTTTCTGCTAATTTAGGATTAATAGCCAAATTTTGTTGCAAATGTTGGTCGGCGTGGCATCTTTCATTACTTTGTGCAAACATCAGTTGCTGAGTAAAAAATAAAACAATTATAATAATATAGTTGGTTTTAATCATCATGCGAAAACTTTTTTATGATAAAAAGAGTGTATATAAACTCAAAAAAATTATGTTATTTTTATGACATTATAAAATAATACAAAATCAGTTCCAAAAAATAATAAATTAAAATGCCTGCATATTTTGAAATACATAAAAAACAAAAAATATTATTTAAATCATTTCAGTATAAAAAAAAAATAAGAAAAGTAACTGAAAAACAGCTAATTATATATTAAAATAATTCGCACTTACAAGCCATTTGTTTTTTTGCAAAAAAAACAATAGAAAAAAATACTTCTAAAAAAAATATTATTTGTCAATTCATTTACAAAACAATCGCTTCATGCTATCAATTTTAAATTTAATTTATTACTTTAGATGTCAATTAAGTATCTGAATAAGTTTACGCTACAAATTGTGGAAACTTACATACTAAAATTCAAGGTATTAGCACAAATTATTCATTTATTAAATAGCTTTTGTCACTTAAATTACTAGATATATTTGTTTTGCAAATATGGGCCACCTTAGCCTAAAAAAATAGTATGTTTAAGCCTTTGATAAAAAAATGTATAAATATCCGAACTATTGAGTTAGAAAAACATATTAATTAAAAAATAAAAACCAAACTTTATGAAACAGAAAAAAATATCACTTTTTTATGCTTTTTGGCTACTTGTTTGCACTTTAGCAATAAGTAATACAGAAACTATGCAAGCACAAGTAATTTTGCAAGAGGGTTTTACTCCTGACGAACTTGTAGAAACAATTGTTAATCAAGGAGTAAATATCAGCAACGTAGAACTCAACTGTCCAGATGGTGCTTATGGCACATTCAACGCCGAAGGAACAGGACTCGGAGCAGGAGGAGATGTCCCTTTTGGCATGAGCGATGGAGTAATTTTGACCACAGGCGAAGTATTAGGTACAAATGGGCCGAGCGGGCCAAATACGATAGGTAGCACAGGCACAGATAATGGCGGTGATGATTATGATATATTGACTAATATCGCTGGCTTTCCTACCTTCAATGCTTGTGTGTTAGAGTTTGACATCATACCACAAGGCGATGTTTTGAGTTTTAACTATGCTTTTGGCTCTGACGAATACGACGAATTTGTTTGTAGTGACTTCAATGATGTTTTCGGGTTTTTTGTTAGTGGGCCAAACCCAGATGGCGGAAATTATAGTGATCAAAATATCGCACTTATTCCAGATAGTGATTTGCCAGTAGCCATCAATACCGTAAACAATGGCTCGCCAGGAAGCTCAGGAAGTGTAGGCAACTGTATCAGCCTTGATTATGCCGATTTGTTTGTATCTAATCCAGAAGGAAGTCCAGATTTTGAATATGATGGATTTACAGTACCACTTACCGCAACCGTCAATGTCGTTCCTTGTCAAAGTTATCATCTTATTCTTGCGATAGCCGATGCTGGTGATCCATCTTACGACTCTGGCGTATTTCTCGAAGCAGGCAGTTTTTCTTCTATACCAGAATTTAGCATTTCTACCAATGTAGCAGGCACACCTACGGCTGTTGAAGGCTGTACAAAAGCTTCTTTTATTATCTCTACCGAAAATGATATTGAAGGCGAACTTGTAGTACCTTATACTATTGAAGGAGATGCTGTAAATGGCATTGACTATGAGAGCTTATCTGGTTCTGTAACACTTACTGCTGCTCAACTTGCAGTAGAAGTAGAAATTTCTGCTCTTTTTGACGATGAAATCGAAGGCACTGAAACCATTACTATTTCGGTCAGTAATATTGAAGGCTGTGAAGAATCTCAACAAAGTTTAGATATTCTTATTCTTGATGCTCCTGTTATTGATTTAGGCGAAGACCGATTAGTTTGTGAGCCTGTTACTTTAAGTGCCGAAAATGATGTTTTACAAGATTATTTATGGTCAAATGGTAGCAATGCTTCAAGCATTACTGTTTCGGAAGCTGGCGTTTATTGGGTATCTATTGGCAATGGTTGTATTACAGATACTGTTATGCTAGAAAGTGCTCCAGCTTTGAGCATTGAATTAGGCGATGACCAAACCGTTTGCGGTGGCCAAATGGTTATGTTAGATGCAACTACTGAAGATGCTACCGAATATTTATGGTCAAATGGTAGCACTGAAGCAAGTATTTCAGTAACAGAAGGCGGAAATTACAGCGTTCAAATTAGCAATGCGTGTAGTCAAGCTACTGATGAAGTAAGCGTCAATATTTTTCCTGATGTAGTCGTTGATTTAGGCGGTGACAAAAATTTCTGCTTAGGCGAAAGCAACATTTTAGATGCTGCGGTTGATGGTTTTGCAACTTATTTGTGGTCTGATGGCAGCACAAACCCAATGTTAGATGTGCAAACAACAGGTATTTATAGCGTTACGGTTACTAATGATTGTGGAACAGCAAGCGACGAAATTTGCGTTTTGGTGCAAAGTTGCGAAGCCAACTGCGAAGTTATTAGCGTGACTCACCTTGTAGATTGCAACGATACCGATACAAGTTATGAAGTATATATGAGCGTTAGTGGTGGTCTTGCTCCTTATACCGTAACAGGCGACTATGAAGGTGTTTTAGATGCCGACAATGTAGTAGTTCAGTTTGGGCCAGTTGTCAATGGTGGCTTTTATCAATTTGATGTAGTTGATGCGGCTGGCTGTCTTCGAAGTGTTTTGGGCAAGCCAGATTGCGTGACTACTCCTGTCGAGTTGCTTTCTTATAAAGGTAGAACCTTGGAAACAGGCAATTTGCTAGAATGGCAAGTAGCATCTGAGTTAAACAATGATTTTTATAGCTTAGAAGTGGCTTACAATCAGGGCGAATACAAAAAAATAGCAGAAATCGAAGCTACTGGTACGAGCAATACTACTCTTGCTTACGACTATTTAGACAAAAACATACAAACAGGAACGGCACATTATCGCCTAACGCAAACTGACTTTGATGGCACAAGCAAGCATTTAGGTGTTGTTACACTAAATCGTTTGACTACAACTTTGAGTTTCAATGACATTCAGCCTATTCCGAGCAGTCAATTTGTAAATGTATCTTTTGAAATTCCTACGCTGCAAACGGCTTTAGTCATGATTCATGATATTAGCGGCCGATTGTTGTTGAAAAAAGAAATCAATGCAACACAAGGTACAAATGCAATGCAGCTTGACATTAGCGATTTTCCAACAGGTATCTACACTTTGAGTATTGGTACTGAGCAAGGGAGAATTGTAGAAAAAATTGTGAAACAATAAGTTTTACTAAAAGTAAATGTAATTGTTTAGATGTGAGCTTTTGAGATAAAAACTGTCACAGCGTAAATAGTTACAAATAAGTACCTAAACAATCCGTTCAATTTTATTGCTATTAAAATTGAACGGATTGTTTTTGTTATACAAGGTTCTAAAAATGAGTGTCAAGTACAATTTAAGTAGTCGTTCAGAAGTTTTTGGGCATTTCAGAACAAGATAACGCATTGACATTCAAGGTGTTAGCCGCTAAACGAATGCTTTATTAAATAGTATTTGGTACTTAAATTTTATCATTTGGCTTAACAAATTATCTTTTTAGTGTCAAAGTCTAAATATTTGCTTAACACTTAGTACCTTGCAAAGTAAATTTTTTAAAACATGAGAAATGATATATTTCTAAAAAAGTGAGAACTCGTCACTTTTTATTTTTGACGCTTTTAGCTAGAAAACATGTCATTTCTTCCTTGTGATTGAGAAAAAAACGTTGAACTAACTTAGGCTTCACAGGTTTTTACAAAAAAAGTAACTATTTATGTTGTGACAATTTTGGCTAAAAAAATACTCACACCTAGACAGTTACAAAAAAAATTAACATTCAAAAAACGCAACTACTTTATGCTGTGACAATTTTGATTAAAAAAATACTCACACCTAAGCAGTTATCAAAAAAAACAAGTACAGTGTATGAAAAAATATTTTGTTACAGGAATAGATACTGAAATTGGTAAAACCGTTATATCCGCTATTTTAACAGAAGCTTTGCAAGCCGATTATTGGAAACCTATTCAATCGGGCGACTTGGAAAATAGCGATAGTCATACCATTCGGCGTTTGATTAGCAATACCAAAACACATATTCATCAAGAAGCTTATCGTCTAAAAACGCCTGCTTCGCCTCATTATGCTGCCCAACTAGACAATGTAACTATTGATTTGAATAGCATAAAAATGCCTCATACCACCAACAATTTAATAGTAGAAGGTGCTGGTGGTCTGATGGTTCCGCTCAATCGCAACGACTTGATGATAGATTTAATCGAAAAATTGCAGCTACCTGTTATTTTAGTATCAAAAAATTATTTAGGTAGCATTAATCATACCTTATTGTCTATCAAATTGCTACAAAACAGAAATATCAAGCTAAAAGGCATTATTTTTAATGGGCCAACAGTACCTAGCACCGAAGATATTATACTACACCATGCTCAAGTGCCTTGTTTAGGCTATGTTGGAGTTGAAAATATTATTGACAAAAGCAAAATTCTTCAATATGCCAAAAAGTTTGTTCAAACCATACATTAGACATTGCTAGCATGTTGGCTGCCTGTTTTTGAAAAAATTGGTAGTATGATATTTCATTTTTTAGTAAAATTATTCCAATAAAAAAAAATAAGTTTGTAAATTTGCTACATAACATCATCAAATAAAAAGCCTTTTCATTATAATCATATTGTTATTTGAGTTTTTTTGCTCACTCAGCTCACAACAAAAAACAATAATTATCTTTTTTACCACTTAGTATCACTTATATTTGAAAGTATAATAAAGCCTTTTTCTTGCAAAAAAATTGGCACATATTTTTGTGCTTATTTACTGAATTTTCTAGCAAACACCTCTCTATATAGCCAACAAAAAATATTTCTATGTGTGGAATCAAATATATTATTACCACTTTGAAAACCTATTTTTTCTCAAATTTAAAAAACAACAAACAAACTATCTTTTGTAGCTTGTTTTGGGTTACAATGTGTTTTAGCCATTGCAAAACGGACGCAAACGTTCAGACCTTGCCAGTCAAAAAAATGAAAGGATTAAATACTCCTGGCAATTGGGCATTTTTTGCAGAACGTGCTTTTCCAAACAACAATATTGACTTTGATGATTATGAAAGAGCTTTGATGCAAGCAAAATCTGCTCGTGATTGTGCCAAAGAACTGCAAGCACTAAATTTGTGGCAAATGGCAGGCCCTACCAATATTGGCGGACGCATTACAGATATAGAAATGCCTATCAATGATACCAATACTATTTATATTGCAGCAGCTTCAGGAGGCATTTTTAAAACTAAAAATAAAGGTAAAACGTGGAAACCAATGTTTGATGACCAACTAAGCTTATCTATTGGCGATATTGGCATTTCAAAATCAAACCCAGAAATATTATATGTTGGCACAGGCGAAGCCAATGCTGGCGGTGGTTCTATAACTTATGATGGCATTGGCATTTTCAAATCTACTGATGAGGGCGAAAATTGGACTCATATAGGCTTAGAAAAAACCCGTAATATAGGTCGGATTATTGTTCATCCAAGCAATCCAGACATTGTATATGCTGCTGCAATGGGCAGTTTGTTTGCAAACAACCAAGAACGAGGCGTGTTCAAATCTATTGATGGTGGCAAAAGTTGGCAACAAAGTTTATATATTTCAGACTCTACAGGTTGTGTTGATTTAGCTATTCATCCATCTGCCCCAAATATTGTTTATGCTGCTATGTGGGAACGCATCAGGCGGCCAAACAAAAGACAATATGGCGGCAATTCTTGTGGCATTTATCGGTCGGTGGATAATGGCAATACTTGGATAGAACTCACAAATGGCTTGCCCAATGAGGATATAGGAAGAATTGGCTTGGCTTTGGCCGAATCCGAACCTAATGTTTTGTATAGCATTTATGCCAATGAAGAAGGCTATTTCAAAGGCATTTACAAAACCGAAGATGGCGGCAGCAAGTGGAAAAAGTGTAGAGATGCTCCTTTAAAAGAAATATATATGTCTTATGGTTGGTGGTTTGGCAATATTAGAGTCAATCCAAACAATGCTGATGAAGTTTATGCTTTAGGTTTAGATATTTGGAAATCGAAAAATGGTGGACAAAATTGGAAAAATGTATCTTGGCAAAATGTTCATTACGACCAACATGCTATGTTTATACACCCTAAAAATTCAGATTTAGTTGTTTTAGGCAATGATGGAGGTGCTTATCTATCGGAAAATGCAGCAAAAAAATGGCAACATCTCGACAACTTGCCTATTACACAGTTTTATACCTGCGAAATAGATAGCCAAAATCCAGATGCTTTATATGGCGGCTCACAAGACAATGGTATTATACGCACTACAACAGGAAAAATTGATGACTGGGAATTGCTAGTAGATGGCGATGGTTTTTGCGTTATTGTAGATCCCAATGATAACGAAATGCTTTATACTGCCTATCAATATGGCAGTTTGATTCGGTCGCCAGATGGTGGCATTTCTTTTTTTGAAGGCACTTCGGGCATTGAAGAAAAAGACAGACGCAATTGGCACACTCCTATCATATTAGACAACAATAACAATAATATATTGTATTATGGCACGAGCCGATTGTATAAATCAGAAGACAGAGCAGCTTCATGGACAGTTATTAGCCCTGAATTGAGCAAAATTTCAAATGATGCTAATAACAATAATATGGCTTACGGCACTATTACGAGCATTGCTATTGCACCGTCCAATTCTGATGTGTTGTATATAGGCACTGATGATGGCAATGTGTGGCGAAATTCTAATCAACATAACAACTGGGACGACTTGACGGTAGGATTGCCCAAACGCTGGGTAACTAGCATTGCGGTAAATCCTAACGATGCTCAAGAAGTCTATATTTCCTTTTCGGGTTATCGACAAGCCGAATATTTGCCTCACCTATTTAAAACAAATGACGGTGGCCAACAATGGATAGATATTGCAGGCGATTTGCCAGAAGCTCCAATAAACAAAATCCTCATTCACCCTCTCAATGATAAAATACTGTATGTCGCAACAGATGTTGGTGTGTTTTTTAGTGAAAATGACGGCAATACTTGGCAAATGTTAGGCAGCAACTTGCCTAATGTGCCTATTTCAGATTTGGACATCGATAGCAACTCTGGCATATTGGCGGCAGCAACTTATGGTCGTTCACTTTATATCTACCAACTATATACAAACAATGTCGCTATTTCCGATAGTTTGATGAGAGAATAACATTTTTTTGAGCGGTTGTTTCACAAAATTTTGTAGGGAAAACAACACTTTTCTTCTAATAAGTGCCAAGTAATATTTAATAAACGGCAGCTATTTCCGCTTTGACGTTTTAATGACAATTAACAACCTGCAATAAAATATTTATTTTTAATATTGTTTTGCATTTAATATATAAAAATATCGTCAGAAAATCAAAAATAGCGAACTATTAAGTACACTGTAACATAAGTAATTGACATTTTAGCCTTTTTATTGCATGTTATTTTATTCCAAAAAAAACGACAACTCTCGCCGTTGCTGTGTGTTATCACCAGCAACTAAAA
>JBMZCV010000020.1:0-41619 GCA_049613665.1 Chitinophagales bacterium | reverse complement strand
GGTAGCTAAAAGCTACCGTTTTGGTTTAGCACGAGTTAAAAACTCATGCTGGTATATTTTTTTTAATATTAAGACTTATTATTTTGTTATTTCTTACAAAAAATAGGGCGAATGTTTATAAAAAAACACCATGAAATTCGACACCCCACCTGACAGGTTTTCAAAACCTGTCAGGTCTCAACAAACACTAAGTTTACGATGTATTAATTTTAGCTATCAAAAAAACATTTAATACGATATATTTTGGAACACAATACGGTAGTACCTTACAAAGATTCGGAAAAGGGCAAAAAAGAACAAATTGCCCAAATGTTTGATAATGTCGCACCACGCTATGATTTTCTAAATCGAGTGTTGTCGGTAGGCATAGACAAATGGTGGCGGTGGCGAATGGTCAATCAGCTAAAAGCCGACTCGCCCAAAAAGATTTTAGATGTCGCCACAGGCACGGCCGATGTCGCTTTGGCACTCACGCGCTTGTCGCCCAGAAAAGTGATAGGCGTAGATATTTCTGCCGAAATGTTGGCTTACGGTCGCAAAAAAGTGATAGCCAAAAATCAGGAACACATCATAGAATTGCAGCAAGCCGATGCAGAAAACTTGCCTTTTGAAAACAATACTTTCGATGCAATTACCGTTTCATTTGGAGTACGCAATTTTGAAAACCTCGAAAAAGGCTTGGCCGAGCTACATAGATGCTTAAAAAGCGATGGAAAGCTAGTTGTTTTAGAATTTTCTCAACCCAAAGTATTTCCTGTCAAGCAATTTTACAGCTTTTATTCTCGCCATATTTTGCCACGAATAGGCCGTTTCTTTTCTAGCGATAGCAGTGCATATACTTATTTGCCAGAGTCGGTAGCTGCTTTTCCAGAAGGGCAGAGGTTTTTGAAAATTTTAAATCAAACAGGCTTTAAAACAACAAAATGTATTCATTTAGCATTTGGGATTGCCTCCCTTTACATAGGCAAAAAATAAAATTAGCTAGTTTTTTAAGTGCTTTATTATTTTTGGCATCGCCACTAATGGCACAAGAAAACTTGCCTAATCACGATAAAAAAAAGGTGCATTTCGGCATTTCGTTAGGGTTCAATCAATCGAAATTTGCTATTACACATTCAGAAGCATTCACTTTTCACGACACCATAAAAGTCGTTGATTCGCCTCGTTCCGCTGGCTTCAATGTAGGCATTGTTTCGGACTTGCATCTTAGCAAACATGCTGATTTGCGTTTTATTCCTACATTAGTTTTTTCCGAAAAAGATTTGCGATATACGGAAGCTAATGCGGCAGGTGATACAGAGCAAATCAAAACAGTAGAGTCTATTATATTGAAATTTCCACTGACTTTTAAGTATAAATCAGACCGTTTTTTCAACAATTTCCGCTTTTATGCACTTGGCGGTGCTCGAATAGATTGGGATTTGGCTTCCAATTCGAAGGCGAGAAAAGCGACTGATATTGTCAAAATCGATACTTATGACGCAGCTTTGGAATATGGTTTTGGGCTAGAATTTTATTTTCCGATGTTTATTTTCGCTCCCGAAATCAAATTTTCGCAAGGCTTACTCAATTTGCATGTACCCACAGAAGGCTTGCGTTTTTCTGATGTCTTAGGCCGTCTTCGCTCGCAGGCTATTACGGTTTCTTTTCAGTTTGAAGGCTAAAAATATCTAAAAAAACAAAAGCACAGTTGAAATAAAATTTTATTTCAACTGTGCTTTTTTCATTTAATTTTTTCTGTTTTTTTATCGAAAAATGTAAAACTTACCAATTTTCAACAACTCGCCATTTGCTATCAATTTGTAATAATACAAACCATTAACAAATTCTTTTTCAAGCAATTGTAAATTAAAACCATTTTTTATATTTCCTTCAAATAAAGGCTCATAATCGTTGTTTTCAATAATCAATTCTAGCTCTTCTTTGCCTTTCCACAAAAACTCTATCACGTTTTTCAAAAAGCTGCCATCTTTTGGCGTAAGCATTTCAAAAACTGTTGCTGCTCGAAAAGTCGTAGCCATTGCCAATTCATATTCTTCTATTGCTTCGCAGACTTCCGAATCTAAGAAAGATTGTAACAAATTGTCGATAGAAGCTTCATCGGCGACAATATGCTGGCTAAAATTTTGTTTTGCCAACATTTTCTGCTCAAAAAGTTGATTCATGTTTTCTAAAGGGTCAATTTCTTTTTCTTCCGAAAACTCATCTACCCAAGCCATTGCTTCCTCATCATCAAGCAAACTATTTTCTACTTCCCAACTCAAATTTTCGGGCAATAGATTTTGTGCATACATTTTGAGCAGTTCTGTATTTAGCTTCTGCTTTTTTCTTACAATATCTTGTTCTAAATTGATGTTATTTGTTTTTTTGCTCATGATGAATTTGTTTAAGTTCCTTTGTTAAAATGATACGAAGATTTCGTTTGGCGTTGCCCAAATAGCCTTTTACTTTTTTAATGTCTAGGCCAGTTTCATGGGCGATTTGCTTGAATCGATATCGCCCCAAGTAAAACAAACTTGCACATTGATGTTGCTGTTCATTTTTTAGTTTTGAAATAGCAAGTTTCCAAAGCTCTGGAGCATCAATATCTAACACTTCAATTAGATGTTTAATATTTTTTCGATTTGGAGTAGCTTCTACGTTCAATGCCTTGTCATCTATTATGACGTGAATATCTGAATTTTCTACAAAAGTATTGGCATCTTTATCGTCAATAATAGCAAAAAAGTCTTGTTTTTTGTGTTTTCGCAAATAATCAATGAAATAATTGCGAGAAACGGTAATTAACCAAGATTTAAAGTTTGTTGTTACCAATGTACGACGCATTTTATCCATTATTTTCATAAAAATATCGCTAACAATATCTTCAATTTCTGCTCTACTTAGTCGTCCATTTTTGTACTTATAGTTCCATTGTATGCAATATTTAAAAACAATAACTTTATATCTTTCATATAAAATACCGATAATATCTTGATTTATCGTAGAGCTTTCGTAATATAAAAGGGTTAGTTCACTGTCAGATAAGGAAGATAGATTCTTTTTCATATGTAACTGATAATATGTAGTGTGTAGTAAGTGCTTGCACAGTTTATTTTTACAGTTGGTAAAAGCTAACACACTATTTTTTTAAGGTGTTGGCATAAAACATCGTGCTGACACTTAGTTAATGATAAAGTATAATAATAATAGCCATTTTAAGAGGCTGTTTAGATTGTGTTTTTTATGCTAAATAATCAAGTAATAATGATATTTGGCATTTTAAAAAAGTTAATTTTTTGCTCAAATTGGTGCTTTTTGATGTCTAAAAAATAATATTTAAACAGCTCCTTAATAGTTATTTTCGTTTTAGAATAAAAAAAGTTTCATTTTTTAGCACTTTAGCCAAACAAAAAAAATACTCACTTGTGGAAGCTAACACAAAGCAATATATCTATTAAATAGTGTTTGGTACTTAACAATTTGAGTGTTAAAGAATAACATTTAAACAGCCTCTTATAAAGTTAAGAGTAAAAATAAAGCTATATTCCTTATTTTTTTATTAAATTTCTTTGGCAACCAAACGTTCTGCTTCTATTTCTGCCAATACTTTTTGCGAACCTTTGATGGGATATTGGCCTGTAAAACAAGCATAACAAGCCGAAAAATCGCTATAAAGTGACTTCAAATCTTCGAGAGATTGATAAATAAGTGCATCAGCACCAATATAATCGCAAATAGCAGTATGAGTTTTGCTCGAAGCAATGAGTTCGGTAGTGATTGCCATATCAATTCCATAAACGCAAGGATGTTTGATAGGTGGTGCTGCCGATACAAAATAGACTTCTGCTGCACCTGCATTTTTGAGCGTTTTTACGATTCGCCGAGAAGTCGTTCCTCGCACAATACTATCGTCAACTACGGCTACTTTTTTGCCTGCTACTACCTCACGAATAGGATTGAGTTTCTTTTTTACCATATTTTCTCGCTCTTTTTGCGTTGGCGAAATAAAAGTTCGACCAATATGATTGTTTTTTACAAAGCCACGACGATATGGCACATCTAAAGCTTCGGCCAAACCAGAAGCTGCAAAATAGCCAGAAGATGGTACATCAATGACAACGTCTGGTTCGAGTCCCATGATATGAACTTTTCGTGCCAACATTTTGCCCATTTTTACACGCTCACCAGCTACCAAACGGTCAAAAATGATGGAGTCTTCTCTTGCAAAATAAATGTGTTCAAAAATGCAAAATGCTTTTTCTTTTGTATAGCAATTTTTTTTAAATACATTACCATCATTGTCTATAAAAATGGCTTGCCCTGCTTTTAGATTTTCGATTACTTCATACTCCAAATAGTCGAAACAAGTGGTCTCTGATGCAAACGCATAAACCGTTCCATTTTCTGTTTCTCGCTTGCCAAACACTAATGGACGTATGCCATGAGGGTCGGCAAAAGCTAATAAACCATGATTTGCGATGACTGTTATGGTAGAGTATGCACCTGTAACTTTGTGTTGCGTAGCTTCTACGGCATCGAAAATGTCGATATGAGTTATTTTTTTCAAATCTTTTTGCTGCAATTCCGAGGCTAAGGTATAGAGTATTAGCTCTAAGTCGTTGGTAGTTTCGGGCAAAATGTGGTATTCTTCATATAAAGATTTTCGCAGTTCTTTAAAATTTGTCACATTGCCATTATGCACCATCGAAATGCCAAAAGGATAATTTGCTGCAAAAGGTTGGGCATTTTCCATATCGTTTGAGCCTTGTGTTGTGTAACGAACATGCCCAATACCGATGTTGCCTTTCAAACGCTTTAAGTGTTTTTCTTCAAAGACATTGCTGACCAATCCTAAGCCTTTTTTGATATGAAAACGCTCTTTGAATGTGACGATGCCTGCTGCATCTTGCCCTCTATGTTGTAGGGCAGTGAGGCCAAAAACGAGGTCGTAAACGACATCATCATGGCCAAAAAATCCGACTATTCCACACATATATTTGTTGTTTTGTTGTTGCTGTATAATGTGTTTTGCCTCAGCAAAGATACGAAAGTTTTAAGTTTTTGTAATGGTTCAGCACTAGCAATTTTGGCTAAAAAATGTCTTTTTTCATGTATAATATAGCATTTATTTAAAATAACAAATAGAAAATAATGAGTTTTTCTGGCTAAAAGAAGCAAATATAGGAATATCTAATGTGTTGTATTTTTGAAGATGTATTGTTTTTAATGCTTTAAGAGATTGTTTAAAGGTTATTTTTTTGCTTAAAAACAATGTCGAAATGGTTTTCTAAGTACAAGAGCAAGCAGATAAGTTCAGGCTTGGCTATATGGTGATATTTATTTTCTTCATTTTTTTCATTAAAATTATTTTGTTAGATAAAAAAAGCAGTAATTTGCATTTTATTTTTTACCAAAAAAAAAGTATGTCAGACAGTCAATTATCCATAGAAATATTGAGACAAGCCAAACAAACTCTAGCTATCGAAAGCCAAGCTGTTTTATCTTTAATCGACCAACTCAACGAAGATTTTTCAGGTGCTGTGCAAGCCATATTGAAAAGTGAAGGTCGAGTCGTGATGACAGGCATTGGCAAAAGTGCAATTATCGCCCGAAAAGCTGTTGCTACTTTCAACTCAACAGGCACAGCAGCCTTATTTATGCACGCTGCCGATGCTATTCATGGCGACTTGGGTATGATAGCAAGCAATGATGTTATTATTTGTTTATCTAAAAGCGGAACAACACCAGAAATAAAAGTTTTAGTTAGTATGCTCAAGCGTTTGGGCAATACCCTAATTGCTATTGTTGGGTCGAAGCAATCATTTTTGGCACAAAAAGCCGACTTTGTAGTTATGACAAAAGTAACGCAAGAAGCTTGCCCAAATAATTTAGCTCCAACAGCAAGTACAACAGCTCAATTGGCGATGTGTGATGCTTTGGCAGTTTGTTTGTTGCAACTAAAACAATTTTCTTCTGCCGATTTTGCCAAGTATCACCCAGGCGGTACGTTGGGCAAACGCTTGTATTTGCGAGCAGCAGATATGTATGTTCATCATGCACCACCACAAGTATATGTCAATACAAAAATGATTGATTTGATAGTGGAAATGTCATCAAAAAGGCTAGGAGCAACAGCCGTTTTGGATAAAAATAATCGTTTAGTAGGAATTGTTACAGATGGCGATTTGCGAAGAGCTTTGGTAGCAGGTAATAATGTGATGAGTATGTTGGCAAAAGATTTGATGAGTAAAAATCCGAAAACAGTAGCCGAAAATGAGCTGGCTATTCAGGTGTTAGACAAAATGCAACAATACAAAATTACGCAAATTATCGTAATGAAAGAACAACAATATATCGGCATGATTCATTTGCATGATTTGGTAAAAGAAGGATTGATTTAAGCAGTTTTTGGGCAAAGAATAATGTGTAAACAAGAACTAAGTAAAAAGCAAAACGGCTACTATTTCAATTTAAAATAGTAGCCGTTTTTGCTTTTTATAAGTGTCGATTAAATGGTATTTGGCACTTATTTATCATTTATATGACTAAACCTTAGCGTCAAATGAAGTATTTTCTTCTATTTCTTCTTCTGTATGTTCAGCAAAAGGTCGCTTACCAATCAATCGTTCTACATCATCTTTATGCAAAATTTCTTTTTTCAGCAATTCTTCCGCTAAAATTTCTAGCTCATTTCGTTTGCTCAACAACAAAGCTTTTGTCTTGTCATAAGCATTTTTAATAATAGTACGCACCTCTTTATCAATCAATTGAGCCGTTTCGTTGGAATAAGGTTTCTGAAAACCATACTCATTTTGTGGGTCATGAAAAGAAACATTACCTACTTTTTCGTTCATACCATAGATAGTAACCATGCTATAAGCCATTTTCGTGATGCGTTCCAAGTCGTTTTGAGCACCTGTCGAAATTTCGTTAAAGATAATATCTTCGGCTACACGGCCGCCCAAAGTCACACACATACCGTCAATAAGCTGCTCTATGGTAGCCAAATATCGCTCTTTCGGCACATATTGAGCATATCCCAAAGCTGCAACTCCACGAGGAATAATCGTTACTTTTAGCAAAGGGTGTCCATATTTCAAAAACCAACCTGCGATAGCGTGACCTGCTTCATGGTAGGCAATAATCTTTTTCTCTTCTGGCGAAATGATTTTGTTTTTCTTTTCTAAGCCACCAATCACACGGTCGATAGCATCTTGAAAATCAATCATTGTAACCATTTTTTTGTTTTTTCGAGCCGCTATCAAAGCCGCTTCATTACACACATTCGCAATATCGGCACCTGCAAAACCTGGAGTTTGTTCAGCTAATTTTTTAATATTGATGTCGTCGCCTGTTTTGATAGGTGTAGTATGTACTTTAAAAATCGCTTTACGACCTTTAATATCTGGTGCATCAATACCGATTTGTCTATCGAAACGGCCTGGACGCAACAAAGCACTATCCAAAACATCTGGGCGGTTTGTTGCAGCCATAATAATAACTCCATTATCGCTCGCAAAACCATCCATTTCTACTAGCAAGGCATTCAATGTGTTTTCACGTTCATCATTTCCTTGCATCATATTTCTGCCTCTTGCACGGCCAATAGCATCAATTTCGTCAATAAAAATGATACATGGAGCTTTTTCTCTCGCTTGTTTAAACAAATCTCTTACACGAGAAGCACCTACTCCTACAAAAAGCTCAACAAAATCAGAACCCGAAATAGTGAAAAAAGGTACTTGAGCCTCACCAGCAACGGCTTTTGCCAACAAGGTTTTTCCTGTACCTGGAGGGCCAATAAGCAATACACCTTTTGGTATTTTTCCACCTAAAGAAGTATATTTTTGTGGCGTTTTCAAAAAATCTACCACTTCCAAAACCTCTTCTTTCGCTTCATCTAAGCCAGCCACATCATCAAAGGTGATATGCACTTGAGAGTCGCCATCTAGCAAAACAGCTTTCGATTTGCCAATGTTGAAAATCTGGCCGCCTGGGCCGCCAACTCCACCACTTACTCTTCGCATTATCAAAATCCAAATAGCGATAATGATAATAATTGGTAGAAAATAAGTGATAAAACTCGCCCGCCAATCTGTTCTTGTATCTGGATAAACAGAAATGCGGCTGTCATTCGGAAATGTAGCTTGCCGAGTTCGCAACTCTTTGTCAAAATTTTCGGGCGAAAGTATTTTAAAAGTATAATGCGGCCCCTTGTTCATTCCACTAAAATTGGAATCAGAGATGTCTTTATATTCAGTATTCTCTAAAGCTCCCTCTTTGATATAAACTTCAGCCGTTTCCTTATTGACAATGACTAATTTGTCTATATCGTGATTGGCATCTGTAAAATATTTATTAAAAAACTCTTGTTCAGATATTTTTTTTACATTAGAATTAAACGGAATTAAATTGATGGCAATAATGGCGACCAAAATAACGCCATAAATCCAATAGTAATTAAATTTTGGCTCCGTATTTTCTGTTTTTTGATTATTATCTTTGTTGCTACTCATAACCTATTGCTTCTTAAAATATATTGAGGCTAGTAAATAATGTATTTTTGTTTTGTTGCTATGATAATGATTGGCAAAGTCATAAGGTTCAAAAATAGCATCTTTTTTATTAAAAAGATATTTTTTTTTAGCAATATGACAATATTAGTTGAGACAATTTGGGCATTACAAAGTAAGTTTGTAACTTGCCTAACTCTTAAAGGCTGTTTAAATTATATTATGCGTCTTCGCTATAATGTGTAGTAGAATCAGCATCGCCCCAAAGTTCTTCAAGCTGATAAAAGTCTCTTTTGTCTTTCAAAAAAACATGAACCACAATATGAACATAATCTACCAATACCCAATCAAGGCTCGTAAAGCCTTCTTTAGAAAGTGGATATTCTCCTAAAAGTTGTTTAACGTTATACTCTACATAGTCAGCGATTGCTCTTACTTGTGTTGTAGAGTTTCCCTCACAAATAACTAAAAAGCTTGTGATAGCACCTTCTACTGTTCGCAAATCTAAGCTAACAATTTGATGACCTTTTTTCTCTAAGATGCTATCAATAATGGTTTCTAGCAATACTTTTGTGTTTGTATCTATTTTTTCCAATGTTTTAGTTTCCAAGTGTCGTTTTTTTATTAAGCGTAACTATTTAGTCAAACAGTAAAAATAAATGACCAATTTGTGGAAGCTAACATATTCATTTGCAAATTAGCGACCCAAACAGATTATATTAATTTAGTGTTTGGCTTTTGAGATAAAAAAGTGTTTTTTTATTTAAACAAAACTGTTTTTGAATTTGATAGCACCATTTTCTAGTGAAAAAAAGTGCAGTCTGAATGAAAAAAAAACTTTTTATAGCCCAGATTTTATATTGTAGAATAGTTGCTATGAAGCACTATTAAATTATATGATTGGTTTGTGCTAACACATTGAGAATCAATATATTAGCTTTCATAATTGAGCAATTAATTTCTAATATTTCACTAAACCTCAAAAATACAAAAATAATCTTGTATATTTTAAATAACACACTTTTTATTGGAAAGGTTTTTTATAGCTTCGATAATTTGCCTTCTACCAATACTTATGCTGTCAATTTGATTAAACGCCAAAAGGTAGTTGAAGGTTCAGTTGTTCACACCATTGCACAAACTAATGGACGTGGACAACAACAAAATGCTTGGCATAGTGAAGCCAATAACAATATAACGATAAGTATTATTTTGTTTCCAAAATTTTTGCGTGCCATGCAGCAATTTGAATTGAGCAGGGCAGTAGCTTTGGGTACTTATCATTTTACAAAACAAATTGTAGGCGATAAAGTTTCGTTGAAATGGCCAAATGACATTTATATTAGCGATAAAAAAATTGGTGGCATTTTGATAGAAAATAGCATTACTGGACAATATTTAGGTAGTTCTGTTATTGGTATTGGGCTAAATGTTAATCAAATAAATTTTCCTGAAAATATAGCGAATCCGAGTTCTTTGCAACTTGAAACAGGGCAAGTTTTCGAGGTGATAGATTTAATTGAAAAGCTGTGTCATGAAATAGAAAAGCAATATCTTAGATTAAAAAATGAACATTTTAGAGCTATTAAAATGGAATATGAAGCCGTTTTATATCGTTTTGAAGAATATGCTTTTTATGAAATACCAAAAAATGGAAAAGTCATTTTTGCAAAAATTATAGGCACTACGGCAGTAGGAAAACTAATGTTAGAAAGCAAATATGAGCTAGATAAAAATAAAAAACCTATATGTTATGTCTTTGATTTGAAAGAAATAAAGTTTGTATTGTCTTAGCAGTTTTTTAGAATTTGTTTTTCAAAAAAAATATTTAACTAGAAAAAATAAGAAAATCAAATGCTCTTTTACAATCCATTATCGCTTCCTTCTTAGAATTTCTCAAAAGCTTACTTTTTGCCTAAAAAAAGCGTAATTTTGCCACACAATCATAATTTAAATAGTGCTTGGCACTTATTGTTTCTCTCATCTCTTTTTTTGGCTAAATGAACAACAACAAACAACAATATATCTATCAAAGCTTATTGGAAGAAAAAACTGCCAAACGCAAAAAACTAGCGGTTTTGATTGACCCTGATAAGCTGCAAAAAAAACAAATTATTCATATCGTTGAAAATGCTATTGCAGCCCAAACCGATTATTTTTTTATTGGTGGCAGCCTTTTGATGAATAACAAAATAGATGACTTCATTTTGCACATCAAAACTTTGTGTGAAATTCCTGTTATATTATTTCCTGGTAGCATTTTTCAGATTAGCGAAAAAGCCGATGCTTTGCTATTTTTGTCGCTCATTTCTGGCCGCAATGCCGATTTGTTGATTGGACAACAAGTAGTAGCCGCTCCTATTTTGCACCAATCGAGTCTCGAAATTTTGTCAACAGGCTATATGCTCATTGATGGCGGTCGTCCAACAACTGCCTCGTATATCAGCAATAGCACACCGATTCCTGCCGATAAACCGCAAATTGCTGTGTGTACGGCTTTGGCTGGCCAAATGCTAGGATTAAAGTTGATTTATCTCGATTGTGGTAGTGGTGCGAAAATGCCTGTTTCGAGCGACATGATTCGACAAGTGCGACAATATATTGATGTGCCTTTGATTGTAGGTGGTGGTATTCGAACTGCCAAACAAGCGGTTGAAAGTTGTCGGTCTGGTGCTGATATTATTGTGGTAGGAAATGCTATTGAACATCAACCAGAGCTTGTTTTTGAAATGGCTCAGGCTATTCATGCTTTGAATGAATAATTAGTGTGTGCCACTTATTTTCAACGAAATGTCATATTATTTTTGACTAACTACTTAGAAACTAAAAAGACCTTCTTCAAATTTTATGAAGAAGGTCTTTTTGTTATTTTTTGCTCAAACAACAAAAAATAAAATGCCAAATTAAGAAGCTAAAACGCTGATTATCAATGTATTAGCAACAAATTTCGTTTTATGAATGAATGCTTGCGACTGAATCGAAAGCTTTCGATTATTATCGATTGCATTTTCTACAAGAGCTGTTTTAGTGGTTATGATGATGTCCACCTGGCCCATGTACATGACCATGTTCTACTTCTGTATCAGTAGCTGCACGAACTTCCAAAACTTTGCCTGTAAAATACAAATCAACGCCAGCCATTGGGTGATTGAAGTCCATTTTTACGCCTTTATCATCAACAGCAAGTACAGTTCCTTGCAACATATTTCCGTTAGAATCTCGCATTGGCACAACTTGTCCCAATTTTAGAAAATCAGTCGCTACTTTACCATCTACAACAAATACATCTAAAGGCAAATCTACAACTGCATTTGGGTCTTTTTCGCCATAAGCTTCTGCACTTTTGATGCCGAAAGCAAAGGTAGCATCTACGCCTAAATTTCGCAAATTGTCTTCAAATTTGGCCAACAATTGTCCTGCACCAAAAAGGAAAGTAAAAGGCTTTGTAGCTTCTACTTTTTCAACAAGTTGTCCGTTAGCGTCGCTTTCATGTAGCTGATAAGTTACTGAAACAACGGTTTTATTATCAATTAACATGGTATGTTATTTATAAATAAAAATAAAAAAAATGAGGTTTAAACTCATCTCGCTTTCAAAAAAGAAAGCTTTTGTTATAAAGTTTTGCAAGGTACGGAAATATTTATTAAAATAGTGCAAAAAATGTAATTTGTAACTAAAAAACTTTATAACAAAGTAAATACTTTTAGAAAGTGAGAGATACTATTTTTCATCAAAAAAGAGACTGAAATTCACAAATCTCATTTTCTTTTGCCTAGAAAAAATAGTACGCCTGAGCCTTTTGAGTTTAAAAAACTTATTCTTGAGCCAAACCATAACATTCTTCATTCCATTTTTTCTGGTCTTCGTAGGCTTCTCTAGCATGAATAGGCTTGTAGTAATATTGGATTCTGCCCAAAAAACATTGGCAAAATTTTGTGCCATTGAAATTTTCTAAGTTCGCCATCATCGACTCGCAATAGCTTTGTTGAAAATCCATTTCCGACTCTTTCCAACCATCAGGCAAAACGACTGTGATACCTTTTTCGGCTTTCGAAACGCCTGTTTTTTGCTGGCTTTCGGTTGCTTTTACTTGTTGATTAGTGTTTTGTTTTACTTCTGTTTTTTCTGCATTTGAGTTGCAAGCAATAGAGAAAGAACATAAAATAGCAATAAGATAAATTAGTGTGTTGTTATTCATTTTTAGAATAAATAGTTTTAGTAATGAATGTGTAGAATACTTTCGCTTTTTAGACGCAGAAAGTTTATAAACATATCGCACAAAAAAGGTTTTTATTGCATAAATAGTTACCTTTTTTAAGAAAAAAGCATTTTTGAACTCTACTAAAACTGAAACACGATTTGCAAATTTTTAGCCTCAAATATTTTTTTTGTTTGTGCAATATTTTTTGTGATGCCAAGCATAAAACCGCCACCACCAGCACCACATATTTTCAAAAAATAATCTTCATTTTCTAATCCACTTTTCCATTTTTCCAATAAAAAATCAGGTATCATTTTTCTAAAATGCTGAAATTGTAAAGCTGACAGCTGCTTCATGTTTTCTAACAAAAAATCATTTTCTTTGTGCAAGAAATGTTGAATGCAATTTTCGTTTATTTCCACCAACTTTTGCTCACACATTAATTTATATGTTTCATCTTTTAGCTGCTCTAAAAACCAATGAACCAAAGGACTCGTTTGGCGTGTTTTGTTCGTATTTAATAAGAAAAAATAAGTATTTGTATGAGCTTCAAAATGAGGCAATTCTATGGTTTTTATCCTTTTTTTGCCTTCAATAATAACTGCTTTATTCAAGTAACAAATCAAAGGGTCAATACCAGAACTTTGTCCGTGAAAAAAGTTTTCTATTTGAGCAAAAATCTGCTTCAATTTCATACATTTTAAACTACTCTCAATTGCGGTTTCATTTTTTGTTAGAATGATTTTTTTTGACACATAATTTTCATATAAAGCTGCTATCAAAGCTCCAGAACTTCCTAAACCATAGCCTTGTGGAATATTGGAATGAAAGTACAAATCTTTTGCCAAATCAAGAGCCATTTTTTGGGTATCAAAAACACATAAAAGTTGGTTTTTTTGTGCAAGATTTGCGATGTATAGTTGAAGCTTTTGCAAGACCTCTTGTGATTTTTTTATTGTTTCTTCTTGCTTTAGTATTGCATCAGCAAAAGCAAAATGGCCTTGATATTTTGAATAAGGAATAGCCAAAGCTTTACCACCAGCGACTATGCTATATTCGCCAAACAAAAGTATTTTTGAGGAAAAAGAAGCAAACATAAAATCTTGATTTTTTTACTAATAAAGAAGAAATGAGCTTAGACGTGACAGGTTTTTAAAATCTATCACGTCTCAACAAATGAATAACATTTTTTAATCTTGAAAAACTTACTTTACAATGTAGTCAGTTTTACTGATTAACCATTTTTTCAGCACCATTTCCTACTTCATCTTCAATAATATAAGCATTTTCGCAGTATTGGGCAAGCTCGTTTTTGATAAAAAGCATTGCTTTATCAGCAATATTTTTTGGATAAAGCACATGAACATTTGGCCCAGCATCTAAAGTGAAGCAAATTGGCAATTTTGTTTCGGCACGAAAAGCACGAATTTTTTGTATAATCGTAAGCGTATTTGGCTGCATTAAAATAAAAGAAGGCGTAGAACACATCATTAAAGCATGAAGTATAAGTGCCTCATTCTCAACGATTTGTATAAAAACATCTAGGTCGCCTTTGCTCAAAGCCTCTAGCAAAGTTTGCAAATGTTGGCTGGCTTGCTTATACCGAGTTTCGGCATAAGGATTGTCATTCATGAGTGCATGTCCTGCTCGGCTAGATACTTTTTTTTCTGCTTTGCTCACTATTAAAATAGTATCTTGAAAATCTTTAAAAACATTGTGATAATTATTAAAAACAATAGCATAATCATTGGTGCTTTGCTCTAATGTTTCTAGTTTTCCCCACAAAGCCATTTTGGGATAGACAGAGCGAGAAGCACTTCCCGAACCCAAACGAGCGATATAAGAAGCCTTTTGAATAAAAAAAACTTTGTTTTGCAAAGTTTTGAATAATTGATTTTCTACATCACATAAACATAACGCCAAAGCACTCATACTCGAAGCAGAAGAGGCAATGCCTGAAGAATGAGGAAAAGAGTTATTAGAACTTATCGCAAAGTGTAATTGCTTGATAAATGGAAATATAGGTGTTATTTTTTCAAAAAAAGCAACGATTTTCTTAGCAAATAAATCATTTTTTTTGCCTTCAAAGCTGAAGTTTAAGCTGATGCTTTTTTGCATTTCGCTTGCTGTTTTGGCACGATAAGACAAACTTGTTTCTGTAAAAGCATTTTTTAGGGTAAAGCTAATAGAGGGATTGCAAGGATATTGTTCACCAAATTTGCCCCAATATTTTACCAAAGCAATATTCGAAGGGCTTTGCCAACAAACGGTTTGCGGCACGAGTTCATTTATATTTTCAATACTTGTTGCTGAGTTTAATAACATAAAATTAATGTTTATGATTTTGTTCAATTTGTATGTGATATATTTGTTGTGTTTTTTCAGTAATTTTAAAACGCTCATCAAGTCTATGATTGACTACCCAAACTATTCTTTTTTTGTTATCTGTCAAAATCAAAACCCTTTTCTTGTCATTGAGGCTCATTTTTTGGTCAGCGAAGTAGCGTTTTAGTTTCTTTTTTTTGTTATTCATGCCCAAAGGATAAAAATAATCGCCATCTTGCCAAGAGCGAAGCATGAGCGGAAATTCCAATTTGTCGAAATCTATTTGAGCGATATTTTTATTGGTATTGCATATAAAGTCTTTTTTTCTTTCTTCTTTTTTGAAAAAAAACGTTTGATTTTTCTTTTCCAAAATGTGTAAATCATGTTCTATCAAAGAAAAACTACTGTCTTTGGCTGTTTTTTCTGATAAAATAAGAAACTGTCTATCCTTAATAATTTGATGACTAGAAGAATAAAACACTTTGCCAGACTCGGCATCTAAAGCTGCTATGATTTGCTCAACTTGTGCTGCTTTATATTTATATGGCTTCAACAACTCATACAAAATACTTGGAAGAGCGGTTGTTTTTTTTAGCTTTTGTATGGAAATAAGTGTTTCGTGCTTTTTGTTTTCAAACAATTGCCGACGATAAGCGGCAATACCTTGTTGATAAATGGTTTCTATTTCGTGAAAGCGACGAGCATTATCTGCAAAAGTCTGTTCAAGTTTAGGATTTAGTTCTTTTAAATGTGGAACAACTAAATGTCGTATTTTGTTTCGTGCATATTTTGTAGTAGCATTGCTGCTATCTTCCCTATAATTTAATTGCTGATTTTGTGCATACTTTTCAATTTTCGACTTGTTCGTAAATAGTAAAGGACGCACAATATAGCCATTTTTTGGCAAGATACCATGCAAGCCAGCTATTCCTGTGCCTTTTGTTAAGTTGTAAATCATGGTTTCTACTACATCATTTTGATGATGTGCAGTAGCTATAAACGTAAAATCATATAGTTTTCGCATTTTTTCAAACCATTCATACCGTAGGTTTCTGGCAGCTACTTGAATAGATAGTTTATTGGTTTTTGCATAATTTTCGGTATCAAAGCGTGTTGAAACATATAAGGTATTATATTTTTGAGCCAATTGAGCTACAAAATTTTCGTCATCAATAGCAGCTTGCCCACGAAGTTGAAAATTGCAATGAGCAATGCCAAATTCAAAGCCAGCTCGATGCACCAAATCACACAAAACAATAGAGTCGATGCCGCCGCTTATTGCCAATAGTAGTCTATTGTTTTTTTGTAAAAGCTTGTTTTTTGTTGTAAATTGAATAAATTTTTGAAGCATTTTTTAGCTTATTAGTTAGATATTGAGCAATAAAAAAGCGAAGTTAAACATTTCTGTTATATTGAAAAACAAAAGTGGTTTTTTGTTGCTTTGTAAATGTAGTTTTTAAGAAAAATTAGCTATTTATTTTTTTGTAATCAAAGAAAAATGTACTTTGCTTTTTTGAAAAAATACAAGAATGAGAGAGAAAGATATTAAATTTTCGATAATTGTACCTGTTTATAATAGTGAAAAAACTTTGGTTAAATTGTTTGAACGCATCAAAACTACTTTTAATAAAGAAAACTTGACTTTTGAGGTAATTTTTGTAGAAGACTGTGGTACAGATAAGAGCTGGAAAGTGTTAGAAGAGCTAAAGAAAAATTATTGGAACGAAAATATAACAATAGTAAAGTTATCTAAAAATTTTGGACAACACAATGCTTTGCTTTGCGGCTTTCAACTTATTAAAGGAAGTTTTGCGGTTACAATTGATGATGATTTGCAAATTCCACCTGAAGAAATCCCTAAACTTATTGATAAACAGCAGCTTACAAACGCAGATATCGTATATGGTGTATATGCAAAGAAAAAACATTCATTTATTAGAAATGTAGGTAGTTATTTTGTGAAGCGATTGTTTGAGTATGGCTCTGCTACGCATAAAGGTGGTTCGTCATTTCGATTAATGACACATGATTTGGTAAAAAAAATTAGTCGACATACGCAGCATTTTGTGTTTATTGACAATGTGATAAGCTGGCACACTAGAGATATAGATTTCGTCACGGTAAAACATGAAGCACGAAGCGAAGGAAGTTCTGGATATTCTTTTTTTAAATTGGTTGTTATAACCTTGTCGCTCATTATTAATTATACTGTTATTCCTTTGCGTTTGATGACTTATGGTGGGCTAATGGCTTCATTTATATCGTTTTGTATAGGCATTTATTTTTTATATCAAAAAATATTTTATGGTTTAATGTTAGGCTTTGCTTCTGTTATTGTCAGTATTTTTTTTGGCACAAGTTTGATACTTTTCTGTTTAGGCATTATAGGCGAATATATCAGAAGAATATATGTAGAGCAAAGCCAAATGCCTCAATATTCTATTAAGCAAATTGTGGAATAACTAAAAAATATTTAAATTTTAATCTGAAAAACTACATCTAAATAAATGAACTCGAAAACTTGATTTTTTAATTATAAAATAAGAAAATGAAACAAACAATTATGAAGAGCAAAAACATAAAAATTCTATTTGGAATTTTTATGCTTTTAAATTTATTCGCAGTACCTCAAAATCTTTTTGCACAACAAGAAGGAGCTACTTGCGACAATCCTTTGGTTTACAATAGCAATGAATTTTCATATTCAGGCACTACCTGCGGCTTTGGCGATGATGTTGCTATCGGTGGAGGCACTTTAGTACAATTTGCTTGCAATAATGCTTACATTGGTGGAGAAGATATGGTTATTTTATTTACACCAACCGAAACATCTTGTTACACAGTTGAGCTAAACCCAGAAACTTCTGATGTTGGAGCATCTTTTGCTGTTTTTGGCACTTGCCCTAATGAAATTATTGACATTGGCCAAACGGCTGACAACTGCTTGGGAATAGCTGGAGCAGTAGGCAATTTAGGAGGGGTAGGAAATTTGTTTACAACAAATAATTATATGGAAGCAGGCGTTAGCTATTATATTGTCGTTTCTTCTTACAATGGTTTATTAGGTAGCTTTCCTTGTGGAAACTTTGAGTTGAATGTTTTTATTCCTGATGCCGTTGAGAATGATTTTTGCGGAAATGCAGTTTCTCTTGTTGGTTTTGGAAGCAATTATGAAGCTACTGATTGTGGAGAGCCAGACGATTGGGCACCCGAAAATATGACAGGTGTTGATTGTGATGGCGGTGCTTGGTCTTCTAACGAAAATGGTGTTTGGTACACTTTTACTAATGATATTCAGCAAGATGTGAATATAGAAATTTTTAATATTCAGTGTGAAAATTCTAGCTCTAATACTTTACAGGTAGGTGTTTGGAGCAATAATAATACTTGCGATTTGGCAGCAGAAAACTTTTTCGGCTGTATTGTCGTTGTGGGCGATGCTATTTTGAGCTTGCCAGATTTGCCAATTGGCGAATACTATTTATATGCTGATGGAAATGCAGGAGCTGATTGTACTTGGGAGTTTGCTAGTGAAGAAATTTTGTGCGACATCGAAACTCCTATTGCTCCTTTGTTGGGAACAACTTGCGTAGGTGGCAACTTGCCAAGTGAAATAAGCGTGACAGCAGCCGATTCTACCATTATTACTTGGTATGACAATGACCCAGCAAACGAAGATGCCATTGTTTTAGGCATAGGTGAAACTTTGATTTTGCCAGATTTTGTGAGCAGCGAAACTGTTGCTACTTTTTCTTTTTATGCAACTGCAACAAGTATTGGTGATGAAAATTGCGAAAGCGAAGCTGTTGTTATCAATCTTTTTGTTGTCACTTGTTGTGATGCAACTTTTGAGCTGGGCGAAGATATTGATATTTGCGATAGCGAAACAATACTTTTGACAGCAGCAGTAGGTTTTGATACTTATCTTTGGAATACAGGCGAAACAACTGCCGATATTTTGGTAGCAACCGAAGGTGCTTATTGGTGTGAAGTGACGCTTGGCAATGAAAATTGTGCTTTTACAGATACAGTAAATGTTTCGGTTTTGCCTTTGCCAACTATTGCACTTCCTGCCGAAATCAACTTGTGTGCAGGCGAAAGCGTAGAGTTGGTAATAGAATCGACAAATGCAGATAGCTTTTTGTGGGAAAATGGAGAAACTTCATCAAGTATAACTGTCTCACAAGCAGGAGTTTATACTGCAACCGTAAGCAATGAATGTTTGAGTGTTTCTGCTACTACTATCGTAAATATTAGCGATGAGTTGAGTTTGGAACTAGGCGAAAATACGACATTTTGTCTTGAAAACAACAATATTTTAGATGCTACAAATGCTGCTGCTACTGCTTATTTGTGGCAAGACGGTAGCACTTTATCAACTTTGGAGGTAACAGAAGCAGGAGTTTACAGCGTGACGATAAGCAATGAATGTGCAACGGCAACTGATGAAGTTTGTGTAGTAGTAGAAAGTTGTGAAGCAGCTTGCGAAAGTATGGAAATTGAAGATTTAGTCGATTGTTTCGACAATGCAACCTACCAAGTTTATGTCAGTGTGAGTGGAGGAGTAGCACCATATACTGTTTCTGGTACTTATAATGGAATGATAACATTAGACGATGAAATGATTAGTTTGGAGCTTTTGAATATTGGCGAAAACTATAATTTGACGATAACAGACAACAATGGCTGTGTGAAAAGCGTATTAGGAAAGCCAGAATGTGCTGCTTTGCCTATCGAATTGTTGGATTTTAAAGGAAAAGCTTTGGAAAATAAAAATGCTTTGAATTGGACAACGGTGAGCGAACACAATAATGCTTTTTTCACTTTAGAGCGTTCTTTTGATGGCCAAAACTTTAAAGCCATTGCACAAATTGAAGGGCAAGGCACAAGCAATCAAACGAAAAATTATAGCTTTGATGATACTCATATTGCAGCAACACAATATTATTATCGTTTGTTGCAAACAGATTTTGATGGCACAACTCACATTTTACCTACCATACAATTGTATCGCCATTCAGAAACAACGGATTTTACAGTACAATATCATGAAGGATATTTTGAAGTTGGCACAACCCTTGCATACAGTAATACTATGTATAAGGCTTATTTGTATGATATGAGTGGAAAACAATTGGCAGAAAAACGTTTCTCAACAAATTGCACATTTGATACTAGCCAATTTTCAAGTGCGGTTTATCTCATTCGTATCGAAAACAATACTGAAACAAAGACATTTAAGGTTTTGAAATGGTAATATGTTTTTTATTATAAACGAAAATTAAATGATTAAACAGTTGTTAGCTTTTGAAAATAGGCAAGCAACTGTTTTTTTTTCATAGAAATGTAAAAATAGTAATAAAAAAAATCTTATCTTTACTAATAAGATGTATAGTGAAAAATAAAGATGCAATAATATAATAATGTATTTTTGTTTTTTATAGTGAGAAAGTGTTGTTTTTAATTGTTTGCATTCTAACAAAAAGATTTTTTGTATTTAATGAATAATATTAACTAATGTATTGTCATTTTTTTTGCAAAAAAAAGTTTCTATAAAAATATATATGCTCTATATATCATTTGTTTTTCTGTGTCGAAAAAGTATTGATTTGCTTGTTAATTTATGAAATGCTTAAAAATACACTTTTTGAAATACACTTTTTGCATCTACAACGCATAAAAAATGCGATATTTTTTTCTACAAATATTTTACATCTATGATACTTTAAGGCTTTCACTAAAAATGATAGTATAGTTAGTATTGATAGATGTGATATGATTGTAATTTTTTATAGAATAAAAAAAAATAAACTTTTATTTGTTTATAACTGTTTTGTATAAGCAATAGACTAAAAAGCATTTTCTTTCGCTCTTGAGCGAATATCTTTAAAATTAAGATGTTATTTTTTATGATTTGTAGCATAAATTTGTCAGATTACTTACGTTTGTTTTAAAAAATAAACTGCAACTTTAATCTTGAAACAACTTGCAAGAAATCGAGAGATATTTCTAAATATATTAATACTGAAAAATGATACTTCAAATAAATCAACATAAAGCATATATTTTGTATTCAATGTATTTTGTATTCATTATCATGCTATTATCATTCAATTTTACAGCACTAAAAGCACAAGAATTGACGTATAGCAAATATTGGATAGCTTTTACCGATAAAGAAAATACACCTTATGATATTGCAAATCCTGAGGCATTTTTGAGTGAAAAAGCTATTGAAAGAAGAACTCGATATGATATTGAAATAGATGAGAGCGACCTACCTGTCACGCCTATTTATGTTCAAAGCCTTATAGATTTAGACATCGAAGTGTTATATACTTCACGTTGGTTTAATGGTGCAGTAGTAATGCTCGAAGATTCTGCACAGTTGGAGCAATTACTTTTACTGAATTTTGTAGAAAATACAGAGCCTGTTTCTCGACTTAAAAAACACCATAGCAAGCACAAAAAAGGTATTAATGCGTTTGCAACGAATACGGTTTTCAAGGTGAAGCGTTTTGACGAAATGCAGACGCAAGACTATGAAGAAGCCTATTATGGCACAAGCTTTCATCAAGTAAAAATGCTGAATGGCGACCTTTTGCACGCCAATGGCTTCACAGGAGAAGGCATGACAGTTGCTATTATTGACGCAGGATTTAAAAAAGTAGATGAAATTGAAGCTTTTGACTATTTATTTGATAATGGAAAAATACTTGGCACACGAGATTTTGTAGATGGCGACGATAATGTATATGGAAATAGCTCTCACGGAACTCATGTTTTCGCAATTATGGCTGCCAACTTGCCCAATGTATATGTTGGTGCTGCACCAGATGCCGATTATTATCTTTTGCGTACAGAAGCTGGCGGAAGTGAAACAACGATAGAAGAATACAATTGGATAGCTGCTGCCGAATTTGCCGATAGTGCTGGCGTTGATGTCATTAATACTTCTTTGGGATATAGCACTTTCGATGATGAAAATATGGACTATACCTATGATGATATGGATGGCAATACAACACATATCACAAATGGAGCAGATATGGCAGCTCAAAAAGGCATATTAGTAGTAGCAAGTGCAGGAAATCAAGGCAATAAGTCTTGGCGATATGTGACAGCTCCTGCCGATGCCGATAGTATTTTGACTGTTGGAGCGGTAGATTCGCTCGAAAATTATGCTTTTTTTAGCTCACAAGGCATGACAGCCGATGCAAGAGTGAAGCCAAATATAGTTGGGCAAGGTTTGGGAACAACTTATATCAGCACAAGTGGAATGCTGGCTTCAGGCAATGGCACATCTTATTCGGCACCGCTCATAGCAGGGCTAATGACTTGTTTGTGGCAGGCAAACCCTACCATGAATAATATGGATTTAATCGAAATTATCGAAAAAAGTGCCACACAATCCAAAAACCCAGACCATTTATTAGGTTATGGTTTGCCCGATTTTTATGCCGCTTTGCTAGAAGCTACCAACAATCCTATCGCTGATTTTGATAGAGATTTATTAGCATTTGTTTATCCAAATCCTTTTACTAATGATGCGAATGTCTATTATTATGCGAATACGGACGAAAATATTCAAATAGAACTATTTAATTTGGCAGGAAAAAAGCTAGATTCTTATGAGAAAAGCGTGCGAGAAAATACGCCTTATAATTTAAATTTTGAGCATTGGAAGCGATATCCAAAAGGAACTTACATTATTCAAATAACCAATAGCGTTCAAAAGAAAAGCCTGAAAGCTATTAAGTTGTAGGCTGAAAAAAACGACATGTTAAAATTTGGAAAAGGGAGATGCAATTTTTTGTATCTCCCTTTTTTTGTGTTTTTCTGCAAAAGAAAAAGTGCGAAAAATGATAAATAAGCCACAAAAATATAGTACATTGTGTGACATTTAAGTGCCAAGCATACTATATTAAGTAGTTGTTCAGAAGCTTTCTAATATTCACATTTCTAATATTAAAATCTCAATGCCCTTGTTGGAGATAACACCATAGCCGTCAGGTTAGTAAGTTGAGCTTTTTGTTTTCGCTAATATCCCAACGGGATTATGTAACATAGCATGGGGTTTTAACCCTATGTCTCCAATGATTGCAGAAAACTAGCTCTGAAAGAGCGATATAAAATCGAAAATTGGTTTGTTATTTATGTCACTCTTTCAGAGTTCGTATTAGTATTACCTTTTTTTCATAGGGTTAAAACCCTATGCTATAATATATTACCCCTTTGGGGTATCATAACATTCAGCTTTTTTACTAACCTGACGGCTATGGAGATAACACCAAACAACAGCTAGTGTTATCGTTTTTTTTTGAGGATAATATTTTGCAAATACCTTGTTCCTTTTGATTAGCTACTTAATAAACAGATAATTTATTTTTGCCTAGGCACTTATGATTTTCAACTCATATAAAAAAAACATTTATGGCACAACTAGACGACCGTAAAACCATTCTTGCATGGAGTTTATACGATTGGGCAAATTCGGCTTTCGCAACAACTGTTATGGCTGGCTTTTTTCCTATTTTTTTCAAAATGTACTGGAATACAGGCGTTGATCCAGTCACTAGCACCGCTCGTTTAGGTATCGCTAATTCGGTAGCAAGTGTTTTTATAGTTTTGTTAGCACCGTTTTTAGGCTCAATTGCCGACCAAGGCTCTGCAAAAAAGAAATTTTTATTCTTTTTCGCCTTCATGGGAATTGTGATGACTTGTGGTTTGTTTTTTGTTACACAAGGCAATTGGCTATTAGCGATGCTGTTGTATATGGCTGCAACAATAGGCTTTTCTGGCAGTAATATTTTTTATGATGCACTTTTGCCGAGTATTGCCAGCGAAAAAAAGCTAGATTTTGTGTCCGCTTTAGGCTTTTCGCTTGGCTATTTGGGAGGAGGCGTTTTATTTGCCGTCAATGTGGCAATGGTACTAAGTCCCGAAACATTTGGCTTTGCTGATAAAGCATCTGCAACGCAATTTTCGTTCCTAACCGTTGGACTTTGGTGGGCGATGTTTTCCATTCCGATATTTTTGTGGGTAGAAGAACCTAAAAATCAAAACGAAAAACCGAAAGGAAACTTAATTGTCGCTGGTTTCAGGCAACTGACGGAAACGTTTCGGGAAATAAAACAACTCAAAACAATTTTCTTATTTTTGCTGGCATATTGGTTATATATTGATGGTGTAGATACTATCGTTAGAATGTCGGTAGATTATGGCATGTCGATTGGTTTTGAAGATACAGATTTGATAACTGCTTTGTTATTGGTGCAGTTTGTTGGTTTTCCAGCAGCTATTGCTTTTGGCTTTTTGGGGCAGAAAATAGGAGCGAAGGCAGGTATTTATATTGCCATTTTTGTGTATTTAGGTATCTCTGTTGGCGGAGCATTCATCGACGAAAAACACGAGTTTTATATCATGGCAGCAGTTATTGGACTAGTACAAGGCGGCATTCAAGCTTTGAGTCGCTCATATTATGCACGCATGATTCCGAAAGGTAAAACTGCTGAGTTTTTCGGTTTTTACAATATGTTAGGGAAATTTGCAGCCGTTATTGGCCCTGCTCTCATGGGTTTTGTAGGCTTATTTATCCGAAATATGGGTTATACTAGCGATTTTGCTTCTCGTGCAAGCATCACATCTATTGCTATTTTGTTTATTTTAGGTGCGATTATTTTCTATTTTGTAGATGAAGAAAAAGCAAAACAAGAAGTTGCGGATTTGTATGGAGAATAGATTTTATAACATGTTTAAAAAAAACAACACATTTGTAACAAGAAAGTTAGTTGAAAGTGTGTTGTTTCTTCTTTTTCATTTTTGCTAGAAAAAAAGTTTTGATAAAACCTACCAACAATACAAAAACAGCAACTATAAATGCCAAAATAGCTCCTGTTATAAACGCAAAATTGCGGGCTGTATCATGCAAAACCTTCTTTTCTATTTCATAAAAAGCTGCTGTTTTTTCTATGACATCAATAAAACCATTCTGATTCACATCAAACGAATGATAAACTGACCAATAATAAATGCCTTGACTTGTTGAGATGAAAATAATTAGAAAATAAAGAATAAAAAAGACCAAGGCACTCACCCAAATATTGCTTTGATAAGTATTGGGGGTTATTTTTTTTCTTTTCAGAATTAAAATAATAATACTCACAATGCTTATTGTTATAGGGATAATTTTGGTGGGATATAGAAAAATGCTTATGTCCATAATTGTCTTTATATTGTTTGTATTTAAAACGGCCCTTTCGTTGATATATTGTCAAAAAAGCTTTGTTAAAGCTTCAAAAACTAATTTTTTAGTTTCAAAATAATAATTTATCTTTGCTGCATTCGTTTTTATCGTATAAACTCATTTTTTTTGAGTGTTAAGTTTTATTTTTTTATTCAATCAACTACGTTTATGTTTGCAAAAAAACAAGTATTTCAAATTCTGCTACTTATCATCAGCATCGCTATTTTTCTCCCCACTCAAATGTCGGCAAAAGATGGTTTCAACATTAAGCTAAAAGTAAAAGGCGTTCAAGATACTACTTGTTATTTGGCTTATCATTATGGCAAACAAATCTATGTGAAAGACACTTTTCAGATTAATCACAAAGGAACAAGTATTTTGAAGGGTGATGAAAAGCTAACAGGAGGAATTTATTTAATTGTTTTGCCAGAACAGCGTTTTTTTGAATTTGTTATAGATACCGATGAACAACAGTTTTCGCTAGAAACAGATACCACAGATTTAATTCAAAATATCAAAACAAGTGGTTCGAAAGCCAATACCTTGTTTATTCAACATCAAAAATATGTGAGCAAAAGACAACGAGAAATCAATACTTTAGCAAAAATAAAAGATACAACCGAAAGCGAAGATTCACTCATTCTCATTGATGAAAAAATAGAAACGCTCTCAAAAGAAATGGCGGATTATCGGCTCGAAATCATTGCACAACACCCAGAAAGTTTTGTCGCCACCATCTTAAAAGCCATGCAAGAGCCAGAAGCTCCCGAATCGCCACGAGACGAAGATGGCAAAGAAATCGACCCACTTTTTCGCTACAAATATGTCAAAAAACACTTTTGGGATAATATTGACTTTTCTGATGAACGTTTGTTACACACACCAATTATTCATAATAAATTGCAACGTTATTTAGAGAAATTGACAACCAAAACAGCCGATTCTATCAATGTTGCTTGCGATGTTGTGATTGAAAAAGCGAGAGCAAATGAAAAAGCCTTTCGATATGTTGTCGCAACACTAACAAACAAGTATGAAACTTCAAAAATTATGGGCATGGACGCTATTTTTGTGCATCTTGCTCGCAATTATTATTTGACAGGCGATGCCTATTGGGTAGATTCTACAAGCATAGCAAAAGTAAAAGAAAGAGTATTGCGTTTGCAACACAACTTGATAGGAAAAACGGCAAAAAATATTACCTTAGTAGATACAGATGGCAAAAAACATGCTTTGTATGACCTTGATAATGAGTATGTTGTAATGCTTTTTTGGGATTATAACTGTGGACATTGCAAAAAACAAATGCCAGGCTATATTGATTTTTACAACAACTATAAAGCGAAAGATGTCGGCTTTTATAGCGTTTGCACACGCATAGAAAAGGAAAAAATTGTGAAATATCAAGAGGAAAAAGAATTGCCTTTCCCCACTTTATACGACCCAGAAAATACGTCTTACTTTCGTGCTTATTATGATGTAAGTAGCACACCGATGTCGTTTTTGTTGGATAAAGATAAAAAGATTTTGGCCAAAAAATTAGGCTCAAAACAATTGGGTGAAGTATTGGATAGATTTATGAAAGCTAAGGAAAGAGAAGTAGAAGAAGCCCAAAAAAATACTGAAAAAGAAGAGAAAGTACAAGATAAAAAGAGCGAAAAAGGCAAGAAGAGAAAAGGAAAGAAAGGGAGAAAATAAATGCCAAAACAGCACAAAAAAGATTAGAATTTACCCATAACAAATGTGTACCAGCATGAGCTTTTAACTCATGCTAAACCAAATGGGTAGCTTTTAGCTACCTATTTTTTCCAACTTAAAACTATTTGGTAGTTAAAAACTACCATTTTGATGTGGTACGAGTTGAAAACTCGCACCTGTTTAGTTGTTTTATAGCAATTAATTGTTAAGTTACGAAATGTAAGTAGTCAGACAAATATAAGTATATATCTCGTTGGAGCGCTAACACGCTGAACATCAATGCGTTAGCAACGAATAGACCGTTTATTAAATAGGTGCTTGGGACTTAACACTTATTATTTTCACGTTCCTTCAAGAAATAGTATGTCAAATCTTTTTGTTTTAGATTTTTCTACTGCATCTTTCACATCATTAAACTGTCACTCCATTTTTTTTGTTATATGTCCTATTTGAGCAGGATTTCTATATGCAAACCAATTTTGGCGAACATCTTCTTGATAATCAACTTCATGTTTAAAATGACGAAACGGTTTGTTGGCATTTAAAGTATCAATGATTCTGACATTTTTTATAACAATCAAAAAATGCCTTTTGACAAGGGAAACATACTATTTTTCAGTTCAAAAGGCTATAAAATTTGCAAATATTGGTCACCTTAGCCTAAAAAAAATAGTATGTTTAAGCTCTTTGATAAAAAAATGTATAAATGTCCGAACTATTGAAGCATAAAAAGCCCATCTTTAATTTTAGTATCATTTACACTATGAGCAAAATCTTCCATCATTCTAAAAGCTTCTCTTGACGACATTTTTTCGGCTTCAATCAAAATGTAATCTTCATTTTCTTCGACTTCTATGATGTTTTCTACCCACAATTCTTGGTCATCGAAAAGTGATATATTCTTTGGAATAGATTTGACTTCATTCGTTTTTTGTGAATATAACATTTTATATCCATATCTAAACCCATGCTGATTTCTTCTAACTTTTGTTTTGAAATTTTCATGGTTTTGTTTTTTTTAAATTTAAGATGAAACACAAAAAACAAGGTAAATGTTTGAATTTTAACCAAAAAAAAAGAGAAGAAAAACAAAGGCAAGTTCTGATTTCGAAATTTAAACGTATCTTTGCAACAATGAAAACAATAGATACACATACAACTTTCAATTTTGAGCAAGGCGAAACCTTGTTGGTAAATAAACCTTTAGATTGGACTTCTTTTGATGTCGTCAATAAAATTCGATATTCGTCTGGCATTCGCAAAGTCGGACACGCTGGCACGCTTGACCCTCGTGCGTCTGGTTTGTTAATTGTTTGTATTGGGCGAAAAGCAACGAGACAAATAGACACTTATCAAGGTTTTGACAAGGTTTATGAAGGCAGTTTTTATTTGGGAGCAAGAACTGCTTCTTTTGATGCCGAAACCGAAATTTTGGAAACTTTCGATATTAGCCACATCACAGCAGAAGATATTGTAAAAAAATCTCAAACATTTCTCGGTGTTTCTCAGCAAGTTGCACCGATTTATTCGGCTTTGAAAGTCAATGGCACGCCAATGTATAAAAGTGCTAGAAAAGGTATTGCAGTAAAGCCGAAAACTCGCATGGTGCGAATCGAAGCTTTCGACATCACAAAAATTGAATTGCCTTATATTCATTTTCGCATTCATTGTGGCAAGGGAACTTATATCCGTTCTATCGCCAATGATTTGGGAGAAGCCTTGGGCGTAGGTGCTTATTTGGCTAGTTTGCGTCGCACAAAAATTGGAGAATTTGATGTGAAAGATGCTTGGGAATTGCCTATTTTAGTGACAGCTTTGAAAGCTCAAAAAGAAAAAAACAAGAAAGAAAAAGAAGAAAAATAGTAACTCCTCTTTCAAAAAACAAATTATTCAAATATCGCATTTCAATTATTTATGCAAATATTTCGTCAGCTCAACAATTTGCCTAATTTCAAAAGCACTGTTATAACAATAGGGACTTATGATGGTGTGCATCTCGGACATCAGCAAATTATTAAACGCATCAACCATATTGCTAAAAAAGTAAATGGCGAAAGTTTGTTGGTTACTTTTCATCCACATCCTCGCCTTGTCGTCAATAGCAATTATAACATTAAACTACTGTCGCCTTTAGATGAAAAGTTTGATTTGTTGCGACAGTATGGCATTGATAATGTCGTTGTTGTGCCTTTCACTCGTGAGTTTTCGCAGCAAGAACCGCAAGCTTATGTTACCGATTTTTTAGTCAAAAACTTCAATCCGCATACTATTGTTATCGGTTATAATCATCGTTTTGGAAAAAATCGAGCAGGAGATTTGCATTTGATGCAAGAAATAGCCGAAAAACAAAACTTTGAAGTAGAACAAATTTCAAAACAAGAAATTGAAAACCTTTCGATTAGTTCCACAAAAATACGAAAAGCCTTGCAAGCTGGCGATGTCACCACAGCGATTCAATTGCTTGGCCACGAATATTTTGTGCGAGGAATTGTTGTAAAAGGAAAGCAGTTGGGAAAAAAAATCGGCTTTCCAACTGCCAATTTAGCGATACCTTCTAGTGAAAAGCTAGTGCCAGATAATGGCGTTTATGCGGTAAGAGTAAAAGTGAAAGAGCAGTTTTTTAATGGAATGTTAAACATTGGTTGGCGACCAACTGTTTCGGGAAAATCAGAAACAGTAGAAGTGCACATTTTTGATTTTGATGCCGATATTTATGGCGAAACTATACAGCTTAATTTTGTGAAACTCATTAGAAGAGAGCAAAAATTTAAAAATCTCGAAGGATTGATTTCGCAGCTAAAAAAAGATAAAATAGCCGCTTTAGACATTTTAGAGTAAGCTAGTTTTTCCAATATTTAACTAAAAACTCACAACCAAAAATTAAAAATTACTAAGGCACATTCATATATTTATGTGCTTGCAAAGAAACACGCCATTTCGGATTTTTCTTTACATATTCTATGATTAAGGGCAACATAGTATCTACTTTGCTCCATTCTGGCTGCAATAACAATTGACAATTATCGTTTACTAAAACAGCATGTTGTTCTGCCCATTTAAAATCGTGTTTGTTGAAAATAACCACCTTCAATTCGTTGGCTTCTTCCAAAACTTCCGCCAAAGGAAATTTAAACTTTTTGGGCGAAATGCAAATCCAATCCCATTTTCCTGACAAAGCATACGCACCAGAAGTTTCGAGATGTGTGCGAAATCCAGCCTTTTGCAAAGCTTCGCAAAGTTGTTTCAAATTGTAAATTAGAGGTTCGCCACCTGTCACAACAGCAATTCTACTCGGAAACTGTGCCGCTTGAGCCACAATATCATCAATATTAGCTTTCGCATGAGCCTTTGCGTCCCAAGATTCTTTCACATCACACCAATGACAACCTACCGTACAGCCAGCCAAACGAATGAAATAAGCTGCACGTCCTTGAAAAACACCTTCACCTTGAATAGTATAAAACTGCTCCATCAAAGGCAAAGCCATTGTGTTATTTTTTTTTGTTACGTTGTTCAATGTATTTGTTGAAATGTTATTTTCTAATAAAGTTACCAAAATGTGATGCGTTTTTATTTTTTAGCAAAAAGAGAAATGTCTAGCTATACAATGTTGTAATATGAAACTTTCAAAGCTACAATTAAATTTTGAAAATGCCAAATCTTAGGTTCATCATCTTTTATATAAATGCAAAACACAATGCTTTTTTAAGGAATTATTCTAGCTCGTTTTAGCTGTTTAAATGTCTCAATAAAAAGCTGAGGCGTATTTTTTTCTGCTCGAAAGCCAGCCGAAAGGCTTTTTCCCATCCCAAAAACGGTATGCCAAGATGCTAAAGTAACGCTATCTAAAATATCGGTATTGACCAAAAGCGTTTTGATACTTATATGTTGTAAAGCATATTTTTGCGTCATATCTTGCCAAACATTTTCGTGGGTTGCAAGGAAATTCTGTACGCAAAAATTGGCATTTATTTGCATTTCCAAGTTAAAATAATCTGCTAAAAGTGGCCATATTTCAGCCCATGAAAAAGTATCGCCATTGGTCGCATTATAAGTTTTATTTTCGCTAGAAATAGCCGTTTGAATAGCCATTTCAGCAACATGTTTTATATCGCTTATTTCTTGCATAGCATAATAGGCTTTTCTACTGCCTGGAAAAATAAATTTTGTTCCCAACTCCCTGCATAAGTTAGCATAAATGGCGATTGTGAGAGCTAAATTGTTGGCTGTTTGTGAGCCAAACCCTATACTATGAGAAGGGCGAAAAATTGTCCAATTCCAAGAGCGTTTTTTTCCTTTTCTAACTAAAAAATCTTCTAAAGCATAACTCCAATTTTCGGTTTCCAAACGCATTGCATTTTCTTTGAAAGGCAATAGGCTTTTTTGCGAATGTAAACGGCTATCTATATGATTTCCATAATAATATATACTACTAAAAAAAGAAATGTGTGATAATTGATGTGGACTTTCCGACAAAATTTCTATTAAATTTCTTAACTCATACAAATACTTTTGTTCCAAATCTTTTTGTGCCAATTTTGAGGCGATTTGCTGTCTGAAATACCATTTTATGAAAGGCAGAAAACGTAAAATATTATCTGAAAAATAGCTTAACTGTTTCGCTTGCTTTTTTAGTTTTTTTGTAGCCGCAATGTCGAAAGAAGTAGTATAAGAAACAGCATAGAAAACATGTGTTATACTTATTTCTTTTAAGCGACTTCGCAGCATATCTTTGTCAGAAAAATCTGCCGTTATTAAAGATACCGAAGCAGGCAAAAAATCAGCATTAATGAGCTTTTGACTAATGCCAATAATTGTCCAGTTTTCGGTTTTTGCCAGCTCGTTTATAATAGCTTGAGCAGTCAGTGTGTCAGCATTAAAAACTAAGGCTACTTTTTTTGATTGTTTAATCGGTAACTCTTGTTCTGCAATAGCCATTTTGGTCTGATATGCTTCTTTTACTTTTCGTCTAATTGCTTCAAACATTCTTTTCTTTTAAATTAGTATAGTAGTTTTTGACATTTGCTGTTACAACAGATAAATGCCTCACAATGTATCATTTCTTTTTTTCTTTTCCAAAAAAATGCCATGAAGAAAGTATGATTTAATATTTGGAAAAACCACAAAAAAACCTTTACTTTAGAACTTGTTTAAAACAGAATTTTATAGCTGACTTTTGTTTATTTTGAAAAAGAATAACTTTCCTACCAAAAATAACAATAAGAGGCTATTTAGGTTTGAAAATGAAAAAGTACAACATAAAAAAATAAATTAATGGATAGTAATAATATTAGAAAAATAGCTTTATTCACATCTGGTGGCGATGCACCTGGCATGAATGCTTGCATACGAGGAGTGGTTCGTGCAAGTTTATATCATGGCATACATATTTCTGGAATTGTGAGAGGCTATGCAGGTATGATTGAAGGCAAATTCATTGATTTGAATGCTCGCTCAGTTAGCAACATTATTCAGAGAGGAGGCACAATTTTGAAGTCAGCACGTTGCGAAGAATTTAAGACCGAAGAAGGCATGAAACAAGCTTTCTACAACTTGCGAGCTGCTCGTATAGATGCCGTTATTGCGATAGGTGGCGATGGAACGTTTAAAGGTGGAACAGAATTTTCGAGCCGATATAACATTCCATTTATCGGAATACCTGGAACGATAGACAACGATATGTACGGTACAGATTATACTATCGGCTACGACACAGCACTCAACACAGTAGTGGAAGCCATCGACAAAATCAGAGATACGGCAAGTGCTCACGATAGATTGTTTTTCATAGAAGTAATGGGGCGTGATGCAGGTTTTATCGCCTTGCAAAGTGGTATTGCTGGTGGTGCAGAAGCCATTTTAATTCCAGAAAGTAAAACAGATGTCGAAAAGTTGATTGAAGATTTGGAAAACGGTTGGCGACGCAAAAAATCATCTAGCATTGTGATTGTGGCAGAAGGAGATGAGGCTGGCGGAGCATTTGAAATAGCTGCTCAAGTGAAAGAAAAATTAAACTCTAAATACGATATTCGTGTGACAGTTTTGGGGCATATTCAGCGTGGAGGCTCGCCTACTTGTGCCGATAGAGTGCTGGCAAGTCGCTTAGGAGTGGCAGCCGTAGAAGCATTGATGCAAGGAAAAAGAAATGTGATGGTTGGCGTAATTAACAACAAAATTGCTTACACAGAATTTGCGAAAGCAACGAAACATCACTACACGATAGATACCGATATGTTGCGAATTTCAGAAATTTTATCTTATTAAGTAGTCGTTCAGAAGTTTTTGGGCATTACAGTACAAGATAACACCTTGATTGTCAATGCGTTAGCAACTAAACGAATGCTTTATTAAATAGTACTTGGTACTTAAAAATATGGAAAATCATTTACAAATAAAAGAGTGGATTATGGCTGGCGAAGGCAGAGAATTGGAGTTTAAAACACGAGTTCCTGCACCGCAAAAAATGGCTAAAACGGTGTGTGCTTTTGCCAATACAAGAGGCGGCCACATTGTTGTGGGTGTGATGGACGATGGCGAAATTGTAGGTATTATAGATGAAGAATCCGAAAAAAAACTGTTGTTAGAAGCTGCAAATTATTATTGTGAGCCACCTGTTTCGCTTCATTTTGAGACTTATATGGAAAACTATTTAATGGTTTTGGTCGCTAAAATTGAGGAAAGTGAGCGAAAACCACACGCTATTTTGAGCAAAGGAGAAGAACTCGTTTATGTAAGAGTCAAAGCCGAAAGTTTGATAGCCAGCAAAGCCGTTACTAAGGTTTTGATGAACGAACAAATAGCTGATAGAACACCGCAAAGAGCTTTAAATTCGAGAGAAAAAGCTTTGATTACTCGCATAAACGAGCGAGGCAGAATTACGGTAAAAGAGTATGCCCAACGTATGAATTTGTCGAAAAGACGTGCTAGACGTATGTTGGTAGATTTGGTAAATGAAGGCATTATTCGAGTTCATACGCTTGAAAAAGAAGATTATTATACTGTGAGCTAGAGCAAAAAATGCTTACTTTGAAATTAAAATATTAAAATGGAAACTTATAGCTATAAAACTGTAAAAGAAGCAGTTACGAGCGAATATAGAGAAAAAGGCAGCAAGTTTTTGGGCTATGCACAAGCAGTGATAGACTTAGAAGAAGCTAAGTTTTTTGTAGATGAAATAAAAGAAATGCACCCTAAAGCAACGCATCATTGTTATGCTTATCGTTTGGGTTTTGAAAAAGACAAAAACTATCGTGCAAATGACGATGGAGAACCTTCTGGCACAGCAGGCCGTCCTATTTTGGGGCAAATAGATTCGCATGGTTTGACGAATGTGATGGTTATTGTGGTGCGGTATTATGGCGGCACAAAATTGGGTGTTCCAGGACTTATTCGTTCCTACAAAACGACAGCGAAAGAGGCTTTAGCTAATGCTGAAATTGTCGAACATATTTTGAAAAACAAATATTTGCTTCGCTTTGAATATCCGCTCATGAATGAAGTGATGCGAAAAGTTAAACGAAACAAGGTAAAGATTTTAAATCAAGGCTATACCGATAAGTGCGAAATGAATATTAGTATGGCGAAACAAGGAAGCGAAGCGATTATTAGCGATTTGCAAAAGCTGCGGATGTTGGAAATAAAACCGCTAATAGATTAATTTTTTTTACAAAAATTAGATTGATTTGGTAGGTATAAAACCTACCGCTACTGAGCTAAATAACTGTTAAAAACTCAATAGCGGTGCTTTTTATAAGCACCTTTTTGGCTACCATTTTGATGTGGTACGAGTTGGAAACTCGCACCTGTTTAATATGTGCAAATAAATAAAACATGGCAAAAGCAAAGAAAAAATTTTATGTCGTTTGGGAAGGCAGAGAAACAGGCATTTTCGAAGATTGGGCAACTTGTCAGGAGCAAATAAAAGGCTATGACGGTGCAAGATTTAAGTCTTTCAAAACGAAAGCAATGGCGACAGAAGCCTACTTTGGCGATAGCCGAGACTATATTGGCAAAGATAAAAAACACGACACAGGATTGACATTGGAACAGCTAAAAATCATAGGAAAACCTAACTATAACAGCATTGCAGTAGATGCGGCTTGTAGTGGAAATCCCGGAATTTTAGAATATCAAGGCGTTGATTCTGCTACTGGCAGACGTTTGTTTCATGTCGGCCCTTTTCCAAAAGGCACAGTCAATTTGGGCGAATTTTTGGCTTTGGTGCATGGTTTGGCTTATTTGAAAAAGCGAAATAGCAACCGAATGATTTATTCCGATTCGAGAACGGCTATGGCTTGGGTACGCAACAAAAAAATAAAAACAACTATGCAACGTAACAAAAGCAATGCTTACCTTTTTAGCTTAGTAGATAGAGGTGTTAAATGGTTGCAAATGAATACTTACGAAAACAAAATCGTGAAGTGGGAAACAAAAGCTTGGGGGGAAATTCCTGCTGATTTTGGGAGGAAGTAGTACACCCGTTTAGGTTTTGTAGCATTACGCATTTTAGTTTTTTATTTTCATAAAAAATAGAAAAATTACTTTTTTTACCTTTATTTATCATTTTTGGCACAAAACAGTAATTTTTTTTGTTGAAAAAATAAAAAAAGTGTAACAAAACTGTATTTTTAAACGACTTACCTTAAAATGCTGTTATCCTAAAAAAGCTTTTTTACAAAAATAATTTTCAAACAAAATATAATTAATCAAACCTATGAAACAATTTTTCAAGTATAGCTTTGCTACTATGTTTGGTATTTTTTTGACCTTCTTTTTCCTAATAATTATCGGAGCGATGATAGCTGGTGTTTCTTCACGAAATAGCAAAACCGTTGCGAAAGCCAATAGCGTTTTAAAAACTTCTTTTAATGTGCCTATTGTAGATAGAGGCGTGCCTTCTGGCTTCAATTTTCAACCAGGTTCATTTGGGCCAACTGAGTCTTTGGGCTTAAACGATATTTTAGACAATATTGAAAAAGCAAAAACAGATGACAACATCAAAGGCATGTATTTTGAACTAACAGACATTCCTGCAGGTATGGCCAGCGTTGAGGAAATTCGCAAAAAACTGCTTGAATTTAAGGAAACAGGCAAATTTATTGTGACATACAGCGAAGTGATGACGCAAAAAGCATATTATTTGGCTTCCGTTGCCGATGAAATTTATTTGAATCCGCAGGGTTTAGTAATGCTCAATGGTTTTAGTGCCAATTGGAGTTCGATAAAAGGAATGCTCGACAAGCTAGAAATAGAACCTAAGATTTTTTATGCAGGAAATTTTAAGAGTGCAACTGAGCCTTTGCGTTACGAAAAAATGAGTGAATACAACAAATTGCAAACTCGTGAGTTGTTGAATGGTTTTTATGGTTCTTTCTTAGAAAATGTAGCGGCAGGCAGAAATATGAGCGAAAGCCAATTGCACCAAATCATTGATGAGTTGAAAGTGCAAACAGCTAATGATGCCAAAAAATATAAAGTCGTTGATAAGGTGGCTTATATCGACCAAGTTTATGACAACATAAAAGAAAGATTAGCAGTTGAAAGCGATGAAGACATCAATTTTATGTCGTTGAGCAAATATACCGATGTAGAAAACGAAGACAAAAGCTTTAAGAAAAATAAAGTTGCGGTAGTATATGCGTCTGGTGGCATCGTAGATGGTGAAGGCGAAGATACCGAAATTGGTTCGGCTCGCTATGTGAAAGCTTTGCGAAAGGTGAGAAAAGACGACAACGTGAAAGCCGTAGTTTTGCGTATCGACTCTGGTGGTGGTAGTGCGTTGGCTTCCGAAATTATTTGGAGAGAGTTAGAACTTATCAAAGCAAAAGGCATTCCTGTGATTGCTTCTATGGGCGATGTAGCGGCTTCTGGCGGCTATTATATCGCTTGTAATGCTGATACTATTTTGGCAGAAAGCAACACGATTACAGGCTCTATCGGTGTTTTTGGCATGATGGCTGATATTTCTAAATTGTATAACAATAAATTAGGTATTACTTTTGATACCGTAAAAACGACTAAATTTTCTGACTTTCCAAATTCTGCAATGGTCACACGAGCATTTACAGAAGCGGAAGAAAGAATTGTGCAATCTAGCGTAGATAGGATTTATTTGTCTTTCAAAAGTCGAGTTGCAGATGGTCGTAATATGAGTTTAGATGCCGTACAGGAAGTGGCTCAAGGCCGTGTTTGGACAGGTACACAGGCGAAAGAAAATGGTTTGGTAGATGTGATTGGTGGCTTGGAAATGGCAATTAATATGGCAGCCGAAAAAGCTGGTTTGGCAACTGACGATTATCGTTTGACGAATTATCCGATAGTGGAAGATCCTTTCGAGAAAATCATGAAAGAAATAACAGGCGGCTCGTCAACAGCACAAACGGAAATTCTGAAAGCTGAATTAGGTAGTTTGTTTCCTTATTTTGAGCAAATAAAAAGCTTAGAAAAAATGAAAGGTGTGCAAGCACGTTTGCCTTTTGTGATTGAGGTGCAGTAGTAAAATAAAGCTTTTAGTTAGAAAAAATGTACTTATGAAACTTAGCCTTGATGAAATAGAAGATTGGCAAACTTTTGAAGACTTAATAGCATCTTACTTTAGGTCTGCTCAAGAGTTATCGGAAAATAATTTGATAGATGTTCTGGTAGAAGCTTCTGGAATAGGTAGTGATGGTGGTCGTGACATTCTATTAACTTTTAGTGTTAATGATTCTATATTGACCTATAAACGAAAATGGCTGGTACAATGCAAATTTTACAGAAAGTCTGTTGCAAAAAAACATTTAGCAACCGTAAATATACCTACACTTATTCACGAATATGGAGCAGATGGATATTTATTGGTTGTGAAAAATAGTACCACATCAAAAGTAACAGAAATGTTTGAAAATTTGCGAAAAAATTGTAAATTGAAATATGATTACATGATTTGGGATAGAAGCATATTAGAATCAAAATTTTTGGTAAAAGAACAATTAATTCAACAATATTTTCCAAAGTATCATTCTTATTCGCAACAAATAAAGAAAAATATTAATTCATGAAAGCATTTTTGTCATATTCACTAAACGATACAGAACATTTTATTGTGACTTTGTTAGCTCAAAAATTGCAAGAGCAAGGTTTTTATGTAACTAGCGGTACTTATGCCTCTAATTATGTAAACAATGCTCAAACAAATTATGAGATAAGTACTTCTAATTTATTTATAGGCATTATTACAGAAATGGGACAAGCTAACAAAAGAGTTTTTAATGAATGGGACTATGCCAATCATAAAAAAACACCTGCTTTATTGTTTGTAGAAGATTCTTATGTTTTCGAAGAAAAAGTATCTTTTCCAAATAAAATAATAAGATTTAATCGAAAAAATCCACAGCCAGCTATTGATAGAATTTCACAAAAGCAAGCAGATTCTAAACGTAATAAACAAATAACTGATGAATCTATGGCGTGGCTTTTGGGAGGAATGGCCTTATTAGCTTTAATATTGCTTTTAAGCTATTCTGAATCCTAAGAATTAGTTTTTATAACAAAAAAGTACAAAGGTTTGTTTTCTATAAAAGAAGACAGACCTTTTTTGTTTTCTAGCATAAAACTACTACCTTTAAACTTAGATACTCATTGAAACAAAAAACAAACAAAATGATAAAAAACGATTTGAGCAAAAAATTTAGCAGACGCACCATTATTTCGCATTGGCTCACAGCTCTGCTTATTCTTATACTTTTTCCGATGGGAAAATATATGCACGGTTTAGCACCTGCCGACAAAATGCTGTTTGTCAAAATTCATGCTATTTTAGGTATTTTGGTTTTTCTAATTACCATTGTGCGAAGTATTGCATTTTTTAAAGATGAACGGCCAAAACATTTAAATACAGGTACTGTCATAACAGATAAATTGTCGATTTGGATTCACAACGCTTTTTATGTTTTACTATTTATTATCAGCGTATCTGGTATAGGTGTGATGATTGCGGGCGGCTATGGCGAGGCTTTGATGAACGGCACGCCAGATATTATCAAAAGTAAGGAAGATATTCCACCTATGCCTGTTCATGGTTTTTCTACTTTTATTATGATGGTGTTGTTGGTATTGCACGTTTTGGGTGTGGCAAAACATTATTTTTTCGCAAAAGAAAATGCTTTGGAACGGATAATGTAGAAAATAGTGTTTCATTTTGCTGCTTTAGTAAACGAAACATTATTGCATTTATCTTTATAAAAGAGTTGGCAGGTACTTTGAAAGTGCCTGCCAACTAAATACTCAAAAACTAAAACATGTCTTTTTCAATTAAGTGTTAAGCACTTAAATGGCATTTATTTCCGCTTTGAAACTACTGTCATTTTTGTCTAGCTACTTATTTCATTTCAAAGTTTTGGGTTTGATTAGCTTTAAAGATAAACCACACCAAATTTTTCTTCAATGAGTTTTAAATCTCTTTTTCCTGTTTTATTTTGTTTTGAGGTTTCAGCAAAGAAAGCTTCTGCCCATTTTCCAGGAAAAATATAACTTACTATCCGAACATTTGACGTTCCATTGTTTTTTATGAAATGCGAAATTCCTCTTGGGCAATGAATGGTGTCGCCTACACCCAATTTATACCATTTATTTTCAATCTTTGCCTCAACTTCTCCCTCCATAATATGAAAAGTTTGGTCTTCCCATTTATGAAAATGGTCTGGCACAAATCCATTTGGTTCTATTATTCCGTCAGTTATTACATATTCATTGTTGGCTTGCTTAGAATTTACAATAACATTAGTGTATTCACCTTTTGACATCCAATATTTAGGACTTTCATCTTTTTTGCTAACGACTATTTCTTTATTAGTTTCTAGATATTTGCTCATGATTTTTAGTTTTTTTGTAACTGCTCAATATTAGCAATTTTTGCTAAGAAATGTTTTTTCATTTTTGAATGACTGATAAGGTTCTCGCATAGCACCTACACACAGTAGGAATTGTTTTGCTTAGTTTTTTTTTAAAAATCTCCACCACTTTTTTGATGAACTTTGTTTTTTGCTTTTCCATTTTTTATATTCTTTTTCCAAATGAATTTTCATATCGTTTCCAGAATGACTTCCTTTAATTGGTTCTGCATTTATTATGCTTAAAATCATTTCTTTGATTGAGAAATTTTTTATCTCCCATTCTGAATCAATAACTTCTTGGAGAGGCATTTTTTCCATTTTTTGTTGAATCCTTTTCAAAGTGTCTAAACTATTGTTTAACCATTTTTCGTAAATATCTAAAAGACTTTTATTTTCCATTTTTTCAAATCTGCCGTCGCAATCGAAAAATATTAAATCTTCTTTTTCCGCTCCATTTACAATTAAACAATATTCCATTCCGCAACCATAATCGAACAATTTGATGTAGCCAGATATTTCATCTAATTCCACCATATCACAATCTATTTTTTGGGGGTCTTTCCAATTTCTTAAAAGCTTCTTTGTTCCGATATAAGGCGGATTTATATTTTTCAATTCCATTCTTTCTAATCCATATCCACAACCTGCTCCGCCATTTCCTAAGTTTTTTAAAATCTCTTTATACTCTTTGGAAAGAACGATTTGATTCTCTTTTTCTATTTGGCTTATTTCTTTTTCACTTAATGTTTTATTCAATTGGTATTTGTGTCTTCCTGAACCAAAAATGGAAAACCTTTTATCCAGATTTTTCAATTCTTCCAACTTCTTTTTTATGGTATGGATTCTTTTCATTTTTTTTAAAATTGAGTAGAATGGCCATTGCATAATGGCGATTGATGACTAACGATTTCGTGTATGAGACTGTTTTCTTTTTTATTCCTTATCAACTAAAACTTTATCGTTTGCCAAATCTTCTTCCCAACCCAAGATTCTATTTTTATGAACAATTAATTTCACTCCGTGTTCAAAATCGCCTGTAAAATCAAAGCCAAATGCCACATAAGCAATTTCATTTTTATGCTCTTTCCAAATATAGATTTCAGATAATCCTAATGATTTTCTTAAATCTTTAATCTTTTCAATTTCTGGAAACGACACATCATCATATCCAATAAATTCTATATGGGTTGGATATAATACTTCCTTTGTATATTTGAAAAAAGCTTCAACGAGGTTCTCTTGATTTGTTTCGATAAAATTCAGAGCATTAATTTGCTCTTTTGATGGTTCTGTTGAGAACTCAAATTCACCGCCAAAAAAGTACAATTCGACTTCTCCTTTATTTCTTCGTTCTTCTCCTCTTGAGGAGAAATGTTCATTCCCTTTTTTGTCGCTTTGTGTCAATTCTTGTAGAATGATTGTTGATTTATTTTTTTCAAAATTTAATGTCATCTTTTTTTAGTTTTTAATTGCCGCTAAAGTCTCAGCTATGCTATGGTTAGAGGCTGTTTAAATTTTGTTTTATCGTTTTTGTTCTAAAACCAAACCAAGATTTGGCGGATTTGGTTATAAGCACTAAACGTTGAGTTATACCAAAGCTTACTTATAATATTACTATTAAAAAAATTATTATATATTTGTTAAACCTGACAGGTTTCTATGCAAATAAAGGAATACATTTTATGTTATGATGTATTTTATAGGAAAAATCATTTTCTAATAAAGAAAAACCTGTCAGGTGGGGTGTCGAATTTGATGTTATTTTACTGACAAATGTTCGCC
>JBMZCV010000019.1:0-44623 GCA_049613665.1 Chitinophagales bacterium | reverse complement strand
GAAATATGTCATTTCTCACATCTTTAAAACTACAACAAACTTACTTTACAGTGTATTAAAACGTCATAGCGGAAATAACGAATGATTTATTAAATAGTATTTGGTATTTAATTATATCGTTTTTGTTTTCGTTCCAAAGCCGTAAAATCCTGTTCATTTTTTAGCAAAGCACCCAAAAATGGCGGCAGATGTGTGCTTAAATCTACTTTTTCCAAATCTTTTGTGCCTATTTTTCCTACCAAAAGCAATTTTAGCCAATCAAGTAGCTCGCTAGTAGATGGTTTTTTCTTTAAACCACGCACTTCTCGCAAGCCATAAAAAACAGCCATTGCACTATGCAGCAAGCGTTGGTCTAGCTTTGGAAAATGCACATCTACAATAGCTTGCATGGTTTCTCTTTCTGGAAAACGAATGAAATGAAAAAAACAGCGTCTCAAAAAAGCATCTGGCAATTCTTTTTCGTTGTTGGAAGTGATAATCACAATAGGGCGATGTTTTGCCGTAATGGTTTTTTGCAATTCATAACAATAAAACTCCATTCTATCCAATTCCTGCAACAAATCATTCGGAAACTCAATATCGGCTTTGTCTATTTCATCTATCAACAAAACAGCCTGCTCGTCAGCTTCTAAGGCTTTCCAAAGCTGCCCTTTTTTGATATAGTTGGCGATGTCTTGCACTTTTGGGTCGCCAAGTTGCGAATCTCGAAGGCGTGAAACGGCATCATATTCATACAAACCTTGCTGTGCGACAGTACTAGATTTGATGTGCCAAGTATAGAGTTTTTTATTCAAAGCCTTTGCCACTTCATAAGCCAAAACTGTTTTGCCTGTTCCTGGTTCGCCCTTGATGAGCAAGGGCCGCTGCAAATGAATAGCTGCATTAATCGCTATCATTAGCTCTTTGGTGGCTACATAACGCTCTGTTCCTTTAAATTGCATATTGTTTTAGTTTTTTGTATTTTGCTTTTTTTTTAAGTAGTCGTTCAGAAGTTTTTGGGCATTTCAGAACAAGATAACACCTTGATGCTCAATGCGTTAGCCACTAAACGAATGCTTTATTAAATAGTATTTGGTACTTGAAAATTATAACTTTTTCGTTTTTGCCCAAATTTTATCTAAACGATTTATCATCGCCAAATTTTTCATTTGTTGTCGTGCTTCTTGTGCTGGCGAGCCAAAATAAGTTTTGTTGGGTTTCAATGATTTAGGCACGCCAGATTGAGCATAAACGACCACATTATCGCCTATCGTCAAGCTTTTTGAAACGCCAACTTGTCCCCACAAAATGACACTGTTGCCAATAATGGTTTTGCCTGCTACGCCAACCTGAGCAGCCATCAAGCAATTTTCGCCTACGACTACACCATGAGCCAAATGCACTTGATTGTCGAGTTTTGTGCCTTTTCCAACAACCGTATCACCACTCACGCCTTTGTCTATGGTGCAAGCTGCTCCAATTTCGACATTATCTTTGATGACAACACGGCCGCAAGATAACATTTTTTGGTAGCCTGCTGTTCTTCGCTGATAATAGTAGGCATCTGCACCAATGACAGAATTGGCATGAATAATCACATTGTCGCCTATCACGCTATGAGCATAAATCACAACATTTGGGTGAATGACGCAATTTTCGCCTATCGAAACGTGATGACCAACAACAACACCTGCCGAAATAATAGTGTTTTTTCCTATCGTTGCGGTATCGCTAATGTTTTTTTGTATTGGTATAAAAGGACGAAAATGCTTGACCAATTTGTTGTAAGCTTCAAAAGGGTCTTTGCAAAATAGCAAAGTTTTTTCGAGCGGATTTTCTGCCGTTTTGGTGTTTATCATTACTACGGAAGCAGCCGAAAGCAAAGATTTTTTGTAGTATTTAGGGTGATCCACAAAAGTCAAGTTGCCTTCGATTACTTTATGAATTTCGTTGAGGCCGTTTATCGAATTTGCTTTTCCTTCAACAATTTCAGCATCAATCATTTTTGCAATTTCTTGCACAGATATAGGATAGGGAAGACGCATTTATAATGATTTTTTAGTTTTTAATTCTTGGTTTTTAGTTTTGATTTTCTGACAACTTAGGTAATTTTCGTTAAAAGCCATGCTCAAAAGGTTTGATATAATTCCAAAGCCGTGAAAGATGTTTTTTGAAACGAATCCAAAAAGCTTTTGACAAACTACCTGCTTCTATCAAACGGCGGTCGCTCGTCCAAACTCTAGCGTTTTTGTGATTTACCAGCTTTATTTTGCCCAAATGATGCAACAAATAAGCCATCCAACCATCTTCAGACCGTTCTGTACTTTCTCGGTCTAGCTGATGCTCAAAGCCACCCACTTGTAAGCCATCTTTTTTGCGAAAGCCAAAATTGAAGCCCATCACATTGACAAATTCTCGGTTGATTCTTTTGAGATGTATCAGTACACTAGCGGCTGTTTCGTGAAATGCCAAACCCACACGACTCACGCCTTTGCTTGGCAAAAATGAGTAGCGACCATATACACAAACGATGTTTTCATCTTCCAAAGCTTCGGCCATTGCATCAATCCATTTTGGCGGATAAATAGAATCGCTATCGGCATTGAGAATATAAGTACCTCTTGCAGCTTCTAAGCCTGCCTGCCGAGCATAGCTAATGCCTTGTTGTGTTTCGAAAACGGTTTTAACACCACAAGCATCTATAATTTCTTGCGTTCTGTCGGCAGAATTGTTGTTTACTACGATGAGTTCGGCACTATATCGACTCGTCATTTTTGAGAATGACGACAAAGTTCGCAACAAGGTTTTTTCCTCATTGTAAGCAGGAATCACAATACTCACTTTGGGATTAGAAACTTTGTAGCGTTCCAAATCTCGTTTTATTTTTTTTACTAAATATTGTCGGTTTCCTAAATTCGTAAAATCAATGTCGTGTTGTTTCACCCATTTTGGCACAGTGAAATAAATCATGTTTAATAAGGTTTTTGTAAAGGGTAAAGAATTTATTTAAATTAAAGGCGACATTCTTATTTTTTATATAAGTACTGAGGCAAAAATAAACATACATCTCGTGCAAGCTAACACGCTGATTTTTCAATGCGTTAGCAACGAAACGACCGATTATTAAATAGTGCTTGGCACTTAAAAGGTGTTTTTTTTATGAAGAAAAAGCTAAAAACTCACAACTAAAAATTAAATTATATTACTTTTTTAAATTTTTTACCTTCCTGTCGGTAGCAAACAATATTGTGTGAACGTGCAAAATTGAGAGCATCAATATCAAAACCTTTGCCCGAAACCATGATGACGATATCAGGTTTCCAGGTTTTGTTTTTAGATTTCATCACATCTTTCACGGCCGAATTGAGCTTAAAAATATGGTCACGTTTCACATTTGTACTCAAATTTTTACATTCTACCCAAGCGTGTTTTGTTTGTTTTTTATTGCCCCAATAGCCCAAAATGATGCCCAAAACACCAATGATAGCCAAAGCACCTCTTGCTCGCAAGTTGATGTGTTCGACAATATCTTTTATATAATATCTCACACTTTCCAACTCGCCAAACATAGTCAGCAAGGCAATAATAACTAAAATAATGCCTAAAATTTCAAATAACTTCCAAAATGGACTCTCTTTAATACCGTATATATCGACTTCAAAAGGCCGAGAAGCCACTTTACCTCGCACAAATTGACGAGGCAAAATACGGTGATAGCCCAATTTATTTTTCATCCAAGCGGCAAAATCTTTTTCTAATTTGATACCTTTTTCATAAGATTTGCGTCCTCTACTTTTACTCATTTATTTCTATTCGTTTTTCAACATTGTTTTACGATTGTGCTGTTGCGATACTCACAACACTCAATCGTACATTTTTAACTTTTAATATTTCGGTGGCACAAGCTTCTATTGTTGAGCCAGTCGTAATCACATCATCTACCAACAAGATATGTTTATTTTCGAGCAATTCAGGTTTGATTACGCCAAAAATACTTTCTACATTTTCCCAACGCTCAAAACGGTCTTTTTTAGTTTGCGACTCCGTAAAAACTTTTCGGATAACAGCATCTGCCGACCATTCAATTTGCATACTTTCTGCCAAGCCTTCGGCAAAAAAATCGCTTTGGTTGTAGCCTCTTTTCTTTTTTTTTAGCGGATGCAAAGGTATTGGCAGCACAAGTTTGATGTCTTGAAAATGTTTGTGTTTGGTCAAATCTTTTCCATACATTTGCCCAATTTTAAGACCAACTTCTGGCCAGCCGCCATATTTGAGATGATGAATAAGCTGCTGAACACGGCCTTTTTTTCCAAAATAATAAAAAGAAGCAGCATTTTTGAGTGGCACTCTGCCCCAAAATTTTTTGGCTATCGGATTTTCTTCTTCTTCATGATAGTTGGTTTTGGGTAAATTATATTGGCATTTCAAACAAATAATTTCTTCTTGCCTTTTTAGTGAATGTCCGCAAGCACCGCAGGTTTTTGGATAAATGAGATTTAGAAAATGACTACTCCATTCTGAAAAGTTCATTGGCTGGTTTTTTTTAGGAAAAATAAAATTTCTAGTCAGGATTTCATGTTTAGTAATGGCAAAAAATAAGTTCACAATTTTAGGCAGCGATTTTTTTGAAAGACAAGGCGAAAAACGCAGTCACAGCCATAGTTACGACAAGGTTTTTCAACGGAATATGTCAAAAAAACTCCAACTTAAATCAATGAGTTATTTTTTGAACGTTACTTATAATGACATAAGTGTAGCAAATATAATCTTTTTCAAACAAATTTAACATATTTCACATAAAAAAAATGCGATAGCTTTCATAGAGGTATTTGCTATTCTCTTTTCTTTTTTAGCCATAAAAATTTTATCTTGCATCTTTTAAAAAGTTTCGGTCAAATACCTATCACTTACCATTATTTTTACTAAGCATGAAAAATAACAGAAAATATCAAAGTATTCTACAAGTTCTCTTGCTCATTGTCATTATTTTGTTGGCAAATGTGGCTATTCCACCGCTTTTCAATGCCTTGCACTTGCCAAAACGCTTTGATTTGACGAAAGAAGGACGCTTTAGCCTTACGCCAGCTACCAAAAAAATGCTATCGGAAGTAGATGATGTGGTGTATGTGCAGGTATTTTTGGAAGGACAATTGCCTTCTGGTTTCAAGCGGTTGCAAAACGAAATACGCTGGAAACTAGACGATTTTCGTGCTTATACAGGAGGCTTTTTGGAATATGAATTTGTCGATCCTTTTGAAAATCTTGATGGCGAACAACGACAAAAAGCAATGCAGCAATTGATAGAAAAGGGTTTGCAGCCCAAAAATTTGATAGAAACTGCCGAAGGATATTCCGAAAAAGTGATATTTCCTGCCGCTTTGGTGTTTTATAAAGGCCGTGAATTGCCAATAATGCTTTTGCAAGAACAGCTAAATAAAGGGCCACAAGAAACGCTAAACAATTCTATTGCTTTGTTGGAATATCAAATTGCGAATGCTATTCAGAAAATTCAACGACCAGAAAAACCAACTTTAGGATTTTTGACAGGACACGGCGAACTAGAGAGCAAATATCTCGAATCGATAGCCGTAGAGTTGGCTCAATACTATTTTTTGGAACGCTACGACGTGACTGATAATTTGTATATTCCACCAAAATTTTCGGCTGTTGTGATAGCAAAACCCACCGAAACATTCAATGATAAAGACAAATTTAAGATAGACCAATATGTGATGAATGGTGGCCGTGTGCTGTGGCTCATCGACAATATGGCGGCAAATATGGATAGCCTAAAAAATGAAGATGGCTCGTTTTTGCCTTTGGCTTACGATTTGCAGCTCGACGATTTGCTGTTTAAATATGGTGCTAGAATGAATTTTAATCTTGTCAAAGACCTGCAATGTGCCGATATTCAGTTGGCAACAGGCAGAGACCCTTCTGGAAATGCTACGCAACTGCGACCATTCAAATGGCCATATTTTCCAATTTTTAGCTATCATCATCCAACTCACCCTGTCACAAAAAATATTGATGCCGTTTTGGGGCGTTTTGTAGGCAACATTGATACAATAAAAACGAAAAATGATAAGATTGAAAAAACGATTTTGTTAACGACTTCGCCAGCGAGCCAAACAATTTCGACTGTAAATCGAGTAAATGTGAATGAAGTAAGGCAAAAGCCAGATTTGAATCAATACAATAAAGGGCAGCAAAATGTAGCAGTAGCTTTGGAAGGCGAATTTCCTTCTTTGTTCAAAAATCGTTTGGCAAAATCTACCATAGATATGATAGACACATTGCCAGATGTTTCTTTTCGTGAAAAAAGCTTGCCTACAAAAATGATTGTGATGTCAGACGGCGATTTTATTCGCAATGACATAGACGCACGAACAGGGCGGCCAAGTCCTTTGGGATATTATAAATATAGCAAACAAACTTTTGCCAATAAAGAGCTACTTGTCAATGCAGTAGAATGGCTCACAGACGATAACGGAATTATTGCAGCACGCTCAAAAGACGTGAAAATGCGTTTGTTGGATAATAAAAAAGTACAGAGCGAAAAAACTTTTTGGCAATTGCTCAATATGTTATTGCCTATTGGTTTGGTTATTTTTGCAGGTTTTTTATATAATATGGTGCGAAAACGAAAATATACGAAGTAAATAAAAAAAAGAATTTTTTAGTTGAAAAAAGGTGAGTGTTACTAATGTAATGCCCACCTTTTTTTTAATATTTCGCATCTTCATATATTGAAAATGTTTACAAATTCATATTTTATCCTATATAATGTTTAAAATTTGACATTTTCAAAAGAAGTGTTTTTTTTCAGTAACGCTAAAACACTATTTCTAGTATATATACACATCATAAAGAAAATATAATATGTTAAGCTGCTTTTTTTCTTTTCTATCATTTGTTTTGCTAAGAAGGTATGTGTTTTTTATGTAAAAAAAATGATTTTTAGAAAAAATGGCTTAAAAATTGTGATACTATTGGTAGAATAAAAAAAAAAGTGTACCTTTGCAGTCGCTTAGAACAAATTAGTATTTTTTATTATGGTTTTAAGTTTGGTATTATGTAATTTTAAAAAAATGCTTATAGATTTTAACACCTACATTTAAAAAAAAGATAATTAAACATCAAAAAATATCATTCGGTATGAAAAATTTATTGACGGTACTAGCGTTGATAATTGCTAGTAGTTTTTCGACTCAAGCACAAGAAAACAACAACATAGTTTCAGAAAATGCTAATCAAACATATACAGAAACTTTAGATTTTGCTCCAAATAGTGTTTTTGTAGAAGTAGGCGGCAATGGCACGCAATATTCTGTAAATTACGACAAAATTTGGGTAGCAGTAAATAAAATAAAATTAAGCACTCAAATTGGAATAGGCATGTCATCTGCGGTTTTGCAAGGTGACTTTGATCCAATTATTCCTGTAAAATTAAATCTTTTGGTAGGTAAAAATCGCCATTTTTTTGAAACAGGTATTGGTGCGATGGCAGCTTTTGGTTTTGAGGAATCAACAGCATCAACAAATACAGAAAGTGAAAATGGTACACATATTTGGCAAGTGCAAGTTCCTCGTGAATACGCTTCTGTTTATGTTTCTGCTCATATAGGATATCGTTTTCAGTCGCCAGACGGTGGGTTATTCCTAAAAACTAGCCTTAGCCCAACAATGACTGCTTATACAAAAACAACAAAAGCTAACCCAACAATTGCAGGCTCAATTGGCGTAGGTTATACTTTCAAAAATAATACTTCACAAATTCCTGTGATGCGTTATTACTAGAAAAATGCAATGAAGCGATAAATAAAAAGTAACCAAAAAAAGCGGCTATGTTTATATAAACATAGTCGCTTTTTTGGTTTTTAGTTTGTTTGTCTCTATGTTTGTGCTTTCAATTTATTTTTTTTCAATTTTATAAAAAATGGCTCAACATTTCGCAACTCGTTTCTCTGATATTTTTCCGAATAAAAAAAGTGTTATTGGCGTTATTCATTTGCCAGCTTTGCTAGGTTCGCCTTTGTATGATGGCAATTTGAAAAAAATATATGAACAGGCTTTGCAAGAAGCTGATATTTTGAATCGATATACTGATGGTATTATTATAGAAAATTTTGGCGATAAGCCATTTTTTCCGAATAGTGTGCCTGCCGAAACTATTGCTACAATGGCAGCGATTGGGCGTGAAGTAGTGCGACAAACCGATGTGCCAATAGGAATCAATGTGTTGCGAAACGATGCAGAAGCGGCTTTGGCTATTGCTACGGCTATTGAGGCTCATTTTATACGAGTAAATATTCATACACACGCTGTAGTAGCCGACCAAGGCATCATTCAAGGTATGGCTTACAAAACTTTGCGGTTGCGAAAGGCTTTGGGAAGCAAGGTTTTGATTTTTGCAGATGTGAGTGTCAAACATGCTAATTCACTAACGCAAAAAGATTTGGCCGTAGAAACGCAAGACCTTAGCGAAAGAGGTTTGGCAGATGCCATTATTGTTTCTGGCACTCGAACAGGCGAAACAACAAATGCCAATGATTTAGAGATTGTGCGACAAAATACGGATTTACCCATTTTGATTGGCAGTGGCACAACGCCCGAAAATATAGATACTTTAGCGGCTGCAAATGGTTTTATTGTAGGCAGTTATTTTAAAAAAAATGGAAAAGTAACAAATCCTATTGCTGCTCATCGGGTAGAACATTTGGTGCAAAAAGCTGGACAATTGTAAGTTCTTTTACTGAATTTCTATATCTATCGTTTTTGAGGTTTCTGGCATAGGCTGAATAAAAATATCAGCCATTCCTGTGAGTTTCATCACTACTTTCAAGCCTTTTTCTACCAAACTAAGCTTGTGTAAAGAAGAAGTTTCAAGCTTAGAATCGAGATGTATATATGTCAAATCTAGTTTTTGATTGAACCATTTGTGAAGCATCTCTAAAATCTCTACAATTTCGTCATTTATTGCCGTTTCTACTTCTTGTTTTATCTGCTGTGCCAAATTTCGATGCAATACTTTTTCGGCTATTTTAAGTAAAGTATTATTGCTCATTACTAAAAAATCAAACTCTGATAGATAAAATTTTTGCTTTTTTGCATCGTATTTTGGCAATGCTTTCACATAAATTTGGCCTTCTACCAAGCCACCAACCACTATTTCTACAACTAATAATGCTTTGCGTTTATAAATTTTTATATTTTTTAAAATCAAACGTTCATAAGCAGCCAATTGCAATTTCAAGGCTTCTAAAACTTGTCGTTCTGCCTCTTTATAACTAATATAATTGACTACAAAAACGGTGCTTTTTTGCAACTCTTCTTTCATTTTGCGAAGCGGTGGCAAAGCCGTATTATGTGTTTCAAATTGTGTAGCTGCATTTTTTCCTATAAAAGTTTCGGTGAGCATTTCGAGTCGAATATTGGTTTTCAAACTCCTTTTTTGCAGCTTAATATGTTCGATTTGCACCACTTTTGGCGTAAGTTTCAAAGCAACAGGCGGTTCGTCTGAAACGTCCATCACATCTTGCATATTTTGCCAAACGTATTTTATAAGGCTTTTAAAACTCATATCGCCAGCCATTTTCTCATCTAATTTTGTGATAAGCGTAGGAATGAGTCGTTTGATATAATTTTGTACCATCGGCAAAACAGGGAGTTGCTGGCCAAGGATTTTGAATTTCGGAAAGCTCTCCCATCGAAAACCTACGGTGTCAGTATTTGTGCCGAGTTTCCAATTTTGGCTAAGGCTCAATTTGATGCGTGCCGTAGCGATAATGATAGCTTCTGCCGAAACAGGTTTGAGTGTTTTTCCATACTTCAAATCGAATTTGACGAGCAAAGGCAAACGGACTTGCAAATATTTGGCTTTTGTTTTGATTTCAACAGCTTTGTATTTGTAGGCTCGCACATATAGGCGATGTTGCGAAAACAAACCTATCAAGCCTGTCTGTTTCACTTCATCTTTGTGTAGCAAATAGCCGTTTGGCAGCTCTGCTTCTATGCGTTTTTCGATGTCGTCGAGGCTGATTTTTAAGCCAGTATATATGGTGGATATTTCGGTAGGATTCATAGAGGCAAAACAAAATAATAGACAAAATGGTTTGCTATTTTTTTAGCATTTAATGATGAATTGTTCAAATATTTGTTTTATTACTTTTGTGTTAAAAAAAATAGAGACCTTGCAATACAAAGTCTCTACATGATATATTTTATTTGAATCGTTGAATTAAGTTTTTGATAAAATTTAAATAGCCAGCTCCTTTACAGCCAAATAACTCATCAAGCCAACGCCAATTTTCAGAGCATCTTCATCAATGTTGAAAGTAGGTGTGTGTACGCTCGAAGTGATGCCTTTTGCGGCATTGGCTACGCCTAAACGATAAAAACAGCCATTTGTTTTTTGAGAATAATACGCAAAATCTTCGGCAGTCATACGCATTGGAATGTCCAAAACATTTTCTTTGCCCAAAAACTGTTCAGCAGCTGCTTTGCAACGAAGTGTTAGTTTTTCTTCGTTTATCAAAAACGGATAGCCAACTCTTATATCTACTTCACTACTACCACCCATGGCTTTTGCGGTGTGATACACAACATTTTTTATCTGTTCGTGAGCCTTAAAACGCCATTCTTCGTTCATCATACGCAAAGTACCTAAAATGCGAACTTGATTTGGTATCACATTATGCACGCCACCAATAGATTCTATTTTGCCAAAAGTGAGTACACTAGGTATCGTTGGGTCTAAAAAACGAGCAGTAACTTGCTGCAAACTAACCAAAACATTGGCACTAATCAACACAGGGTCTATGCAGTTTTGAGGCACAGCACCATGGCCGCCTTTTCCTGTAATCATGATTTCTATTTCATCAGACGAAGCCATCGACAAGCCAGACCGAAATCCTACTGTACCAACAGGAATAAGTGGGTGAACGTGCTGTCCGACAATGCTTTTTGGTGCAGGATTTTGCAAAACACCTTCTTTTATCATAATAGATGCACCGCCTGGATGTCGTTCTTCGGCAGGCTGAAAAATGAGTTTTATCGTACCTTCAAAATCGCTTTTTAGTTCATTGAGAATGCGACTTGTACCGAGCAAACTTGAAGTATGCACATCGTGGCCGCAAGCGTGCATCACGCCTTCATTTTTCGATTTGTAAGGCACATCATTGGCTTCCAAAATAGGCAAAGCATCCATGTCGGCACGCAAAGCGATAGTTTGTTTTTCTGGATTTTTTCCTTTTATCAAACCGACAACGCCTGTTCCTGCTACACCATCTTGAAACTGAATACCCATTTCGCCTAGCTTTTGCTGCACAAACTTTGAGGTTTCATATTCGTGAAAAGATAACTCTGGATTGGCGTGTAAATGATTTCGATTTTCAACCGTTTCGCTATGATATTTTTCTGCTAAGGTTTGTATTTTTTGCTGAATGTTCATTTTTTTTCTTTTTCTGAAAATAGTGGTAAATAAGGTGGAAAAATTTTAAAAATGCCTGCCACCTAAATTTTTTTAAGTGAGTTTGTTGATACTTATTGCACTGTAATCTAAGTAATTCTAGATTTTGAGAGTATTAGAAATGACATATTTCTAAAACAATAAGTGTCCATTCTTTTTTATATTTGACTCTTTTGGCTAGAAAAATATGTCATTTCTTTCTTGTTATTGAAAGAAAAAATTTAAATGAGCTTAGACGTGACAGGTTTTTAAAACCTGTCACGTCTAAACAAACGGCTAATATTTTTCAAAAACCTTAGAAGATTTAAATTACAGTGTACTTATTGAAACATTTAAAATAAATTGCCTATTTCTGGAAGCTAACACACTAATTGTTAATGCGTTAGCAAACTAAACGGGCTATATTAATTGGTAATTGGCACTTACATTTTTGAAATATCAATATTTTTTCGTTTCAAAACAAAATCTTTACCTAAATACTTTTCTCTCACCAAAGGGTCGGCTGCTAATTCTTCGGCAGTACCAGCTCGTAGCAGTTTTCCTTCAAAAAGCAAATAGGCACGGTCTGTAATCGACAAAGTTTCTTGCACATTATGGTCGGTAATCAATACGCCAATATTGCGATATTTTAGTTTCGCCACAATGTATTGAATATCGCCAACCGCAATAGGATCAACGCCAGCGAAAGGCTCATCTAGCAATATAAATTTTGGATCAACGGCCAAAGCTCTTGCAATTTCGGTTCTACGTCTTTCGCCACCAGACAAAACACTACCTTTGCTTTTTCGGACATGCTGCAAGCCAAATTCGTTGAGCAAACTTTCGGTCTTTTCGGCCTGTTCTTTTTTGCTCAATTTGGTCATTTCAAGCACCGCCTTGATGTTGTCTTCTATGCTCAAATCTCGAAAAACAGAGGCTTCCTGTGGCAAATAGCCAATGCCTAATCTGGCTCTTTTATACATCGGCAATTTTGTGATTTCGGTAGTGTCCAAATAAATGTTGCCACCGTCTGGCTTTATCAAACCGACTATCATATAAAAATTCGTAGTTTTGCCAGCACCATTTGGCCCAAGTAAACCAACTATTTCACCTTGTTTTACTTCTAAAGAAACTTCATTTACAACGGTTCGTTTGCTGTATCGTTTTATTAGTTTCTCCGATTTTAATATCATTTTTGACTAAGTTTTTTTGTGTAAACATTGTAATAAATGAGGAGGAAGACACTTTTGAAATGCCTTCCTCCTAAATGCTCAAAAAGAGCATGTTTTTTAGTTGCTGATACTTTGAGTTTCAGCATATTTAGCTTCTACAATTTGTAAAAAATAAAATTAAGCTTTTATCTTTTATTATTCATACGACCACAAATAATGGTCATATATTGCGACATTTCTTGGCCCCACTGAGGGTGTACATCACTTTCTGGCTCAAATGTAGCAAACAATTCATTGGCTTTTTCTACCATAGGACAGGCTTTTTCTATGCCATTGTTGTTTGGATTTGACGAAAACAACAAAGATTGAGCTTGCAAATAATATAAACGTGGATTTTCATTGTCTAGTTTTGTAGCCTTATTGAAAGCTAATTGTATCATTGGAGCATATTCTCTTGAACGCACATTTGGGTTCACATCTATTCGCATTTGATATATATATGCCTGAACAACAGCAACTTCTACATTGTCTGGTGACAATAAATCGGCTTCTTCGATATGTACTTGTGCTTTGTTTAAGTGTGCATCTCGAATAGCTGGCTTTCCTATCATGCTCGACATCAAGGTGTTGCTATATGCAGCATAGTAAGCTGGCAACCAATCGACACCTTCATCTTCGGCCATAACTTCAAAAAAATTAACAGCTTGTTCTAATTGTGTTGCACTTTTTGCTTTATTCAAAATTTCGATGGCTTTTTCCATATCAGAAGAAGTAGGATTCTGAATTTTTTTGTTTTGTGCCGATAAAACGCTAGTAGAAAATAAGCAAAAGGCAAGGAGCAGTAAAAATGTTTTTTTCATTTCTTAAATAGATTATATATGTTAGATAAGTGCTAAACACTATTTAATAATAGGACGACTTGATGCTCACACCTTGAAATTTAATTTGTTAACTTCCATAACTTGTAGCATAAATTTGTCCGACTACTTATAGTTGAAGTTTGGACGAAAAAAAAGAGAAAAGTCTTAAACCATTCTTTGTTTTTTCGCCTTTTTAAAAATAACATATTTCTAAAAAGGCGATAGGTTATTATTTTGGTCAGCTATTTTCTTGTGTCAGCAATTAGATTTTAAGACCTTTTTTTATCAAAAGTTTAAATATACGATGTTTTTTTCATGTTTAACTAGAAAAAAATAATAACTTAAACTTCAAAATAATTTATTTTTCTTCTAAAAAGTCATTTTTCAACAAAGCTTCTGTGCTAAAATATTGTGTATTAGTGACTGATAATTTTGTTTTATCTGCTACAATGACTTTTTTAACATCTGGCTTTCCAAGCAAAAAGCGACTTTCATCTAGCAAAAATACATCTGCAAAATTGCTTTTTACAAACCGAGTATTTCCATAAAAAACACTATTTTTCAGCTCGGCATAATGCTTAAACTGACAGTTCATAAATTCGGCACGGCCATGAAAAGCAGCATTATTGAAAATAGCTTGCTTGGTAAATTGGGCATAGTTGAAAAACAAATGAGATTTTGCGATAATGCCACTAAAATCGGCATATTTCAAAAATTTTGTGACACCAAATTGTGCATCTTGCCAAAAAATAGCTTGCTGAAAACTAGAAACACCTTCAAATTGCGTATCCATAAAATTGCAATTGTGCGAAAAAATGGCATTTTGAAACCTTAATTCATCATAAAAGATGCACTTTTGAAACATAGCCATATCGCCACAAAAAATATTTTCAAAGCTAGCTTTTTTATCAAACTCACAGCCGCTAAAATTGACTAAACCATTGACTTTGGCATTGCGAAAATTGACTTCGCCCTCGAACCGACAATTTAGAAACGTAATATTTTTGTTGAAAGTAACAAAGTGACGCATCTTTTTTTCGTCTTGCAAAAAAGCGATTATATTAGATTTAAAAACACAGTTGATAAATGTGATAGAACTATTGACTTCGTGTCGCAAGCTGTTTTCGCTATCGCAATAAGCATTTTTTAGACTCGTAAAATCAAGTTTTTTTTCAAAAGTTTTGCCTTTATAAAAAACATTTTTGCCCTGCGACATTTCCTTAATAATTTTGTTGGAAGAAAAACCTTTTTTAACATTTAGGTTAGTTGCACACTGTGTCTGAAACATACATATGAACAGCAATGTGAATGATAAAATGAGAGAGTGAAACATTGTTAGCTGTTTTTGTGACAGAATATTTCATGATAAGCAGTTTAAAAATTTTAAATAGCATCATTGTACCAAAACACTTCGTATATCATATCTGTTTTGGCAAAGTATTTTGATAAAGATGCCAAAAAATGCTGACATCTCCTAAATAAACGCTATTTTGTTGTTTCAATTTTAGGCTTTTGCAAATTTAACAGATAATTTTTTTACGAAAGTAAGTTTCAAGCACTTTTTTAATAAAAAGAAAATTTAATACTTGATATGCACACCTTAAAAAAGTTAAGATGCTAGCTTTTGAAATTCGTAGTATAAATCTGTCAGATTTTTTTCAAGGAAAGCTTTGTAAGAGGCTTATTAAAGTGTTTTTTGATACTTTTTAGCCCTAAAAAAGTGAGATTTAAATGGCGACTTGTAGCATTTTTTTTGAGCCAATGTTGTGATTGTGAGAAAGTGAGTGTAGTGAGTTCTATTTTATACGAATTAGGTATTTAGACAAAAAAAATATGATATTTCGTTGAATTTAATACCTTGATTATCAAGTTTTTTAGCAATGAATCGGCCGTTTATTTAAATAGCGTTTGGCATTTATTTACTTTTTGCCAAAACATTTTTTTTTGTTTTCGTTGTCAATTTTATATTTTTTGGCAACGTAAAATAAAAAGTAGTGCCTTTGCCTATTTCGGATTCAAACCAAATATCGCCACCATTAGATTCTATAATTTTTTTGCAAACTGCCAAGCCTGTTCCGATACCTTCATATTCGGTGCGAGCGTGTAGCTGCTGAAACATATCGAAAATGCGTGAGCCATCTTTTTGTTTGTCGATGCCAATGCCATTATCTTTAATCGAAAGCAAATGATGCCTTTCGTTTTCTTTACAAGTGATTATTATTTTTGGTGCATGGCCATTTCTAAATTTTACGGCATTGTCAATCAAGTTGGTAAATAATTGAGACATTTCGGTTTTGCTTTGTCTCACGCAAGGCAAACTATTTTTCCAAATAATTTGAGCCTCATTTTCGTTAATTTCCGCATCTAATATTGTGCAAGCTTTTTTGCCAATATCATTCAAATCGACTAAATCTACATCGTGATAATATCTACCTATACGAGAATACTGCAACAAACTGTTTAGCAACAAATCCATACGTTTTACGCCATCTAAAGCATATTGAATATAATTTTGTGCATTAGCATCTAAGTCTTTCATACATCTTCGTTTCAAAAGCTCCACAAAGCTAGTGACCATACGCAAAGGCTCTTTCAAATCGTGCGAAGCAATATATACGAACTTTTCGAGGTCGGTTCGTGCTGTTTTTAATAATTCTAGCAATTCATTTTCATTATTTTTCTTATCTTCCAAAACTTTCTTTGCTTCATTTGCTTTTAGTTCAATGATTACCTGTTTTTGTTCAGTAGCTTCATACTGCAAACTTACTAGCTTTTCTTGCAAAGCTTTAATTTCTTTTTTCTGAGCCAAAAAAGTATGCTGATGCTCATCAATAATAGAATCTTTATGTTTTATTAAGTCATTCTGCTTTTTCTTTTGCTTAAAAAAATAAACACTTTGCAATAAGAGACAAACCACTAAAAATATGCTTGCAAATGTGCATAAGTTGGCAATTTGTTCAAGTGGTATTTGTAATAAAAATAATGTAGTTATATGGATAATGCTGTTCATATTTTCTTTTTTATAAGGCCGTAATGTTGGATTAACGCTAGTGCTAACTTTGAAGCACTATTCAATAATTGAGCGATTTGTGCTAACGCCTTGAGTTTCAGCATGTTAGTTCCCACAATTTAATGTTTAGCTTTTTAAGAACTACTAGGAATTGAGTAGCTTTTGGTACTTAGTTTAAGTTTGTTGAAAAAAGTAGTCAGACAAAAATAAATATACATCTCGTTGAAGCTAACACGCTGAACATCAATGCGTTAGCAACGAATCGACCGTTTATTAAATAGTGCTTGGCACTTATTTATGTATTTTTATTCAAGAAAGTATAACGATTTATATATATTTAACAATACGATAAAAACACTAAGAATGTTACAAAATAAATTCTGTTTTGTACTCTTTTTTACAAAAATACTATTAAGTTTCAAGCACTACTTTAATGAATATACTGATTTGTGTTAATGTACCAAAATCAAGGTGTTAGCTTTCAGAGTTAAGTCAGTTATTGCTAATATTTTACTAAGATGTAAATAATTTTTCATAAATTCAAATAAAAAAAAATGACATTTGAGAAACATGAAATATATATGAAACGATGTCTGGAACTTGCACTAAAGGGCAAAGGCAAAGTTGCTCCCAATCCTATGGTAGGAGCAGTAATTGTGTATGAAAATCGAATTATTGGCGAAGGCTATCACCAGCAGTATGGCGGCAATCATGCCGAGCGAAATGCTATTTTTTCGGTGGCAAAAGCAGATGAAAAATACTTGCCTTTTTCTCGCATTTATGTCAATTTAGAACCCTGCTCGCATTATGGAAAAACACCGCCTTGTGCTGATTTTGTTATAGAAAAAAAAATACCTTTGGTTATCGTTGGCCAACTTGATCCTTTTGCGTTAGTGGCTGGCAATGGCCTCAAAAAGCTTAAAAAAGCGAATACTGAGCTTATAACAGGCATTTTGGAAGAAGAAAGCAAATGGCTCAATCGAAGATTCAACACATTTCACGAAAAAAAGCGGCCGTATATTATTTTGAAATGGGCAGAAACAGCCGATGGTTTTATGGCAAGCAAGCAAGCAACTCAAAAGTGGATTAGCAATGCTTTGGCAAAAAAAATAACGCATAAATGGCGAACCGAAGAGCAAGCCATTTTGGTAGGTAGAAAAACTGCCGAAATAGACAATCCTCAATTGACAGCAAGACTTTGGAAAGGCAAGCAGCCGCTTCGCTTGGTGATAGACCGAAATTTGAACTTGCCCAAAAATTTACACCTTTTTGATGGCCAACACAAAACGGTAGTTTTTACGGCTAAAAAAAGTAAGAATAAGAATAATTTGTGTTTCCAAACGCTTGATTTCGAAAAAAATATTTTACCACAAATAATCGCATATTTGTATGCCAACAACATACAATCGCTTATTGTAGAAGGAGGCAAACAAGTGCTAGATTCTTTTATTGCCTCAAAACTTTGGGACGAAGCACGAATTTTTGTTGGCTCACAATCTTGGGGCGAAGGGATTGTCGCTCCTCAGTTGTATGATGCTGTTTTTTGGGAAGAAAAAAATATAGGAAATAATAAATTGTGTTCTTTTCGTAAAGAAGAAAAGCATAACACAGTATAAAATAAAATTTTTTTTTCTTTTTTTGTAACTTCAAACTTTTTCACATCAATTTATTCAGTTTTATGAAACAAAAAAATCATCATATCAGCACGAAAAAGTTAACATTAAAACAAGTTTTTAATTTTGTAGCTTCAAAAAATAAAATAACGCTTTCAGATACAGCAAGTCAAAAAATAGTAGCTTGCAATGCCTATTTGAATCGAAAGATAAGTGACACCGATGCTATTTTTTATGGCATCAATACAGGATTTGGCTTTATGTGCAATATTCGTATTTCGAAGGAAAAACTATCCGATTTACAACGCAACTTGCTCATGTCACATGCTTGTGGAATAGGAGAAACCGTGCCACTCGACATCGTAAAAATGATGCTTTTTCTCAAAATACAATCTTTATCTTATGGCCATTCAGGTGTTCAATTAGCTACTGTTCAGGGTTTAATAAATTTTTATAATAATAATTTATTTCCTGTTATCTATCAACAAGGTTCTTTAGGAGCTTCGGGCGATTTAGCACCACTATCTCATTTGGCCTTGCCACTTTTGGGCATGGGAGAGTTTTGGGTTGAAGGAAAAAAACAAGCTGCGGAAGAAGTTTTGGCACAAAAAAACATAAAAACAATTACTTTGCAGGCAAAAGAAGGTTTGGCACTTATCAATGGCACACAATTTATGTCTGCCTATGGTGTTTATTGTGTCAAATTGGCGAAAGACCTCGCAAAAGTTGCCGATTTTATTGTGGCACTTAGTCTCGAAGCCTACGACGGTTTAATTGCTCCTTTCAATGCTCTGATTCATAAAATAAGACGGCAAAAAGGACAACAAAAAGTAGCCAAACGCATTGTAGGCTTTTTGGAAGGTAGCGAAATGGTTTTGACACCAAAAGAACAAACGCAAGATGCCTATTCTTTTCGTTGTGTGCCACAGGTGCATGGAGCTAGTTTAGATGCTATTTCGTATTGTCAAAAAATAATAAACCGAGAAATTAATGCAGTAACAGACAATCCGAATATTTTTGAAGCCGAAGACCTCATCGTTTCTGGTGGCAATTTTCATGGACAACCTTTGGCTATGGCACTCGACATTTTAAGCATGGCTTTAGCAGAGCTGGGTAGTATTTCCGAACGACGAGTTTTCAAGCTGTTGGGAGGGGAGCGAAATTTACCATTTTCTTTGATACAAGAAGCAGGATTACACTCTGGCTTAATGATAACACAATATACAGCCGCTTCCGTAGTGAGCCAAAATAGACAATTGGCAGTACCTGCCGTTATCGACAATATTACCTCTTCTAATGGACAAGAAGACCATGTGAGTATGGGAGCGAACTCAGGAACAAAATGTTACAAAGTTGTGCAAAATTTGGAAACTATATTAGCGATAGAATTGTTTGTAGCTACACAAGCCTTTGATTTGCAAAAAAAGCAAGCTAAGGTAAATTTGAAAAGCTCGCCTATCATTGAAAAAGTAGTGGCAGCCTATCGCAAAGAAGTTGATTTTTTGGATAAAGACCGCATTTTGCATCACGATATGGTAGCGAGTCGCAATTTTATTAGCAATAAACTCATCAACCTTTTATAGGTGGATTTAAAAGTAAAGAGACATTAAAGTAAAAACTTTGAATTAGCTGAGATGTGATAGGTTTTTAAAAGCCTGTCACGTCTTAACAAGAAAATAAGTCTTTTCATGAAAACTTTAATAAACTTGCTTTACAGTATCCTTAGCAGTTTTAGCTAAAAAAAATGTTTATTTCTATTTTTATACTAAAAAACACAATTCATACGCAAATGGCAGTTATTGGGTCACTATTACTTATTAGTTTATCCTGTTATATTATTTGGAAAGCCTGCGATGGTTTTGAGGTTGCATCTGAATACTTAGGAAGAAATCTATCGGAAGGGGTGCGAGGAGCAACCATTAATGCTATTGCAAGCTCTATACCTGAGCTTTTTACTACCTTGTTTTTTTTATTTATTATGTACGATGCTGGCGGCTTTGCTGGCGGTGTAGGTACTACGGCAGGTAGTGCTGTTTTTAATGGAGTTGTTATCCCTGCTTTAGTTATTTTATCAGTATTGTTTTTTGGCGTTAGTCAGCAAGTAAGCGTTTCCAAAAAAGTAATTTTACGAGATGGATTATTTCTCATTTTGGGAGAAATATTATTGATTTATTTTATTAGCGGCACTCATTTATATTGGTGGCACGGACTATTGCTTATGCTTTTTTATGGTGTTTATGTTGCCTATATGCTCATTAGCATGAAAAAAAATGAAATAGACGAAAATGAAATAGACGAAATAATAGAGACTACCGAACATGATGAAAACCCTAAATCTATGCTTGCAAGCTTGTTGAGCCTAGACCTCGAAAGTTTGGTTGTCGGAAATCGAGAAATTAATAATGCTACGGCTTGGCCATTATTGCTTATCGCCACAGGAGTGATTGGAGCAGCTTGTGCTATTTTGGTACATGGCTGCGAAGGCTTGGCTTTTGCCTTAAATATACCGATTTATTTTATCGCTGTTATTGTAGCTGCCGCCGCCACGAGCGTTCCTGATACCATTATTTCGGTGCGTGATAGCATGAAAGGAAACTACGACGATGCCTTGTCAAACGCTTTGGGTAGCAACATTTTCGATATTTGCTTTGCACTCGGACTGCCACTTTTTCTGTTTACGAGCATTTACGGGCCGCTTACTATGAGTGCCGATACTGTTGCTGACATTACAGAACTACAACTCATACTTCTATTTATTACCATTATTATTTTCTTTCTTTTTTATGTAGGTGAGCAAATGGGACGTATCAAAGCTATTGTTTTATTGCTGATATATGGTTTATTTGTGTCATTTATTGTGGCTAGTTCGGCAGATGCACAATGGACAAAACCAATTTCTGAAGGCCTGCAAAACATTGTTCAGATTTTCGACTCAATTCGATTTTGGATATAAATAGCATCGCCTTTGAGCGAAAAAAGTTAGAAAGACACATTATTTTATACTATTTATAAATAAATTGAAACTTTTTTATTTAAAAAATTGTAAATAAAAACAAAAAAGAGTATCTTTGCACTCGCTATTAAAAAACACATTTAAGCGGATGTGGCGGAATTGGTAGACGCGCTAGACTTAGGATCTAGTGCCGTGAGGCGTGGGGGTTCGAGTCCCTTCATCCGCACTAGCAGACATCATGTAGCACATTAGTTACAAAATAACAAGACTATTTCTATGAAATATGATTGTTATTTTGTTGTTAATTGTGCTATTTTTTTTGTAACTATTTAATCCTAACAATTTTGGCTAAAAAAACTATTGGTTGTTTACATTTTAGTTGTTTTGCTCAAAAACAACCTTACTGTAAGTAAAAATAGCTTTTCTTATTTCAAAACCTTATACCTAAACAGTTACTTTTTTTAAATATACTTATTTAGTTAAATCGTAACTATTTGATAGCATATTTACACAAAAAAAATAAAATGCTCATTTGTGGAAGCTAATACCTTGATTTTCAATGCGTTAGCCACCCAAACAAGTCACATTAAAGAGTGCTTGGCACTTAGTTTTTTTTATATGCTATAAAACAAAAAAACATTTCGACAAACAGAAGAAATTATTTTTTTTGGCAAATGGTTTCGTAAAATTTAAAATATCAATGAAATTTAGCACAGAGAATATCAGCGATTTGCATGCAGCACTAACCATTACGGTAGAACCTAGCGACTACGAAGCTAAATTTATGCAAGAACTCAAAAAAATTAGAAAAACAGCTAATATTAGAGGATTTCGCCAAGGTAAAGCACCTATCGGTTTTTTGAGAAAAGTATATGGCACACAAACCTTAAATGATTTGTTGCAAAAAATCGTGCAAGAAAGTTTGCCCGAATATTTGAGAGAAGAAGACATTCAATATATTTTGCAGCCTATTATGACTGAAGCAAAAGATGCTTTGGAAGCTACAAAAGCAAAAGATTATAACTTTGTTTTTGAAATGGGTTTGATGCCAAACATTGAGCTAGATACTTCGGCTATCGCACTTACAGATTATCAGGTGTTTTTGTCTGATGAAAACTTTGAGCAAAAATTGAATGAAATTTTAGAGCGAAATGGCGAATTAAAAGCCATTGAAGCAGATGTTTCGCTTGAAGAAAAAGACATTTTGAGTGTCAAATTGGAAGAATGCGATGCAGACAACAATGTGAAAGAAGATGGTGTAGTGAATGAAACAACTATGCCTGTTGATATTTTCAAAGCAGGTAGCGAAAGAGATATTATCACAACTTTGGTAACAGGAGATGATGTCGTTATTGATATTTTTGATTATATCGACAAAGAAAAAGAGCAAATTGCAAGCGTTATTTTAGGCATTAAAGCAGATTCTGATATTAATATTGATGAAATTTCTCCAAAATTTAAGCTAACTATTTTGGAAGCCAAACGTTTGGAAAAAGCAGCTCTTAATGAAGAATTGCACACAAAATTGTTTGGCGACAACTCAAACAAAATCACTTTTGGCGAGGAGGAAGACAAAGTATTGACGCAAGAAGATTTCAGAAACAAATTGCGTAAAGAAATGACTAAGGCATTTGACGAAATGCGTACCAACTACTTAGATGCAATGATTGTTGATACGGTAAATGAAAAAATAAAAGTAGGTTTGCCAGATGAGTTCATTCTAAGGTATCTTAGAACTACTCGTGAAGACTTCAACGAAGCTGAAACACATAAAATTGAAGGCTTTAAGCAAAGCATGAGCTGGCAGTTGATTAAAGGGCATATTTTCAGAACCAATGATATGCAAATTGACGAAGATGAAATTGAAGATATGGCTTATATGGGCTTCCGTGACCAATTGTTGCGTATGTATGGTAGCGTGCCTTTGGATTTCGATTTTCAGTCTTTGGTAGATAAGCAAATGCAAGACCCTAAATTTAGACAGCAAGTAACAGAAGAGTTGATTAACATGAAAATCATGGATTGGCTAAAAGGCAACTTGGCTATTTCGAAAGAAAATATAGAAGTTGATGACTTTATGGAAGTTGTCAAAAAACGAAATGAAGAGGTAGAAGCTAAAAATGCGGCTATGGAAGCGGCAGCAAATGCAGCAGTAGAGGCGTAGAAGCTTTTTCTAAAAACAGAAGAACATATAAAAATAGCGATAAGTCCATTAGGAGTTATCGCTATTTTTTATTTGGAAAAAAGAAAACAACATCTTACTTACTTTTCTTTTCTTCTTTCATATACTGTGCTGCCGCATCAAGTTCTTCATAAAACTCCTCGCCATATTTGCGAACAAGCGGTTCTTTCAAAAATTCATACACAGCTACTTTGTGTTCCTTTCCAAGCTTGCAAGCCGCTTTGCAGATGTCCCAACGAAAATAATTGACAGCATCAAACTCTTCATATTTCTCCACTCGTATCGGATAAAGATGGCAAGATACAGGCTTTGGCCAATCGACAACACCTTCTTCATGAGCCTTTTGTATAGCACATTTCGCAATTCCCAATTCGTCGTAATTGAGATATACGCAAGCACCGCCATCAATCAAAGGCGTAACCATTTTAGTGCCGTCTTCCGACAAAGTATAGCGTCCTTGTTTCGCAATTTCTGCCTTACCTTCTTCTGTCAAATAGCTTTCGATGTCATCATAAATATCGTCTAAAATACCTGTTTCATCGTCTTCTAGCGGAGCTCCGCCCTCGCCTTTAATGCAGCATTCGCCTTTGCAAACTTTCAAATTGCAAATAAACTGTTCTTCTACAACATCTAAACTGACAATTTTATCGCCTATTACTATCATATTGTTTTATTTTTTTTGCGAAAAAAATGATGTATCTGATTTTTTATAAAAAGCAAATACATCATTTCCCAAATTATTATTTTTTGTAGCTATTTTTTATAGAAAAAACTAGGCGAAACTAGCCATTTTCACAGCCAAATCAGCCAAACGATTAGCATAGCCAGCTTCATTGTCGTACCAGCCAATGATTTTTGCCATATCGCCTACCACAATCGTCATACCCGAATCGAAAATGCAAGAATGAGGATTGCTCACAATGTCAGTAGAAACAAGCGGTTCTTCCGTATATTCCAAAATACCTTTCAATTCGCCTTCGGCAGCAGCACGAAAAGCCGCATTGATTTCTTCAGCCGTAGCTTTTTTATTCAAACTCACATTCAAATCAGTAAGCGAACCTGTAATCACAGGCACACGAGCCGCAATACCTGTCAGTTTGCCTTCCACTTGTGGAAAAACCTGAACAACTGCTTTGGCCGCACCTGTTGTTGTAGGAATGATATTTTGAGCCGCTGCTCTTGCTCTACGCAAATCTTTGTGTGGAGCATCTTGAATATTTTGGTCAGAAGTGTAGGCATGAACCGTTGTGAAAATACCTTCTTTAATACCAAAATTTTCTTCCAAAACTTTCACCATTTGAGCCAAACAGTTTGTCGTACAAGAAGCATTAGAAATTACTTTATCTTCTGCTGTCAAAGTACCATCATTGATACCCAAAACAACTGTTTTTACGCCACCACTACCTGGAGCAGAAATCAATACTTTCTTTGCACCAGCAGTAATATGCTTTGAAGCCTCGTCGATATGACGAAAACGGCCTGTGCATTCCAATACTACATCAACGCCTAAATCGCCCCACGGCAAAGCGGCAGGGTTTCTTTCAGCATACGCATTGATACGCTTTCCATTTACTGTCAAACTATCAGCATCTGAACTGATTGTACCGTTAAATTTTCCGTGAGCGGTATCATATTTCAATAAGTGAGCTAAAGTAGCGTTTCCTGTCAAATCGTTGATAGCAACAATTTCGATGTTGTCTAAACCCTTGTCCAATAATGCTCTAAAACAAAGACGACCAATACGACCAAAACCATTAATAGCTATTTTTAAGTTTGCCATAGCAATAAAAAAATATTTTGATATTATAAAATAGGATTTTCAAAAAAAAAAATGTTTGTAGCTATTTTTTGTATAAAAACAACCAAAAAAATGGAACTTTTAAGTTGTTTTTAGGCTTTTATAAGCTAAACAATACATTTTACGCTGCAAAATTACTCAATCTTAATGAGCAAGTCGTTTTTTTCTATTTTTTTTTTGTTTTTTTTAATTTTTTCTTCAAAAAAGTTTGTAAAACTAAAAAAAGATTGTAAATTTGCATCGCATTAAAACGGAAACGTTATATAATGCTTTTCATTATTGAAAAGGCCCGTTCGTCTAGGGGTTAGGACGCCAGATTTTCATTCTGGTAACACGGGTTCGATTCCCGTACGGGCTACCATAAAAAACCGCAACATTCATTTGATGTTGCGGTTTTTTCGTTTTATAAAATATTCTTGATGCTTGAAAAAGATATTTTTACGTTTTCAAAGAGTTAATCTGTAAATCCTGCTTTTTTGTGCTTGCCATCGCAAAATGGTTTGTTGGTAGAAGCACCACAACGACACAAAAAGAATTTTTCCTTTACTTCGATTTCTTTGCCCGAAGGGTCTGTAATTTTACAGTTTCCTGTTATCATTAAAGGGCCATTGCCCAACATTTTAATATCGGTTTTGTTTTGATTGTCCATATTTGTTGTTTCTTTTGAAATTGATGAATTGGTTTCTGCTTCATTTAAACGATAACTCAAAGCTCCAGAAGGGCAAGTATCTACCGTTTTTTGGATATTTTCGGTTGTGTCGCCAGCCATATTTATCCACGGCCGTTTTTTTGGATTGAATACTGTGGCTAAATTTTTGGCACAACTAGCAGCATGAATACATTTTTTGGGTTGCCAAATAACTGTCAATTCGCCATTTGTATATTCTTTTTTGATAATTTTTGACATCAGCAAAGCTTTTTTTATTTGAAAAAATAAGTGCCTTTAAAGATAGTATTTTTTATGGAAAAACACCGTCATTTTATTATTCATAAGCCTTTTGGCTATTTGTCGCAGTTTGTTTACAATAAAACAACACGAAAAAATAGAAAACTCTTGGGAGAACTGCACGATTTTCCAAAAAAAACAATGGCTATCGGCCGTTTAGACAAAAATTCGGAAGGTTTGCTTTTGCTTACCACAGATGGCAAAGTGAGTGAGCAAGTGCGTAGCAAAAAAGTGGAAAAGGAATATTATATTCAGGTAGATGGCGAAATTACTGACGAGGCGATAGAACTCTTGAAAAATGGCGTAGAAATAGGTTTTAAAGGGATAAAATATATGACATTGCCTTGCAAAGCTAGTCGTTTAGAGCCTATTCCAATTTTTGAAATACCTGCAAAAAAGATAAGAGAAGAAAGACATGGCCCAACAAGCTGGGCATCTGTGACTGTGAAAGAAGGCAAATTTCGGCAGGTTCGCAAAATGAGTGCGGCGGTAGGTTTTCCAACTTTAAGGCTTGTTCGTGTGCGTATTGGCCATATTTGGCTCAATGATTTGGCGGCTGGCGGAGTTATTGAAGCGGAGGATTTTGGGTTTAAAAAAATAGATTTGGTAGGTATAAAACCTACCGCTATTGAGCCGAAAAAAGCTCAATAGCGGTGGTTTTTATAACCACCTTTTTTAGGTTATTTTTTTAGATATTGCTCATATCTTTTAGCTTTTTGGCAAATGCTGCTTCGCCTTTTGATTCGGCAGTTTTAATAAATTTCTGAATGAAATAGTTATTCAACTGCGTTTCTTGCTCCCAATATTTCTGCTCATTTTTCGGCAAGCGGTTAATGTATTTCAACTCATCGACAAGGCGTTGTGCTACTATTTCTGTCAATTCGTTGGCTTTTTCATAAGCTCCTGCTGCATAATAAGCATCAATGGTCGTAAACATATAGAAGTTGTATTGAGCCGCATGGTCTGGCATCATTTGCTGCGAATAGTCTAATACTTCAACAGCTTTTTGCTTGTCGCCACGCTTCAAGAAAGACTCTGCCAAACGTGCAAAATTGCCTCTAAAATTGAAAATCATACGTCGCAAATCAGTATCTACATGCACATCTGGGTTTTCGATATTTCCAAATTTGAATTTATTTTTCAAATTATCATACATAATGTCTGGGTTTACCGTTCCTCGTTGGCTTCTATCTACTCGGCCACTTGCTGGGTCGGTAGGATATTGCACCTCTGCTGGCACTAGACGATAAGCCAAGCCTTCTAGCTGAAAGTATTTTTCTAAACCCAAATAGCTATCTGGAGCTACTGAAATAGCGAAATAAACAGGTTGTTTCCAATCATTGGCAGCGATAATATCTAATACCATCAAGTCATTTTTATACAAACTCTGCTTGCTCAAACGCCACTCGATTTCCGAAACTTGTCGAGCAGTATCTTCAGGTGCTAGAGCATTGTGTTTTGCAAAATTAGCTTGATTCACTTTAAATTTAAAGTTGCGGGTAGGATAATAATCTACTTCGCCTTGTATGCGTGATTGTGGGCTACTATCGGCTATAAAACGCAAAATTTCTTTCATTTCCACTGATGTATTTTCGGGTGCAATAGCGGTATTTTGCTTGAAATAAACGACATCACGCTCCGTACCTCGCACTTTTTCAGGTGCTAGAGTCATTGGCACAGGTGCTGCATCATTCACTTTTCGGCGAAGCTGCTCAATATACCAATCTACACCCAGCAAACTAAGGTTTACAACACGCACATCACGTCTGATGCCTTCTACTTCTTGAGCATACCAAAGCGGATAGGTATCGTTGTCGCCTTGTGTAAAAAGAATAGCATTTGGAGCACAAGAATTTAAGTAATTTGCTGCAAAATCTCTAGCAGCCGTTCTGCCACTTCTGTCGTGGTCTTCCCAGCCTTGAAAACCCATGAGAGCAGGTACGCTCAAACACAAAACAGTAGCCAAACTAGCCGCCATTTTGCCCGACATATAAGATTTCAACACATCATATAGTGCCACTAAACCAATGCCCAACCAAATGGTAAAGGCATAGAAGGAAGCCGCAAAAATATAGTCTCTTTCTCTTGGTTCAATAGGTGGCGAGTTTCCTTGAATAATGATGGACACACCACAGAAAAAGAAAAGGAGAAAGATGACAAATGCACGTTTTCTATCGTTGGTAAAATGAAATACAAGCCCTAAAAGTCCAAGTAGCAAAGGCAAGAAATAAAAGGTATTTCGATTCGGATTATTTTTGATATGGTCTGGCAAATAGGATTGTGAACCCAAACGCATTCCGTCAATCATATTGATTCCGCTCACCCAATTTCCGTTTTTCTTATCGCCCCAAAGTCCTTGTTCGTCATTTTGGCGGCCTACAAAATTCCACATGAAATATCGCACATACATATGTCCGATTTGATAGCTAAAAAAGAACTTTAAGTTATCGAAATAAGTTGGCTTTTTGCCTTTTCTGATGCCCAAACCTTGTTCATATCGTTCTTTGTGATTGAGGTCATAAATTCGTGGAAAAAATACGGTTTTGCCCGAATAAACATATTCAATTTTGTCGCCAACATCTTCGTAGCGATCTTTTCCTTTATAATATTTTGTGCCAATGACTTTTACATCATCTACCTTGTCGGTATAATAATGACCAAATAAAAATGGACGTGAACCATATTGTTCTCTGTTCAAATAAGAAGACAAACTCACTATATCTCGTGGCGAGTTCATGTCGATATTTGGCTCTGCATTTGAGCGAATAACCGTTGTTGTAATAGTAGAGTAGCCTATCAAAATAAACATTACGCCTATTGTTGCGTTATGTAAAATGACATAGCCATTTTTGTAAGTATATAGCAAAATGCCAACTAAACCACCAATAACAAGCAATAAAAAGAAAATAACACCACTATTAAAAGGCATTCCCATACTGTTTACCATTACCAATTCTATTTTTGCTGCAATAGAAACTAGGCCTGGTATAATCAACCATAGAATAAAGCCAACAATAGCAATAGAAGCCAAAAACGCATACATCATGCCTTTTCGAGAGCTTTCGTATCGTTTGAAATAATAGATAAACGTGATAGCTGGAATAGATAACAAGTTGAGCCAATGCACGAAAATAGAACAACCGACCATAAAAGCGATAAATAAAAGCCATCTATCGGCATAAGGTTCATCGGCACGTTCTTCCCATTTGAGCATTGCCCAAAACACTATGGAAGTCCACATCAATGACATAGAATATACTTCGGCTTCGGTGGCCGAAAACCAAACACTATCGAGAAATGTGCCAGAGAGTGCGGCTATCAAGCCTGCCCCAATGACTACAATGGTGTTTTCGACCGAAACAGCACCTTCTTTGGCAGAAATCAGCATTCGGCGAGCGATATGTGTCGTTATCCAAAAGAGAAACATGATGGAAAATGCCGAGCAGATGGCCGACATAAAGTTCATCGTGAGAGATACTAATTCAGGGTTGCCGCCAGCTAAAAGCGTAAACATACGGCCAATCATCAAGAAAAGCGGTGCTCCAGGTGGATGCACTACTTGCATTTTGTAAGCGGAAGCAATGAACTCGCCACAGTCCCAAAGACTAGCAGTTCCTTCCATCGTTAAAGTATATACGGCTGCTGCAAACAAGAACATGAGCCAGCCCGTAATATTATTAATTTTTTTAAATTGTTTAAAATTCATTTATAGTTTGATTTTTTTGTTACAATTTGCTGAGGCAATAATGATATATGAATGATTTTGTATTTTTTATTAATTGTTTTGTTGTTTTTTGATACTAAATATTTTATACAAATAAAAAAAACACTTATTTTTTATTGAAAAGTATAAACCTTTTTTTTGTTCTAAAAATGCGAACAAAAATAACAAAAATAATAGCTTTTTTGGCTATGAAAGCTAATGAATCGGTAAAACTAACTAGATTTTTTGCAATATTAACTACACTTTCAAAGTTAGTTCGTTCAATTTATAAATTTAAGATTTTTTTCATTTTCTAAAAGAACAGATTTTTTTTAACAATTATCAGCCCTTTAAATAAACGATATACTGCTTTGCATAAGATTTTTTTTCAAAACAAAAAAGTCAAAGAAAAAAACGTAACTATTTAGCACTAGCAATTTTGGCTAAAAAATACCTTTTTTCATTTATATTTTAGCTTTTTTTCACTCAATAGCGATGCTATTCAGTTCAAGACAGCGGTTTATCTAAATAAAAAAAACTTTGTTTTTTATCTCAAAAGCCTATCGCTAAATAGTTACGATTATTTTTTTAGCCAAAAAAAAGATATTTTTTAGCTTTTATCTTATTTCCAAAAAAACGACAACAAATACTGACTTCATATTTTTCGTTGCTTTTCTTTCAAATTGTTTAGTTTTTAGCGATATTACCAATAATATTTTTTTTCGATAAACAGAAGGTCTTTTTATATTAAGTAGTCGTTCAGAAGTTTTTGGGCATTACAGTACAAGATAACACCTTGATTGTCAATGCGTTAGCCACTAAACGAATGCTTTATTAAATAGTACTTGGTACTTAATAAAAACTATGAAACGAAACAGCACATATTTAATCATTTTACTTTTTTTGGCAGCTACGGCTTATTTTCTTGTTTTCAACCAACAAAAAGCAAGCATGAATGCGGCCGAAATGGCTTTTGCAGTGAAAGATACAGCAAGCATCACAAAAATTGAGATTTTTAGCCAAACGAAAAGAACATTAACCTTAGAAAAAAAAGGAGCAGGGCAGTGGCGTGTCAATCAATATTATAAAGCAAGTCCAGAGCTTGTGAATGGTTTGTTGGAAACGATGAAACAATTGAGTGTAAAATTTCCTGTTGGCAAAGATGCGTATGATAGCGTGATAAAGCAGTTTGAAAAACCAATAAAAACGGTTAAAATTTATGCTGATTCGCAAACCGAACCATTTAAGGAATATGCTATGGGCAGCACTACTAGCACAGGCAATGGCCTTTTTATGTTGTTGAAAAATAGCGAGCAGCCTTATGTTGTGAATATAAAAGGCTTAGATGGCAATATATTGCCTCGTTTTTCCAATCAACTTGAAGCGTGGCGAGACCGTCTTCTTTTGGATTATGCGGCAGATGATATTGCGAAGATTGAGGCGAAATATGAACTAAAACCAGAACGCTCTTTTGCACTTACTGTGAGCAATAAGAATGAATATGCAGTAAGTTCGCCTTCTGAAAAAATAAGCGAAAAACAGCGTTTAAACAAGCCATTAGCAGCTACTTATCTCAATTCTTTTGAGCGTTTGTATTCGGAAGCTTATGAAAATGAATATCCCAAAATTGATTCGATACGAAATAGCAAGGCTTTTTGTCGATTGAAAATTACGGATAAAAACGGTAAGACAAAACAGCTAAATATCCATCATAGAGATGTGAACAAAAGAACAAAAAAACAGGTTGATGTGAATGGCGTTGCGATGGATTATGACAGCGATAGGTATTTTGCGTTTATCGAAGGCCAAGACGATATGTTTTTAATTCAGGAATACGTTTTTGGAAAGGTTTTTAAAGGCTTTTCGGATTTTTATTATGAAGAAGTGAAATAACAATGGTTCGGGCATTTTTTATAACAATTTTTAGTTGAATAAGAAAGCTCCTTTTGGCAAACGAAACATACTATTTTTTAGTTCAAAAAGCCATTAAATTTACAAATATTGGTCGCTTTAGCCTAAAAAAAATAGTATGTTTAAACCTTTGATAAAAAAATGTAAGTACCAAGCACTATTTGTTATACACTTTGTTTCGTGCTAATGCTTTGATATTCAGCGTGTTAGTTTTCACAATTTGTAGAATAAATCTGTCCGACTACTTATAAATGTCCGAACCATTGAAATAAAGGCTTTCGTCAAAAACAAAAAAGGCATTGCAAAATTCCAATATTAGAATTTTGCAATGCCTTTTTTTATCGTAAAATGTACTTGACAATTATACCGCAAAGCTTTCGCCACAGCCACAACTACGAGCAGCATTTGGATTGACGAAATGAAAACCTTGCCCTTCAAGGCCACGAGAAAAACTGAGCTCTGTACCAAAAAGATATAAAAAACTTTTTAGGTCAGTTACCAATTTTGTGCCTTTGTCTTCAAAAACTTGGTCGTCGCTTCGTGATTCGTTGTCGAAATCCATTTTGTAAGTCAAACCAGAACAACCACCACCAACTACGCCTACTCTAACAAAATAGTCAGATGGCAAGTTAGCTTCTGTCATTAGTTTTTCTACTTGTTGTTTTGCATCTTCGCTTATCGTAATCATCTCTTTAAAAAATTTAAGGTGCAAAAATATTTTTGTAAGTGCCAAGCACTATTTAATAAATGGTCGATTCGTTGCTAACGCATTGAAAATCAGTATGTTAGCTTTAAACGAAAGGTATCATTATTTTTGTCCAACTACTTACTAAAAAAATGCTTTAGTTGTTGGTGAAAACACCGAACAACGGCTTTTTTTAGTGTACCAAACTTTCTTCGTGCTTGATAGGCTCTAAACCATTTTTGACACGGTAGTCGTTGATAGCTGACACGATAGCGTCTTCTGCCAATACTGAACAGTGGATTTTTACAGGAGGCAAAGCCAATTCTTCTACGATGTCCATGTTGTCGATGCCAGCAGCTTCATCTACGCTTTTTCCTTTGAGCCATTCGGTAGCCAAAGAAGAAGAAGCGATAGCCGAACCGCAACCGAAAGTTTTGAATTTGGCATCAGTAATAACGCCTTCTTCGCTCACTTCAATTTGCAGACGCATCACATCGCCACATTCTGGAGCACCTACTAAGCCTGTGCCTACATTTTTTTTGCTTTTGTCTAATGTACCTACGTTACGAGGATTGTGATAATGGTCTAATACTTTATCTGAATAAGCCATAGCTTTGTTATTTTATAGTTGAATAATTTTTTTTACGAAAAAAGAGAAACTAAAAAGTTTCTTAGTAATGGCAAAAAAATAAGTTCACGATTTGAGACAGAGATTTTTTGAGATACAAGGCGAAAAACACAGTCATAGCATAACTATGGCGAGGCTTTTCAACGAAGTAGGTCAGAAAATGTCAAAGGCAAATAAAGAAGTTATTTTTTGAACATTACTTAATGAGCTGCCCATTCTATTTTAGAAATATCAATTCCTTCTTGGAACATTTCCCAAAGTGGACTAAGCTCACGCATACGATTGACTGCTTTTTTCACTTCTTCAACCGCATAATCTACCTGCTCTTCCGTAGTGAAACGACCTAAGCTAAAACGAATAGATGAATGTGCCAACTCGTCGTCTAAGCCCAAAGCATTCAAAACGTGAGAAGGTTCTAAAGACGCTGATGTGCAAGCAGAACCAGATGAAACCGCAATGCTTTTGTTGAAACCCATCATCAAACCTTCGCCTTCAACGTGCTTAAACGAAATATTTGAGATATAAGGTGTGCGACTTTCTTTGTTGCCATTCAAATAAGACTCTTCCAACTCTAGTAAGCTAGTTTCGAGCTTATCACGCAAGTAGTTTACTCTTTCTCTATCGGCTGCCATTTCTTTGCGAGCCAATTCTGCTGCTTTTCCGAAGCCTACAATTCCTGTTACATTCAATGTACCCGAACGCATACCTCTTTCGTGGCCACCGCCATCTGTTTGGGCAGTCACTTTCACACGAGGACGCTTGCGACGTACAAATAAAGCACCTACGCCTTTAGGGCCATACATTTTATGAGCCGTAAAAGCCATCAAATCAATGCCCATTTCGTTTACATTCATATCCAATTTACCTACTGCTTGCGTTCCGTCAGTCATAAACAAACAACGGTTGGCATGAGCTACGGCCGCAATTTCTTTGATAGGCTGAATAACGCCAATTTCGTTGTTTACCGTCATGATGCAAACCAAAATTGTTTTATCCGTAATAGCTTCTTGCACTTGCTCTGGCGTAACCAAACCATCTTCTTTCACGTCAAGATAAGTAATATCAATGCCTCTTTTTTGCAAAACTTTGCAAGTGTCCAAAACAGCTTTGTGTTCTGTTTTAATCGTGACAATGTGATTGCCTTTTTTGGCATACATATCAGCAGCACCTTTCAAAGCCAAATTGATACTTTCGGTAGCACCAGAAGTAAAAATAATTTCTTTAGAACTACTTGCACCAATAAGTTGAGCAACTTGTTCTCTTGCATAATCTATGGCTTCTTCGGCTTTCCAACCAAAAGGGTGATTACGGCTTGCTGCATTGCCGAAATGTTCTGTAAAATAAGGTATCATAGCATCTACAACACGAGGATCGACAGGCGTTGTGGCACTATTATCTAAATAAACAGGCAATTTTAATTCGTTCATATTGTTTAAATAACTTTAGTCAAACATTGAAAATAAAACTTATTTGTGGAAGCTAACATGCTCATTTTTAATACATGAACCACCCAAATAGGCTATATTAAATTAGTGCTTGGCACTTAATGTCTTGAATTTTGGTACAAAAGTAACGCATTTTTATGTAAAAAGTTTATTTTTATTTAGAAACTTTCTAAATAAGCGTTTTTATATGCTTTTTTATAGTATTTTGACTTTGGTAACGCTCAAAAAATCTCTGAATCAAATCATGAGCTTATTTTTTACTGTTACCTTGCTTGCTGTTTTGTCTATATTTTTTTATAGAAAAAAACGTTTTGTGTTGTACAAGACTTTATCTTTTTTTGCGAAAGCTTATTTTTGAGAAAAAAAATAGAATTTTTCATTAACTTTGTCTTTATGTTTGAGCATTTGAAAAACAAAAAAATTATACTTGGCGTTTGCGGAAGCATTGCTGCTTACAAAACTGCTATTTTAACTAGACTTTTGGTAAAACAAAATGTCGAAGTGAAAGTTGTGATGACCAAATCGGCTACCGAATTTATTTCGCCGCTTACCTTGGCCACCTTATCCAAAAATCCTGTGATGACTGACTTTGTGAAAAAAGAAGGCGGACTTTGGAACAATCATGTCGATTTGGGACTCTGGGCCGATGCTATGATTATAGCTCCTGCTTCGGCAAATACACTCGGAAAAATGGCTCACGCCTTGTCCGACAATTTGCTAGTTGCTACTTACTTGTCGGCACGCTGCCCTGTTTTTATCGCTCCAGCTATGGATTTGGACATGTGGCTACATTTGGCTACGCAAAGAAATATAAAACTCTTGGAGGAGGCCGAAAACAAAATTATTCCTGTTGGAAATGGCGAACTTGCAAGCGGTTTGCGTGGTGCTGGTCGTCTTGCCGAGCCAGAAGATATTGTCGCTTATTTGAATGATTTTTTTGCAGAAAAAGAAACAGCGAAAAATGGCGTTTACAAACATTTAGCCAATAAAAAGGTATTGATTACGGCAGGGCCAACACACGAACCCATAGACCCAGTGCGTTTTATAGGCAATCGTTCTTCTGGAAAAATGGGCATTGCGATAGCAGAAGCGGCACTAAAACAAGGTGCAAATGTGACAATGGTTTTGGGGCCAACAGATTTGCGACCGACTTCGGCAGACATCAAAGTAATTTCGGTAGAAACTGCGGAACAGATGTTTCAAGCGACAACAAAGCATTTTTCGGATAGCGATATTGCGATTTTGGCGGCAGCCGTGAGCGATTATACGCCTGTGCAAGCTAGTGATGTGAAAATTAAGAAAAACGATGGTAATATGTTTTTAGAATTGAAAAAAACAAAAGACATATTGGCTTATTTGGGTACAAAAAAGCAAAAAAAACAGCTTTTAGTCGGTTTTGCTTTGGAAACAAATAATGAACTTGCAAACGCCAACAAAAAGTTGAAAAAGAAAAACCTCGATTTTATCGTTCTCAATTCTTTGCAAGATAAAGGTGCAGGTTTTAAGCACAACACGAATAAAATAACTATTTTGGACAAATACAATAATATGCGAGAATATGAGTTAAAGTCTAAAACAGCAGTTGCAGGCGATATTATCGAAAAAATTGTGAGTTTGTTGTCTAAAACTGTTTTGGAAACCGAAACTGTTGAAACGTATTAAGTGACAAACACTATTGCTTTTTTCTTTTCTTAAAAAAACATTAACATTAAACATAAGCATAATGAAACAGTATATATTATCGCTGACTTTGGCCATATTGTGCCTTTCTTTTTTTCAAAAAACTGCTAACGCACAAGAATTAAATGCACAAGTAACAGTAGAATCTCCAAAATTGCAGCAAGCTGACCCACGCATTTTCATAACATTGGAAAACGATTTGAGGGAGTTTTTGAATGGCCGAAAATGGACAGATGATGTTTTTAAGGTAGAGGAAAAAATCAATTGCAATTTTAGCTTAGTGATTACGGAAGAAATTAGCTCTAGCGTATTTTCGGCACAATTGACTATTCAATCTAGCCGCCCAATTTTGAACTCTGGCTATGAGAGTGTGATGTTTAATCATATCGACAAGCAAGTAAAATTTGAATATGTAGAGTTTCAGCCTGTTCAGTTCAACGACAATTCGTTTACGTCAGATTTGAGTTCTATTTTTGCGTTTTATGCCTATATGATTATAGCTTACGACTACGAAAGTTTTGCTCCGAATGGAGGCGACCCTCTTTTCGTGAAGGCTCAAAATGTAGTGAGCAATGCACAACGCTCTCCTATAAAAGGTTGGAAAGCGATGGAAGATAGTCGTCATCAAAACCGCTATTGGTTAGTAGAAGATATTTTGAACAATCAGCACAAAAAATTGCGTCAGGCTTACTATCAATATCACCGCTCTGGCTTAGATTTGATGAATGAGAATGTAGAGCAAGGCAGAAATGCAATTTGGGCAGCTATTCAACTATTGAAAACGACCAATCAAGTAGCTAGAATGTCTATGGCGGTTGATGTATTTGTGAATACTAAAAAAGACGAAATCATTAGCATTTTTGAGCATAGCAGCGTTTCGTCGCCCGAAAAAGTGCGTGTAATGAATGCGATGGCGAGCATAGACCCTTCGAATATTCAGCAATATAGCAAAATAAATAATGTGCTTGATACTGGAAAAGGTGGCCGAAGTGGCAATGACAATTCTTCCAATCCATTTTCTACACCTTCTAACAATGGTTTTCCTAGTGGAAAGAGCAATAGAGGGTTCAACTAGCATTTAGATAATTATTTTTTTTGGTCGAAAATTATAGCGTTCTTCCCCTGAGAGCAATTTTTATACGTTACTCAAAAAAATAAATAGGAAAAATGATAGGAAAAATAATTTTGAGACAAGAAACAAAAAGCGATTTTTCAGAGGTATTTGAAGTTAATCATAGTGCTTTCGGACAGGAAAATGAAGCGAAATTGGTTGAGGCTTTGCGATACAATTCGGCTGCTTTTGTGCCAGAGCTTTCAATTGTAGCGACAACCGAAAATAAAATCGTAGGATATATTTTATTTACCAAAATCAATATAAAAAATGAGGAAGGAGAAGTAAATGAAAGTTTGGCACTTGCTCCTATGGCTGTACGAACCGAATTTCAAAAAAGTGGGATTGGTGGACAATTAATCCGAAAAGGTTTTAAAGTAGCGAAAGATTTGGGTTTTAAATCAATCATAGTTTTGGGACATGAACATTATTATCCAAAATTTGGATTTGAACAGGCTGAAAAATGGAATATTAAAGCACCATTTGAAGTTCCTTCCAATTTTTTTATGGCAATTGAAATGGTAAACGATGGACTTAAAGACGTTTCGGGAACAGTAATTTATCCAAAAGAATTCGGAATGGTATAACCCAAAGAAAATGTAGGTATCATTCAAATTTTATAAAAATAAAATAATAACAAAATGCTTCACAAAATTCCAATTTATTTGGAATTTTGTGAAGCATTTTTTGTAAGGAAAAAAAATCAATATACCTTCTCGCCTTTTTCCACCCAAATTCCCCAAGTTTTCGAAAAAGCGTGTACTTTTTTCGTTTTCTGTTCTTGCTTATCTACGACTTTTTCATCTTGATTGAGCCATTCAAAAATGCCGCCATTCAAATTATATACTTCTTCAAAACCCATTTTCTGCAACTTTTCGCCAATGCGTTCACTTCTATAACCCACCGAACAATACACCAAAACGGGCTGTTTTTTATCCATATCAGCTACTCGTTTTGCCTTAAAATCGTCGTAGCCTACAAAAACCGCATTTTCGATATGACTAACTTCATATTCTGCCATTTCTCTAGCATCTAACAACACATATTTATTCTTGTTTTTTGCCAATTCTTGCACACTCAAAAGCGGCACTGTTTTTTTATACATCGTTTTTAGCAGCAAACGATAAGTGCTATTTTTTACTTGTGCCTCGCTCGAATTGCACGAAAATAAACTACCAAATATCAGCATTAAAACGATGTTTTTGAAATTTAAAACCATAATAACTAAAAAATAACAATTAAAAACTATAAACTCTTTAATCTATTCAAACCAGCTTTGGCTTGCTGTTCCATACTATTTTTATACTCATAACTACCAAACTGCAAACAACGCTTATAATATTGTTTTGCCAGCTCTATATTGCCTTGCTTTTCATAAATTTTAGCCATCTGCAAGCAAGATTTCGGAGCGAAAAAACTGCCATCTACTGCATTTCCAAGCTCAATAGTTTTTTTGTAATATTCAAAAGCCTTTTCGTAATTTTCCAAGCCTTCATACACTCTACCACAACGATATATATATTCTTTTTTTTCTTTTTGCGTCAAAAAAATATCTACTTGAATTTCTTGCAAAATCGCTAAAGCTTTTTCGTAATAAGCCGCATCGAAAAGTAAACGAGCTTTTAGTAAAAAAATGTTAGGAAAAACATCTTTTTCGGCATTTTTCAGAGCTTGTCTATCGGCATCAAGTGTTGTTTTGCCTTTTGTTTTGCAAAACTGCATATACTCAAAATACTTTTCTCTATCGCCTTTTAGCAAATGAAACCACGCCAAACGCTGGTAAGCATCTTTCAAATAATTTTTGCCTTCAAAATGTTCTACAAAACGCAGCAAAGCGACATCAGCATCACTATCTAAACGATTGAGTTTACTTGCTCCCAACAAATAATCAAGATAATAAAATGCTTGATAATCTTTGCTTGTCGCTCTATTTTCTAGCATACGAATAGCGTCGTCATTGTGACCTGTGCGAATAGCGATGGTTGCGGCAGTAAAACAATTCATTAAATGATTTTCGGTCGGCAATTTTTGGGCAACTTGCCACGCTTTTTCAGGTTTATTTTCCAAATACATCAAGAAAAAGCTATAAATTAAAATACCTTCATCATAAAAAAGCTGTTTGTTTGCTTTAGATTTTTCGAGAAAAAAACGCAACTCGTTCATGCCTTGCTCAATATCGCCTTGCAAACCCAAAATCTGAACGCCCCATTTATAGCTATCTGGAACGGTGCCAATCAAAGCGTGAATAATGCCCAGCGATTTTTGATTTGGAAAGAAATTTGGGTACAATCTTTTATTTTCAATCAGCAATTTATAAGCCTTTCGCACTTCCCAAAAAGCTTTCATATATTCCTCAAATTTGAGCCTCGCAACTGCCCATTGCAAATGAACTTCGGCTTGCAAATACAAATGATAAGGCGAATCGCTGGCACTTTTCGCTATTTTTCCGAGCCTATAAGCTTTATTTTTCTCTAGCTGTTTGAAAGTTTTTTCGTTTTCAGTAATAAAAATTTCAATGAAATCGAGATAGTTTTCTAGCAAAAGCGGCACGACATTTTCAGCATTTTGATAATTTTCTTGTTGTAAAATCATTTCTGCTTCGCCAAAACGCAATGCTAAAATATGCTCATAAGCTGTTTGACAATTTTCGTTGAAATCATATTGTTGAGCAAATAATGATATATTAAAGCTTGATAAACAAAGTAATAGAACTGTTTTTGAGAAAAAAAAGGAGATAGAAAACTTGTGTTTCATTACTGATTTTTTTTACGAAAAAATTATCTCGCACAACGAATACATCTATTACTTTCTGGCATAAACATCAAACGCCCAATTTGAATTTGACGCTTGCAAGACATACACTTTCCAAAATCTGGCTTATCGACATGATGCAAAGCCTGTTGTAATTTGCTCAACTTTCGGCGAGAGCGTCGCAAATTGGCTTCATTCACACTTTTATTATTGATAGCGTCCATTCTTGTTATTCTGCCCAAAGAATTTTCTGGCGGAATCGGCTTCGTCAGTTCTTTTAGGTCTATAATATCTTTTTTTACCTTCTCAATTTCCGTTGTTATTTTTTTGGTAAAAACTTCTATTTCTGCTGCTGTCATTTTCTAAATTTGAATGTAGTGATTTTAATTTTTAACGAGTGTTTTTTTATCAAAAGTTTAAACATACTATTTTTTTTAGGCTAAGGCAGCCAATATTTGCAAATGTAATGGCCTTTTGAACTGAAAAATAGTATGTTTTACTTGCCAAAAGATGCTTTTATTAAACTGAAAACTTTTATAAAAAATGTCCAATCCATTGTTATAAAATGTTTGATAAAAGAAAGAAAAATTAAGCTTAACTGCTCTTAATTTCTTAATGGTTTGAAAATTTTATTTGTGCCTAAACAAATTCACAATTATGAAAAAAGTCTATCAATACGTTTTTTACTAATCGCTTGCGTAGCCATCAAACCACAGGCTTTTACGCCATGAATAAGCTGTGCAAAACGAGCATCTTGCGTATGTCCTTTTTTGTAGCGAGCATAAATTTGCTGAATGATAACGGCTATTTTAAACAAGCCATAGACATAATAAAACAAAATATCGTCCAAATTTCTGCCGCTTTTTTGAGCATACATTTCTGCAAATTCGGCACGATTCGGATTGCCTGCCGAAGTCGTTGGACTAAACTGCAAAGCCTTCACTTTCGGATGGTCGTCGGCATCTATCCAGTAGCCTAACGAAGTGCCTACATCCATCAATGGGTCTCCGATAGTCGCCATTTCCCAATCTAAAATACCGATTACTTTCGTCCAATCACTTTTGTCCAACACCAGATTATCGTATTTATAATCGTTGTGAATCAATGAAGTCGCTGTTTCTTTTGGCATATTTTCGGCAAGCCATTTAGCTGTTTGTTCTATCATGCCGATTTCGTCAGTTTTGGCACGAAAATAACGCCTTGTCCAACCTTCAATTTGCCGTTTTACATAGCCTTCTGGTCGTCCCAAATTTTTTAAATCTGTACTTTTGTAATCCAAAGCGTGCAATTCTGCCAAAGTTTCCACTGCTGCTTTCGCAATGCCAGCCATCGTTTCGGCATTTGGAATCATGTCGCTTGGCATTTTGGGACGCAAAATAACGCCTTTGATACGTTGCATAACGTAAAAATCTGCTCCGATAATATTTTTATCCTCGCAAAAAAGCAAAGGTTTGGGCGTTTTGTCATATATTTTCGTGAGATTCGACAAAATATGAAATTCTCTGCTCATATCATGTGCCGATTTGATATTTGCACCATAAGGTGGCCGCCGCAATACCAAATCATTATTGCCCATTCTCAACAAATAAGTCAAATTTGAATAGCCTTTCGGAAACTGCTCAATTATAAGTGCTTCATTGGCTTGATTTTGAGGCAAATGTTTTTGCAGATAAGCCTGCAATTTGTCAATATCAAGCTCTTCGCCTTTGCGAATTTTCGCAGCATTATCTAGCCATTTATTTTTGTTTTCTAAAGACATAAAAAGTTTTTTTGTTGGAATGTTATGTAATGAATTTTCGCAAAGTTTGGTTTGCTTTTAGACGGGAAAATACGAAATTTTTATTGTAAATAGCTAGGAATATTTTTATATTTAATGTGGTTTCTATATTTTTGTTTTTTTAAGTGAAACATTTGTTAAGTTAAATAAAGTATTTGATGAAGAAAACAAAAAAACAAAAAAGAGAAGATAATATCATGTTATTGGTAATTTTTATACCTTTTCTAATATATGCAATTTATGATGCGGGTCCTCCATTTATCTTTTACTTTGACCAAAAAAAAGGTGTTGCTCAAATTGATACTATAAAACATAATAAGGCATACTTTTCATATTTTCACAACGGTACAAAACAAAGGATTGTATTGTCAAAAAGACTTAATTTATATGAAAAAGAAAAACTAAAATATGAAAAAAAATGGCCAATTTTATATTCTTATAACTTTTCTTATGCGGTGGCTTTTGAAAGAATGCAAAAACCTGACTGGTTACCACCACTCATTTTCATTTTGATTCCTTTAATACCAATTATACTTATTATAAAACAGGATATTATCCCATATTACAAAGATTATAAGGAGGCAAAAAATAAATAAATGGTTTGACATTTTTTTAATCTTTAAACAAATTACAGATGAAACACATTTACATATTTTTATTTTTTGTATTAATTTGCAGTTGCCGAATTCATAAAATAGAAAGTTTGGATCAAGAGAACAAAGTTATGTTTAAACAAGAATATACAAAAAAACAAAAACGAAAAGTAAATAAAATAAGGAAAGCTGTTTATTATCCATCAAACAAGAAAAATTTTTTTATGTATAGAGATATTTTGGTTGATGACAAAAAACATGGATTATATTGTATATGTCCTATGAATTACCATACTTTTCGAACTTATTATATAAAAACTAAAGATGATATAATGAAAGTTAAATCGAATGATAGAACTAATGTTTATAACCTATTGAAAGAAATAAATGATATATCAACAGATTTAAAAGAAGAGATATTAATATTTTTGGAAAAAGAACACCAAAAATACAATGATGATTCTTTGTTTGAAGTAGTACCTTTTTAATTTATGATAAATTGTTTGATGTTTTTTAATACAAAATCAAATATTATGTGGACACAATTTTTATTAAATAACAAAGGTATTCATACCATATTTTCAAAAATACCGTCATTGAATGAAGTAGAAATATTTGCCTTAAATTTTGATAGGAACTGTTCTTCTCTAAATATGGTTGTAGAATTAAAAGATTATCCTATCCATCCGCCTAAAAAATGGGTGGCATCTAAATACAATACGGTACAGCTTGTTTTTAGCTTGATAGATATTTCTCACATTGAATTATCAAGTTGGAATACTGAAAATTACGTTTCTATTAAAATAGAAAAATCAAACGATAGATTACTTTTGGAAACTTTAGGCAATATTAAGTTGAAAGTTGGTTTTGGCTTTTTAGATTTGAAGAAGATAAGTGCATATCAAAAAAATCCCCTTCTTAAAAGCAAGAAAATATAAATGAAGGCTTTAGCTACCAACTAAAAATGAAATTAAATATTATGAGCAGAATACACTGGATACTATTATTCTTTATGGTAGGACTTATGTCAATGGGAGTTTTATCTGCATTATATGAAAAACATAAATTAGATGAATGTTCCAAAGATAATATAGCTATAGTTATTGATAAACATGTAAGAAACAGAAGAGGTTATTTTATTAAGTATAAATATTGGGTAGGCGACAAACAATTTACCGCTAGTGAAGGTTTGGATAGAGAGGCTAAGGATAAAGTTTTTGTTGGTGATACGATAGTTATACAAGTAAGCTGTACTAGCCCTAATATTAGCAACTTTGAAGAAAATTAGCCTAAAAAACAGGCTGAATTGTCCTAAAAATGTAGTATCTTTATTTTGATTGTTTCAATTTCAATTCCAATTCCAAAGCCTAAGCTACTACCCCTTCGGACTAACGATAGACGGCTTTACACAAGAACTAAACCCCAACTTCCCAAGACAAGCCTACAAATACAACGGCAAAGAGGAACTGCTAGAAGGTATTTATGATTATGGGGCTAGAATGTATGACCCTGCTACGGCAAGGTGGGCGAGTGTCGATCCTTTGGCAAGTGATATGCCTAACTGGTCACCTTACAATTATACTTTCAATAATCCTATCCGTTTTATTGACCCAGATGGAAAGTGTCCTTGGTGCATTGGTGGTATAATAGGAGGTCTTACTGATTATGGACTTCAAGTAACTGGAAATTTTATACAAGGAAAAACTGGCTTAGATGCTTTTACTGATGTAAACAAAACATCTATTGCTACTTCCGCTGTAGCAGGAGCAGCAGGTGTTGGTATTATCAGCAGAATTAAAGATGCAAAAAATTTAGCAACAAAAACCAAAGTCGCATTAGAAATGACAACCGATGGTGTTTTAAATGTTGGACAACAAGCTTTAAACAAAGGAGAGGTTGACTTGACAGAGACGGCTGTTGCGGCAACTGCCGGAACTGTATTTAGAGGAAAAACACAGGATGCTATTCATTCATCTGCAGCTAAAAAAGGTCAAAAATTAGCTAAAGAAACAAACACAGCACAAAGAAAAGCCCAAAATGCTGTTCAAAACAGTAGCAGAGAAGGAAAAATTAAACAGAAAAAAGCAATAGCTAATGCAAAAAAACAAGAAATGCAGCATCATCAAAACGTTACTGATAGAAAAGCTGCTGCAGGAGGAGTTGTGTCTTCTGGTGTGATTGTAAAAACAGTAAACTTAAATAAAAATAATGATAATTAAATCGGTTGTCTGACAATTTGGGTGGTCATATTCAAAACAATTAGTTCATACGAAAAAAGATATATGATCCTTATATCTTTTATGAAATCGGCTTTTCGCTAGTTTGTTCATTTTTTTGCTTGACCAAAAAAACGAACCAAAAAAAGTCAAGACTGTTT
>JBMZCV010000018.1:0-45945 GCA_049613665.1 Chitinophagales bacterium | reverse complement strand
TCTTTGGCACTTTTTGGAGCGAAAAACAATATTCTTGTTATTCTTAAATTCGACACCCCACCTTAACAGTTTCTTTCTGTTTCATATGAAAACTAAAATTTGATACAAAATGAGTTTTTTGAGTTTTAAAATCTAATGCTGAGTAGTTACCTATAAAGTGTGGTTTAAATGTTTTTGGATTTAAAGGAGGCTCATAATTAAAACTAAATTGAAAAAGAATTGTTGAAATTTTTGAATGTTGGGATATGACTTCAACATTTCTTTTTTCTTTAAATTTTTCTGCTAAAAGAGGTGCATCTACTAATAGTTCTTCCCAAAAATGAGTGTTGCTAAATTCATTTAATATATAATTTGTTTGCAACTGACTTAGATTTATTCCCAAAGACATACTTTCTACTAGATTTTCTTTTGTTTTACTAAAATCTCTCACTTGAGCATATTTTAACGCCAACAACAAATAGTCGTCTTTGTGCCAACTGTCTTTTTCTTTAAATTGCAAGGCTTTTTTCATTGTTTTTAGAGCCAATTTATCTTGTTTCATAAGCGTATAATATTTCGATAAATTGACTATTCTTTCGTAACAATCGCAATCTGTTTGAGCATTTAAAGAAAAAGAACAACAGAGTAAAATGATGAGGAAATTTGTTTTCGTGTGTCTAATATTTTTTATAAAAAAAGCATCTTACCACATTTATTTCAATGTAGCAAGATGCTTTGTTATTTAAACTATTTTATGCAAAAAATTAATGCACAATCGTCATTTTTTTAGTTGCAACAGCAGTACCTTTTTCGTTTGTCAATTGATACAAATAAGTACCTGCTGAAATATTTTGTGTGTTTAAGTTTAAGCCGTTATTGCCAGCTTCTATTGCTTGCGTCAATACTACTTTACCATTCAAGTCAGTCAAAGTGAAAGTAGCATTTTCGTTCAAATTATCGAAAGCGATGCGAGTAGTTTGGTTCGCAGGGTTTGGATAATTTTGTTGCATGATTTGTTGCAAAGCAGTTGTATAGTCGATACCATCAATAAGTCCATCATAAAACCAATCGTGTGTAAGTTTCATAAACTCATTTCTTACTGCTTCGTCTCCAATCATTTCAATACCAATACCTAAATAAACCACTTTGAAAGTGCCATTGTCACTTTTGATACCTGCCACATTTGACGCATCATCATTGTAAGTAAAAATAGGAGTTGCTGTCGCAGAGTTAGGTGTAATTTGGTCAGGCCACATATTTCCATCATACATATCTACTACCGCCGAAGATTCGATAAGGCCAAAGCCATAAGTATCATCAGTAATCACAGGGCTTAATGTCGCATTTTCGCCATCGCCATCACCAATATATTCTGCTTGCAAATAATCGCTATAAAAAGCTTGCGTATTAGCAGTAGAATAAGTGCTAGATGGGTCAAAAGTTGCCCAACCGATGTCTTGCCCAGCAATCAATAAGTTTCCGCCATTGTCCAAAAAGCTAGTTAATTCGGCCACTACATCGTCAGTAAATGGAGGGAATGTCCAAGCTACATTATAATAAATATTATTTAAGCCTTCTAAGATGTTAGCTTTTTTAGCATACAAAAAGCTTCCTTTGCCTAAACTTCCAAATTTGCTATTGCCGCCATAAGTCAAACCAGCACCATACAAGTCGTTCCATTCAGAAGTGTTGCCTAAAACAAGGTCTGTAATACCATTATTTACATAATAGGTTTGCTGTGTAGATAAGCTAGGGTCGTTGGCATCACTAATTTTGAGTGTATAAGTAGCAAAAGAAACCGTTTCGCTAGTGATAATATTTAAGCCTAAGCCTGTAATATCGCCATTTACAAACTCTAAAGTAGCCGCATTTAAGCCCAAATCTGTTCCAAAATAGTTGATAGAAGAAATCCAATCAGCAGGAGCATCGCTAATAACTTCTATTTGCAAAAATTGAGCATCAGGCAAGTTTACACTTACATTTCCGTCAAACATAATATTTTGGCTACCGCTTACTTGCGTTGTTGCTTCGCCCAAAGACACATAATTTACTTTCCAATCCATGCTAGAACCAGAGTTTACAATTTCTTTTGTATCTTCATTTTGCAAAAAAGCAAGCACATAAATTTCATCCGCATTCCAAACATCTTCCATCATATAATCAAAATCATAAGAAGCCGACGCACCAGCTTCCATAGAATTTACGGTTGTGCCACTCACATTTGGCAACATCTGACGCATTACATTTGGAAAATCTCTTTCGCCATTGCTGCCTGGAGGCGAGCTATATTCAATCATTTGCTCTACAACAACTGTCTGTAAACTATAATTTCCTTCTGGCAAATCGTTGATAGCATTGATAGTAATACTAGCACTACCTGACATGCCATCAATACTATTTTCTACCAAAACTTGAATAGGACTGCCTGCAATAGCAACACCTTCTAAGGTAGCACCATCAACAGAATTTGGATTGGTTTGCTCCAAACCAGAAACGATAATGGTAGGAACGCCAGAAACACCATAATAATCTACACGACTATCTACATCTGCTGGATTTTCGTTATACATTGGGTCTGTGCCAGGCCACGAAGTATGATAAGCAATATGGTGTGCGTTTGAAGTGTTTTGGCTAAAAAATGATTGAAACGCAGGATTTTGGTCAGCACAAGGCCCACATGAGGCTTGTGTAAAATGCTCGAAAGTAGCAAATCTTTTGGCCGATTGAGCCGATACAGTAGCTACGCCAAGCATGATGAGCGTACTAAAAAGTATTAATTTTTTCATTGTAAATTTTTAACTAATGTAATTAAAATATTTTTTAAGTGTTAAGTATTAATTTCATATAGCCTGTTTAGGTTGCTAACGTATTCAAGATTGATGTGCTAGCTTCCGAAAACAGACAATTTATTTCTTTTATTTGGCTAAGTGGCTATTTTTCTACTAATAAGTAGTCGGACAGATTTATTCTACAAATTGTGAAAACTAACACGCTGAATATCAATGCGTTAGCAACGAATCGTCCTTTATTAAATAGTGCTTGGCACTTAATTGTTAGAACGTAAATAATTATCTCTTTTTATGGCAAAAGAATTTCAACAAAACTAAGCTTTTAAATTGTTTTTTGTAGTTTGTTGTACGACTTATGTTTTTGTTTTATTAGAAAAACGATAAAAAAATGCTTTTGGTTTGCCAAAAAAGAAAAACAGATGGCACAAAATAAAACATATGAAGGTAAAAGATGTCTTATAATTCAATAGTTTCGCCCAAGCTAGGAATATGCACTTTTCGAAAACCATCATTTTCCAAAGCTTCTTGCAAAACAACCTGTCTTTTAGGAATACCATGCACTAAAAAAATGTCTTTGAGCTGGGTTTTATCTTGCTCACTCAAAAAATCCATAATTTCGTCTTGGTCAGCATGAGCACTAAACGAACTCATCACTTCAACATTGGCATTTACCTGCTTTTTTCTACCAAATATCTTTACAGTTTCATCACCATTTCGCAAGTGATAGCCAAGCGTGCCTTCTGCACAATAGCCCACAATTAAAATAGTTGTATTTGGGTTTTCGATATTATTGTTAATATGATGTTTGATACGGCCAGCATTTGCCATACCAGATGAGCTAATAATAATGCAAGCATCTTTCAAACGATTGATTTGTTTCGATTGTTTGACATGTCTCACATATTTCAATGAGTTGAAACCAAAAGGGTTGGCATCAAAAAGCATATATTCAAGCGTTTCGGCATCAAAACATTCTGGGTGTGACTGAAAAACCTGTGTTGCATTGACTGCCAACGGACTATCGACATAAACAGGAATGCGAGGCAATTTCCCGTAAGTCTCCAATATATCAAGCATATAAACAATTTCTTGTGTACGACCAACGCTAAAAGCTGGAATGAGTAATTTACCTTTTTGTTTTATGCAAGTTTCTTCAATAATTTTCAAAAAGCGATGTTCTTCATCTGGTTTGCTAGTGTGCTTTTTGCTCGCATAAGTCGATTCACAAATCAAATAATCGCAAGGCATTATAGGAATTGGGTCTCGCAAAATAGGTCGATTTGGGCGGCCAATATCGCCAGAAAAGCCAAATATAATATTTTTCGAGCCATCTGTTTTTTTGATTTTCAAAACAATGCTTGCACTGCCTAAAATATGCCCTGTATCTCGAAAAAACACATCAATATGTTCATCAATTGGATGCCAATGTTCGTAGCCAACGCCAATCATTGAATTGATACAAGGCATAATATCACGCGTGGTATAAAGTGGCAAAAACTCGCCATATTCCCAACGTCCTTTTTTCTTGTTCATATATTCGGCATCTCGCTCCTGAATTTTGGCACTATCCATGAGCATCAAAGCCGCCAAATCTCGTGTTGCGTGTGTGCAAACTATTTCGCCCATAAAACCATCTTTTACCAACTTAGGCAAGCGGCCCGTATGGTCGATATGTGCATGAGAAACGATAACACAGTTAATTTCAGACGGTTCAAAATACCAATTTCTATTAAAATTCTCAAAATCTTTGTCGTCTCCTTGATATAAGCCACAATCTAGCAAAATTTTGTAGCCATCATCAAGCGTAATTAGGTGAGAACTGCCTGTTACAGCACCAGCAGCTCCGCAAAATTGAATATTCATAGGTTGTTTGTTTTATTCAACAGTTCGGACATTAATACATTTTTTTATCAAAAGTTTAAACATACTATTTTTTTTAGGCTAAGGTGGCCAATACTTGCAAATTTAATGACTTTTTGAACTGAAAAATAGTATGTTTCCCTTACCAAAAAGAGTCTTTTTATTAAACTGTCAATTGTTATAAAAAATGTCCGAATCATTGTTATTAAGAGTTTAGAAAAATGTAAAAGTATTTTCTATTATCGGTTTAATCAAAGAAACACTTTTTGGCATGAAAGATATGTTGTTTTTATAAATTGTTACCGCAAGTTATTTTTCTTTTATAGTATTTAATTGAAAAATTTGCTCATTCTGTTTTCTATTGACAAACGAAGGCGTTAATCTCAAAATTTGATTACGCAGACCAACTAATATTGGGTTTGAAAGATGTGCCATTTTTCCAAGAAGCCAACTTGCTTTGACTACTTGATGTGCTTTTGGCAATCTTAATTCTTGATATTTCGTAAATGCTTGATAAATTTCATATTTGTCCAAACATTCCGAGAGTACAAAAGCATCTTCTATTGCCTGACAAGCACCCTGCCCCATATTTGGTGTGGTTGCGTGTGCGGAATCTCCGATTAAGCATACATTTTCTTTGTGCCAAATATTGGTCGGTTTTAAGTCTGAAATTTCGGCAGAAAAAATTTGTTCTTTTTTAGTTGAATTTATGATGTCTTTAATTACTGAATTGTAACTGTTGAAATATTGGTGTAAATCATTGATTGAAAATTCGTTCTTATTTTTTTTGAATGACTTTAAAGCATACCAATACACTTTATTTTCTGCGATTTGAACAAATCCGAAACGTTCTGATTTTCCCCAAGCCTCATTCAATTCGTTTCTAAATTTTATGGGCAACTCATATTTTGTAACTCCTCTCCAACATATTTGATTAGCATTCCGAATGCTATTGTTCGGAAATAATTTTTGTCTAACTACTGAATTTAGCCCATCAGCTCCTATAATGATTGAGGATTGAATTTGTTTCCCATTTTCAAAGTTCAAATCGTACCCATTTTCACTTTTAACTATTGAAGTAAGTTTATTGTTGAGCTTAATTTCGGTTGATTTCAATTTGTCAATCAATATCTGTTGTAATCTTCCTCTATGAATTGCGATATTTTTTGCGTTGTGTTTTTGCTCAAAATAGGACAAGTCAAACTTTGAAAGTGGTTTTAGATTTGGTTTGGTAATATTCATTGAAGAGATTGAATTTCCATTTTCCTCAATTATTTTCCGCAAGCCTAATTTTTCATAAACTTGCATTGCGTTATTGGCTAAAATTATTCCTGCACCAACTTCTTTTATCTGTTCAGCTTGTTCAAAAATCCTTGTTTTAATTCCTTTTTGTTCAAGTGCAATTGCTGTAGTTAAGCCTCCTATTCCTGCTCCAATAATATCAATGTTCATAAATATTTGTTCTAATTTTTGGTAACGAGGTAGTAGGCATTTTAGAAGTACCTACCACCTAAATGTTTATGTTTTTTTAAATGTTATGCTTTAGAAATGATTCGGATACAAAAAAAATGCCTTTTGGCAAGGGAAACATACTATTTTTCAGTTCAAAAGGCTATAAAATTTGCAACTATTGGTCACCTTAGCCTAAAAAAAATAGTATGTTTAAGCCTTTGATAGAAAATGTATGAACGATTGAAAATAGAGTATAACTCAAAATTTAAAACTATTAAAAAATTATTTCATTTTCACAGCTTTCAAACTTAACAAATTAAAAGCATTTACGCCCATATTTTCTACATCTTTTTGCACAAACCGCAATACCTCATCATAATATAAAGGTACAATTGGAGCTTCTTCCACCAAAATTTTATCCATTTGCTGATACAATTCATAGCGTTTGGCATCGTCATTTTCAAGCAAAGCCATTTTGTAAAGTTGGTTATATTCAGTATTGTTAAATTGAGTGTAGTTTGGCGGAGCAGGATTTTCGCCATGCAAAACTGTCAAATAAGTTTCGGCATCTGGATAGTCGCCTATCCACGAAGCACGAAAAAAATGAGCATCGCCTTTCGCTGTTTTTTCTCGCAAAAAAGAAGCAGGATGCAGTTCCATTTCTACCTTAATGCCAATTTCGCCCAACTGCTTTTGAATAAAAGTACACAAATCTTTATAAGAACTCGTTGTTTCCAACTTTATTTCGCCCAAACCTTTACCATTTTCAAAGCCAGCTTCTTTCAGCAAAGTCCTTGCTTTTTCAGGGTTATAGTCATAGCCTTTCACTTTTTCAGCATCAAAAGAAGGCAAGCCAGCAGGCACAAAACCAGATGTTGCAGGAATACCTATATTGTTACGCAAAAACTGAATCATCTTTTTTCGGTCAAAACCATAATTGATAGCCTGTCTTACTTTTTTGTTTTTCAATGCTTTTTGGCCTTTTTCATTCATCAAAAAACCTAAATATTCGGTATTTAAATAAGGAGAGCGAAGTAGTTTAGCTTTATCTTTCAAGTTTGGGTGCAACTCGCCATTTTTTGTCAAAACATCATCTTTAAAAGTCGCATCAATACCAGAAATAACATCAAGCTCGCCATCAATGAATTTTAAATATTCGTTGCGTTTATTATCCATAAAACTAACTTTTATTCCATCAATATATGGCATCTTGTTATCTTGTGCATCTTTTTCAAAATAATTTGGATTAGCCAACATTACCAACGCCTCATTTTCTCGCCAAAGCTTAAAAGTAAAAGCACCTGTTCCAATAGGGTTTTTGCGAAATTCTTTGCCATAATGTTCTACAATTTCTTTCGGAACGATAGCACAATATTGCATACTCAAGATGCCTAACATTGGGCGAAAAGCCTCTTTCATTTTCATTTGAAAAGTGCTATCATTCAAAGCCATAAACGCTTGATTATCAGCTACTTTGCCATTGAAAAGCCAAGCACCACTTGAAGCTGTTTTTTTGTCAATCAAGCGATTGAAACTATATGCTACATCAGCAGCATTTAGCTTTCGCCCTTTGCCATTTTCAAACAATTTATGGTCATGGAAAAAAACATCATTGCGAAGCGAAAAAATATAAGTCAAACCATCATCGCTAATCGTCCAACTTTTTGCAATACAAGGTTTAATATTTAGCTCATTATCCATCTGAACAAGCCCATTAAACAGTTGGTTTATTGCCCAAATATTAGCTTGGTCTTTCGCAAAAGCAGGGTCTAACGAGCTAATGCCAGATGCTTGATTATATCGGAAAAATTTTTGAGTTGGCGTGTTTTTTTTTTCGTTGTTATTGCAAGCCGAAAAAGCTAGAATGAGACAAAAAAAGCAGCCTAAAGATAGGTAAAATAAGTGTTTCTTCACGAGTTTTTCTTTTTATAAATACTTGTTATTTGAAATGAAGTGCAAATTTGAGGGTTAAAGAATCAAAACTAACAAAGTATTCTGGTAAAAGAAAATATGTAAACACTTTTTTGCATTTAAATTTGAGATATTTTTAAGTCAAAATGGCCACAACACAAATAGTTACGATTTTTTTGGAAAAAGGATAGGAGAGAAGTTGTTATTGCAAATAGTAAACAAACAAAAACAGCAACATTTAAGCATAGAAATGAGCTGTAAATGTTGCTGAACAATATTAAAAAAAAAACAAAATAGTAAAAAGTATTGTGTAATTTGAACTATGACAGCTATTCTCGGTTTAACAAAATAAATCTTTTTTGATAGGGAAAACATACTATTTTTCAATTCAAAAAGCTATAAAAATAAGAAATATTGGTCTCTTTAGCCTAAAAAAAATAGTATGTTTAAACTTTTGATAAAAAAGGTCTTAAAACCTAATTGCTGACACAGAAAAACAAGTAAATATTTACTTTATTTCAAAGCGAGAATAGTTGAGACTATTAAGTAATCTGACAAATATATTCTACAAATTGTGAAAGCTAACATGCCGAAAATCAAGATGTGAACATTGAAACGTTTTAACAGCAGTAGAACTTCATTGGTTTTATTTGTCACACATATTCATGGTTTGCCCTTCTGGTTCTGCAATAATATCTAAAGTAATTTTAACTTTATCGTCCATACTATTCCAACTTTTACTACCAACCTTGTGTTTCTTGCGGTTGAAATAAGCTGTACCGACAAAATGAGCACAATTAAACTGGTCTAAACCTTTGTAAACAAAGCGAATTCGACTATTTTGTTGTTTAATATTTTTGATATTCAAATTGCCAATAGCAACGTAACAAGCATCTGTATCAACACCTATTTTTTCGCTTTCAAATTGAATACTAGCATGTGTGTCAGCATCAAAAAACTCATCACTTAGCAAATAAGCTTCATTTTCGGCTGCTTTTAAGCTTTTTACACCTAGCGAAATATCAACTTTTGATTGTTTAAGAATGCTATCAATGGTAATTTCCCCTGTTAAATTTTGGAATTTACCACTTATTTGTTTCATTTTCAAATAACTTGTTGTTTCAAAAGTAGCAGATGATTTTTCGGAGTTGATAGTCCAAGTTGTGCCTGCTATTTCTTTCAAATTGTGATTGTTTTGTGCAATACTTGTTACATTATATTGAAATAACAGTAAAGCTGAGGTCATTAAAGCAAAAATTCTCATATTTAAGTGAGGCTTTTTCGTTTGTTTATGTTATTGATATGGATTTTGGACAGTTGAAAGAGGTTGTTTTATAACAAAAATAAGGGTAAAATAATATTTTTGTATTAATTAAGTAGTCGTTCAGAAGTTTTTTGGCATTTTAGTACAGGATAACACCTTGATTTTCAATGCGTCAGCAACTAAACGAATGCTTTATTAAATAGTACTTGGTACTTAATTGTTTTGAAACTTTTGAATCAAACTGTCGAGGATAACTTTTATTATCTTAAAACGAAGCAAGTTTATAAAAAATTATACTTGCCTATGAAAAAACGATAAAAAAAATCAACTTACTGTTTTTCGCTTATCTTTTCATAAAGCCACGTTTTGTTAGCTACTTTAGGAAGGCTATTTAAACGCTCTAGTATTCGTTTTATTTTTTTACTTTCATACTTTTCTGCTTTAGCCAAACGAGCCAATAATTTGATGAAATTCATATATACAATGATGTGATTATCAGATAGTAATTTGCTTCTTCGCAAATATATTTTGAAAGAATCTGCTAAAGCCAACAAAGCTTCTATCTCGTCCAATTCGTAATAAATGCACATTAACAAAACTTTAGATTCTGTACTATAAAACACATCATCAAAACTTACTTGTAGCAGTTCTTGCATGGCTTTTTTATACTTTCTTTGGTGAAAAAACAAATCTGCCATACTATAAGAATAGGCATTTTGACGAAACGAAACTGCCAAACGTTTTTTGTGACTTTGAATAAACTGTTCTAGCCAAGTATATTCTTTGTTTTTAATGGCAACTGCTACAATATTTTTGAAACTCCACGGCGATAAATAAGAACCATCGTAAAGCAAAGCTTTTTCTAGACTTGTTTTATAAATAACAAACAATTCTTTGAAATAATGAGCTGCTCCCATATTAATTTTTTTGACACAATAATTGATGCCATACATATACATATCTCTCGCTTCGGTTTTTTCGAAAAGATGATAATTGTTTGCTAATAAAAGCTTTAAATTGGCAAAATGAATTTCCTCTTCTGCCTCTAACAAACACTTCAAAATAGTAATGTAAATAGCAATTGCAGGCTCATTTTTGTATTTAGTTTTTTCTAAATAATGCATGATTTCTTGAATAAAATGCACTTCGTAACTCGTCGCTACAATCTGTTGCCTATTGATAAGTTCACAGCTATATTTTAGCTTTTCTATAAAGTAAAAAAGGTCTAAATCATCTACTGTTTTTTGCAAACTTTCGTTGTGTCGATGTTTTTTTTGGCGGTCAAAAAAAGCATTTTCTTGTCGATTTATCAAAAAAGAATCATAATAATATTGAGCATTTCGCAATTTTTTTTGCTTAAAGTGTTTTTTCGTTTTTTTTAGATTTGTTTGAAAAGAGCTATCTAAATGAAGTAAATTATATTGTGTCAACAATAGGTTGTCAAACATAATATCCTCTTTTTTTAGAGATTCAAAAGTCAGGAAGTCATTCACAATTTGCACCAAGTCACTTGTCCAATAACCAATATCTTTTTCGTTATATTTTTTGTTATTGAACAGATTTGCTAAAATAAAGTGTCTATCCAATTTCTTGTTTTTGTATTGCGGCTTAAAGCTAATGATGTGCTGAAAAAGCTGTAAAACTTCCTCTTTTTTATTGAAGTAAGGAGATTGAACAAAATATTCTAGGTGTTTTATCTGTATGTTACTCATTTTTTTTAAGATAGTAATGAGCTTACTTTGTTGCATGGCAAATAAATTTTGAAAAAAATGTGAAATAAAAATGCTCTTTTTTTCGGAACAGCTAAAAAAAAGCTCTAAAAATAAAATGTATTTTTTAACCTAAAATATTGATTTTCAATAAGTTATAAAAAAATAATAATTATTTTTGTGGTTTAAAGGTAATAAAAAATCTCGAAAAAAAGCTGAAAATGTATTTTTTTGTGAGCATTAAAAACGTGATTTTTGCACTATAAGTTTTAAACGAAAACATCATAAACCCTTTTTTCTAAAAAGAAATTCCTTTTAATATGAATATATACAAAAAAATACTTGCAATTAACTTTACACTCATTTTTTTTATGCTAAATCATATTGTTTTATATGCACAAATGAGTGTTTTGCAAGATGATACTATTTTTATTTCGCCAACAAATATGTCTTATGAAATTGATGTGTTGAGCAATGACTTGCTTACGAATGATATAGTTGATTTATATATTATGACAGAACCTCAAAATGGAATTGTTGCTATAAATATGCTCAATGATTTTTACTCAACAATAAGCTACACTAGCAATAACCTGAATGAAATGGATTATTTTGAATATGGCGTATTGATAGAAGGAGAAACAAGTTTAGATACACTTGTTGGCAGCGTTTATATTTTGTCAGAAAACAATGTAAACAATTTATGTGAGGAAAATTGTGTTTGGCCTGGCGAAACAAATGGCGATGGAATAGTTAATGTTTGGGATATATTACCGATTGGTTTTGCCTACAATACGCAAGGTATTCCTCGAGATGATATCAGTACTATTTGGCAAGCTTATGAAGCAACAGATTGGAATGAATCTTTAGAAAATGGTAGAAACTTGAAACATCTTGATACAAATGGCGATGGTCTTATCAATAATAATGATATGCAAGCTATTGAGCAAAATTATTCGCAAATAGTGACAGGAAAAAACAATGAAACAAATGATGAAAACGTATCTTTTACTTTGTTTTTGGATATTCAAAACGATAGCTTAGTTGCTGGAGAACCTGTTATTGCAAATGTTTTGTTGGGAGATGAATTTGAACAGGCAGAAGATGTGTATGGACTTGCTTTTAGCATCAACTATCCTGATGCAATTGTAGAAGATAGTAGCGTAACAATAAATTTTGAAAGTACATGGTTGGGCGAAAATGAGAATACTATTTCGCTATCCAAAAATCTGGGAAATGGAACAATTGAAGCTGCCATCACTCGAACAGATTTAATGAATCAAAATGGTTTTGGAGTATTGGCTACTTTACAATTTTGGGTAATGGAAGATGTTATTATTGGTAGTGGAAAGGGCAAAAATGAGGCTGTGGAATTGCAACTTGATTTTGGGAATGTGAGCATTTTGTCAGCTAATCAAAGTGAGTTGGAAGTAAATACTTTAGGCGATATTTTGCAAATTAATACTTCTATTGATGACACAAATATTAATCCTAATGTTAGCATTTTTCCAAACCCAACAAATCAATTTATAAATATAGAACTTGCTGATAATGAGCAAGTTACAACAGTTATATTAAGTAATACTTTAAGTCAAATTTTATCTTTTAAACAATTCGATAAATACACACGAACTACTTTTTTCGATATAAGAAGTTTTCCAAAAGGAATTTATTTTTTACAATTTTATCAAAAAAATGAAGCAATTTTAACTAAAAAAATCATTGTTCAATAAAAAAAACAAATAAGCTCTAAATTAATTTAGAAAAAAAATATTTTAACAAATAAAAATACAGAAAAATGAAAAATTTAATGATTTTAATGCTTTGTTTTATAAGCATTTTTAACTTAGAAAAATTACAAGCACAGCCTTATTGTGAAGCTAATTTCGATTATGTAATAGATTCGATGTCAAATGAACTAATGTTTCAATTTTTCGATGAATCCGTTATTTGGAACAATGTAATTGATAGCAATCTGATAGATAATATTGTAGGTTGGGAATGGACATTTATGGCAGAAGGTTTTGATGATATCCAAGTATCGAATGAGCAAAACCCTAACTTTACAACTAATAATTTTGCGGATAATTATATTGCTTGCCTAACGATTAATAGTCTTCTTGATTGTATGATGACTACTTGTGATACAATCTCTCTTTGGAATAATAATTCATGTGCAAGTTTTAATGCTTCTTTTTGGACAACCCTTTCTGGGAATATGGCTAGTTTTACGAATTTTACTTCTAATAGCGACCCAAGTATTTCGTATTTTTGGGACTTTGACGATGGAACAACAAGTACGGAAGCAAGCCCTGTGCATGAATACGATATGGGATTTTACACGCCTTGCCTAACCGCAACAAATAGCTTAGGTTGTGTTTCTACTTACTGTGATAGTTTGGTTATCGGCGATGTTATTGATGAATGTTCAGCAGATTTTTGGTCGTTTCCTAGCGATAGTTTAGGCCCAATTGGAGGAAATACATTAAGTTGGGATTTTATGGACAATTCAAATGCTGATGTTATAGAATGGTATTGGACTTTTGGAACTCCAAATTACTTTTCTTATGAGCAGAATCCATCATTTACATTTTGGGAAACAGGTTATTTTGAGGTGTGTCTAACTATTACAACATCAAATTTATGTATGGCTACGACTTGTGAAATGATTTTTATTGAAGATGGAAATGGAGACCCTTGCTGGGGAAATGTACCAGAGGCTTATTTTGAAGCGAGTGTATCTGGAACAGAAGTGAATTTTAATACTTTTGGTATCAATGATTCGATAAATATGCCAGTGATGTATTTGTGGGATTTTGGAAACGGAAGTGTTTCAACAGAGGCATCACCAACCTATACATATGATGGCATTGGAAATTATAATGTTTGCTTGACGGTTACAAATGAAATTGGTTGTGCAGCAACTTATTGTAGCAATGTCAATATAACTAATGATACGCCTACTTTTAGTTTGTGTGGTAATGTATTTATTGATACAGATATTGAAAGTGAATTTGATGTTACAGTTTATTTAATTGCTTATGATGCTACAACCAATGTTTACGAAACCGTAGCAGAAACGGTGGCTTATGGAACTACTTTTGCAGCAGATAGTTCGTTTGCGTGGTTTTGTTTTGATGACTTATCAGAAGGAAGTCAGTATGTTGTTAAATCTGTGGTTAATCCTACAAATCTGTTGTTTGATGGATTTGTTCCTACTTATTATGGCGATGTGATTTTCTGGAATGATGCCACTTTGGTTACGATAACAGAAAATGAATATATAGATATTAACATGGTATCTCTTCTTGATGATGGTGAAGGTTTGGCTACAAATGATGATATAGGAAATTTGGGAATGGCAGCAAGCAATGAAGGTTTGATAAGTGGATATGTAATGAATGGAGCGACAGAAGCAATGTCTAACATACAGGTAATGTTGCTGACTTTAGATAATGAACCACTTGCTTATACTTATACAAATGAAGATGGCTATTATGAATTTAATACTATCAACAATGGCGAATATTTAGTATATGTTGAAATGATTGGTGTATTTTGCATACCTAGTGATGTGAGTGTTACAGCGGAAGACAATGAATTACAAGTTAATTTTGAGTTGGAAGGGAATCAAGTTAGTACAAACAGTGTTGGTATCTTTGCCAATAATTTAACATTAAGTTTAGCTTTAGATATATATCCAAACCCTGTTCAGAATCAAGCAGTTATAGCACTCGAAGTAAAGAAAAATAGCAATGCGAAAATGTCTATTATCAATATGCTTGGACAAACAATTTTAGAAGAAAATATTAACTTACAGCAAGGAAAAAATACTTTGAATTTGAACGTAAGCAATTTGAAAAATGCTGCTTATTTCTTACAAATTCAAGATAGTGAAGGACAAATTTATATGACAAAATTTGTAAAATAAGAAAGTTTAGAATTAGAGTTTAGAATAAAGTTAGGAATAGTTTAATGTGAAAAGGCATTATTTCAGATACATTGTATCTCGAAATAATGCCTTTTTTTGTTTATAAATAATGGTTTATGTTGTAGCAATTTTTACTTTACACCTGCTACAATTCCTTCATATAACCAATTGGCGAGGGCTTGTCGATTGCTTGTCCAAATGATTCGTTTTTGGTCTTTTGGATTGGTTATATTTCCAAGTTCTATATATATACTTGTTGGTTTTGTTTCACGAAGCATGTGCAAATTTCGTGCAGTAACAGTGCCTTTATATCCTCTTCCTTCTTGATGTTCTTCATATTTTTGAGCAACTACTTTTTGAATACTCTGTGCTATTTTTTTGCCTGCGATAAGATTTGGATAATAATAGAAAAACAAGTCAATTCTTTGGTTTGTGTGTCGTGAATCTACATGAGTAGTAATAACATATTGGTCTTTTAAACCTAACGCTATATTTTCATCATATAACTCATTAATAATCAAAGAACGTTGTCGAAGGCGAAGCACTTGCTTACCAAAAATAGGCTGATTTGGCCAACAATACTCATCTTTATCGGCTTTCAAATACTGTTCATTTCGAATACCATCATTAGGGTCTCTCACAATAATATAAGTTTTTGCTCCATGTGCAATAAGGTTGCGAGCCAATCGCAAAGACACATCATAAGCATACTCATCTTCGCAAAGCTGATGCGATTTGTCATGCCCAACCGCTCCTGGATCTGGGCCACCATGACCCGCCACTACATAAAAAACCTTTCCTTTCAAAATATTGTCTTCCAAAGGAACATGTTGGTGTTTTTTGCCAAAAATAGGAAAAATACGGCTGCCTTCTACTTGTGGCACTATATTGTTGGTGCATTTTAGTTCATGGTGCAATACCCAAAATACCTTACTCTTCGTAAAACTTTTTTTATGAACTTTGCTCTTATACAAAAAATCGTTATAATCTTTGATGCGAACTGCCATATTATAATCATTAATACCTAAACTTGTTCTGATGCTTTTGCCATTGTAGCTAAAACTATAAATAGGCAAAAAATAGGTTTTTCCAGCCAACAAATAATCTGTTTTTGCCAACTTATTTTTTTTGTAAAAATGCTCAAGTGTTCTTTTATCTTTATTGAGTTGATACTTTTTGATGAGCTGATTAATATTATCTCCTTTTTTGGCCACAAAAGTCACATAATTACCATAATGTTTTTGTGCAAAGACAGTTGCTACATTAAAGCATAAAAAAGAACATAAAATACTGATTAAGAATTGTTTATATAGTTGCATAAATAAAATGTGTTAAGTGCTATTTCTCTTTTTATCAAATTATGTCAAAATATTTGATAGAAAGAGCTGAAATTAGTTAATTCAACAAGTGTAAAATATTAACATTTTTCAGCAAAAATCAAAAAAAGTGAAATAAATTTTAGAAACTAAATGTAAAGCACTATTTAATAAACGACTGATTGATTGCAAACACATTGAAAACCAAAGTATTTGCTTAAACAAGATGTTGTATTATTCTTGTCTAGGTACTTAATTTTTCTAATAATAAATCACTATAAGATTGATGTATTAAATCTTTTTCTTGAATGTTAAATGCTTGCATAAAATAACGACATTGTTCTTCTAAGCGTTTTTGTCCAAGTGTTCCGTCTATATCAATGGCTTCTATTTCAACAAAACTTCCTAAATGTAGCACCTCATCTATATGAAATTTTACATTTTTTACAAAATAAATCTCTCGCTTTTTATCAACTACTACTTTTACTTGCAAAGCATTGGATAATACATTTTTTAATTTTTCGGTATCGCTACCAATAGCATACAAACTCACAATAGATGCTTTGGGCTCTTTGCTATTTTCTCTTTCATAATGTATCAAATTATTTTCAATATTGCCTTTTCGCAACTTCAAACGCCCAGAATGACATTCAAAATAAGTATCTATCTGATGGTCAATGCCTTTGAAAGTAGCTTTATGATTTGTTAATACTTGTCGAATTGTTGCTATGTCTCTTAAATATGCTTTTATTTCGATATTTAAATGATGATTACTCATAAAGGTGTTTTTTTGTGAAAAGAATGATGAATGGCCATAAAAAAAAGCCTTGCAAATTTTTTTTGCAAAGCTAGGTATTTTTTTTGTAACTATTCAGCAGTAACAATTTTGATTAAAAAAGCTTGATTTTTATCACAAAAGCCTACTGCTGAATAGTTGCTCTTTTTTAGATAATATTTATTTTTTGTTATTCATAATTTTAATTTCAAGAAAAGAAATATCTAAAAACAATTTGGAAAATTTACATTGCTTGGATGAGTAGCAAATTTTAGATGAGATGTAATTGGGTCGCAAGCAATTTTGTCGTAAGATTGTGTATTGACAAAAATATCGTAAATACCTTGAGAATAAGTTGTGCTAAACAAACCTAAACTACCTTCCAAGTTGGAGTAATTTGGCGTTGCTTGGCTCGAAACAATACCAATTTGAGCTTGTGTTACTTCATTAAATTTTTTCAATTCTTCGCCGCCAGCATGAAAAACAAACGAAAAAGATAGAAACTCACGCATAACCAAATTTTCTGGTGCATTTAGTTCGCCTGCTATAAAATTGAGCAATTCGACAACCTGAATATCTTCTTCAATAGTATTATTGATGATTTGTGTAGGTGTTTTATTAGAAAAAACGTCCCATTTAAGACTATCTAAACGAGTTTCTTCTACATCATTAATATCTAAGGTTTCTTCAAAAAGAATATACATATCTAAATCATAAATGGCAGCAATATCGTTTGTTTTCCATCGCAAAGTGAATTTTTCGCTATTTGCTACTAAGTTTACATCAACATTTTCGTTGGGAGAAAGAATACGCAACTCATCAATAAGAGGTGTTTCTGCTGTGATAATATTGCCTCTATTGGTCTCTATTTCAAGATGATACATATAATCAGCATTTAAGTTATGTTCTGTTTTGTAGAGATAAAACGGCGAATCTGCGAATGTACCTTCTTCTTTATCAAAACCTTCACTTTCGGCATCAACAAGCTCGAGACTAATCGTTTCGCTTACATTGCCAGATTCATCAACTTCTTTCAAAATTGCTGTTACAGGTACTTCATGATACACCGAATCGGCAATTAGTGCTACTTCTTCGGCATTTACATTATCGCCCAAAAAGGCTTTATTGATTTTAATATATTGAGCATCTTTTGATAAATCTAGTAAGCCATAAACAATAGAAATTTCTTTCCAATCGGCTGTTACATCAAAATCTGTGCTACAAGCTTGCAAGCCTGAAAGTGCTATTAGTATAATTATTAGTTTTTTCATCATGTTGTCAAAGATAAGTGTTTATCTGGTTTCGTGAAATTATTTTTGAGTTAAATATTGTTAATTCGTTTTACGAAAAAATAAATGCAAATATTATTTGGTATATTTAAAATAGCAGATGTGTTTTGCCAAATAAATTATTCGCTTGCAGGAATCGTTGAGGGTAATGCTTTGTTTGCAGGAATAAATCGAAGTGAAACCGAATTGACACAATGTCGTGTATTTTTGGCCGTGAAACGTTCTCCAACAAAAACATGTCCTAAATGACCATTACAATTGCTGCATACAATTTCTGTTCGTCTTCCATCAGCATCAGGTATTCTTTTTACTGCTCCGCTCACATCGTCGTCGAAGCTCGGCCACCCACAGCCCGAATGAAATTTTTGTTCTGACCGATAAAGCGGTGTGTTGCAACGTCTGCAAATATATGTTCCATTTTCGCTATGCAAGTAATACTCGCCACTAAAAGGTCTTTCCGTGCCTTTTCCAATGAGTACTCGTTCTGCTTCGTTAGATAGTGAATTAAAATTCATATTTATTTAATATTATGCTTAAATTATAATTAAGTAGTCAGACAGATTTATGCTACAAATTGTGGAAGCTAAAACGCTGATTTTTAAAAGTCTATTGTTGAATAAGTTGCACTAAAACTTTAAATAGAAAATGTATTTAATGAATGTACAATATATTGTGAATAAGTCATGTATTAATAAAAAATAGCCATTATAGACTTTTAAGCAAAATTGTTATTTAATTATTTCCTTTTCCCAAATATTATGCTTGGGCACTTGCCATTGAAAATTAGCAAATAACTGTTGCATATCGGCTGTTATTTCTGCCTCAATGCTAACGTTTTCTTTACTAAAAGGGTGTATAAAACTGAGTTTTTTGGATAAAAGTTGCATGTTTTTTATATTCATTTCTCTAAAAAACCAATTGTTGTAATGCCAATTGCTATATCTTTTATCTCCCAAAATAGGATGTTGAATATGCTTAAAATGTTGGCGAATTTGGTGCATTCGCCCTGTTTTGGGAGATACGCTTACCAACGAATAACGATTTTTTGGATATAAAGCTATTGGAACAGGCATTTCTACTTTTGCAAGAGTTTTGTAAAAGGTAATAGAATTTTTTAGCGGTGATTTTGCAGTTTTGCGAAGCGGCAAATCAATGATACCTTCATTGTCGGTATGGCCAACTACAATAGCCCAATATTCTTTTTGAATAGAACGCTCTCGAAAATAGGCTTGCAAACGGCTGGCTGCTCTTGAATGTAAGCCGAAGATGAGAACGCCAGAGGTTGCCCTATCGAGTCGATGAATAGGATAAATCTTTTTTCTTATCATATTGCGAACTTGCTGCAAAGCAAAGGTTTTTACATCGGTCGCTTTGGGGTTGCGATGAACCAATAAGCCGTGAGGTTTGTCTATGGCCACATAATGTTCATCTTGATATAATATGGTTAGCACATCAATTGTTTTTAATGTTTGATAAAAATCACAAAATCTTTGCCAAAAAGCTGCTACTTTTAAATTAGGTTTTTGGTTTGGTTTTGTAAAATAAGCAAAATATTATGAAACAAACAAACTTTTTTTAGTGCAAGTATCATAAGCCACCGAAAAATTAAAATTCTTGCAGAATATAATGGAAAATAGGTTAATTTTTATTACATTTTACTAATTTTGCAAGACTATAACATTAAGTTTTAATAATAATGCTTTTTTATAAAAAAATACATGGATTTTGCAAAGCAAAAAGTGTTACAAATTTGGCAAAATTTTTCGACCGACAAACGATATATTCTAAAAGGAACATTAGGCTCACTCATATTGCGAGTAGTAGCTAATGTATTATCTTTTGTTTCAACAATTGTGTTAGCACATATACTTGGGCAAAGTGTATATGATGACTATACTTATTTATTTGCATGGTTTAGTTTGGTGGGTGGTTTGTCACTACTTGGTTTCGACAACTTGAGTTTGCGTCAGATGGCACGTTATCAAAACAAAAAAAGGTATGATTTACTAAAAGGTTTTATTATCGTAGCCACTTTGATAACTTGTTTAGTAGGTACATTATTATTTTTTAGTGTTTACATTTATAGTTCATTAACGCTTGACAATCAGTTGTTTACGATTATTTACTTACAAGAAAACATTAAGTCAAAAATATGGTTGCTAGTTTTTTTGATATTGCCTTTTATGGCACTTACACAGGTTTATCAGCATTTGCTACAAGGAGCAAAACATATTATTAGCTCACAGATTCCTGAAATGATTGTTCGCCCAATTGTGTTGCTATGTTTGCTAATAGGAATTTACATTTATCAAGACCAACAACTTGATTTAGAAACAGCAATATATTTGCAATTATTAGCTATTTTTGTCGCTTTTTTGGCAAGTGTTTATTTTTTTTGGCGAAAAATTATAGCAACAATGCCTGCTAAAATATTGCCCACTTATGAAATAGAAGTATGGCTAAAAGCATCTGCTTCTTTTTTTCTTATCAATAGTATTAGTCTAATCAATGTGAGAACTGACATTTTAATGCTTGGTATGATGCAAGCAAATACTGAAGGAATTAGTGCTTATAACATTGGTGTAAGGTTATCTGAAATACCAAAACTCATATTAATTGTTACTAATGCGACTTTAGCACCACTTATTGCAAGCTACTTTTCGGCTCAAAAATGGAAAGAGTTACAAAAAATGCTAACACAAACTGCCCGAATTGTGTGGTTACTATCATTGCCCTTATTAATGATTTTAGTTGTCTTTGCAGCCGCTATTTTGAGTATTTGGGGACAAGGGTTTGTAATGGCGAAATCTGCATTACAATTATTGTGTATGGCTCAATTCTTCAATTTATTTTTTGGCTCGGTAGGCACGGTTTTAATGATGACTGGACATGAAAAAAAAGCCTTTATTGGCTTGATTATAAGCACTTTATGTAACATTTCTTGCAATTATGCTTTAATACCAAAATATGGCTTAAATGGTGCAGCTTTGGCTACACTCATTAGTATATTTATTTGGAATTTTTTGCTTTTTCTCATATTAAAAAAGACTTTGCAATTAGATTCTAGCATACTTGGTTTTTGGACATTTACAGTTCAGTCTTCCAAGAAATAGAAATTTAAGCCTAAAATCATATTGCACTTAATAGTCTGCAAAAAGACAAATTACTAGCTACATTTTTCCGATAATAGTCAAGAATTACCTATATTATATTTATAGTAAAGTGCCAAAAAATAGTTTTGTTGGTATTTTAAATCATTATAATTTAACGTAACTATTTACGTTATGGCAATTTTGGCTAAAAAATACCTATTACCATATTATGCGACAGCTTTTTTTCACTCAAGAGCGATGCTATTCAGTTCAAAAACAGCTTTGCCTAAAAGAAAATAGCTTCATTTTTTATCTCAAAAGCCCATACCTAAACAGTTACAATTTAACAATAAAAGGATTAGCTTTCAAAACTGAACATTTTATTTTTATTTGTTCACTCTTCAAAAGTTTAAAATTGCAAAATACTTATGAAAAATAGGTTTTTTTTGATACTTTTGCGATATAATCAAGCCTTTTTCTAAAAAAGAAACAAAAAAAACAATATAAACGAAAAAAAAACGATTAGAATAAAGACTTCTAATGATGAAAAAATAACTATTTGAAATAATTTTTTTAACTAAAGATTTTTTTACAAAATAGTTATAATAAAAAATAAACTATAATTTCTTGTTTTAAAACTAAATATTAAATCATGCTTAGAACTTTACTTGTAACCTTGTTAGGTACGCTTTGCTTCAATATGCAAGCACAGCAACAACATATACTGCCAACAAGTGTTCAAACTGTAAAAAAATCGGCGGTTCATGCTGTAGCAGCAGACCGTGATTGTGCTATAACAGGCAATGAAACAATAGCTGCACATGCACCTGCTAGCTCAAACGCATATCGCTCTGGTGCTGGTGAAGTAATTGGAGACTCAGACTACGATTTGCAGAGCAACTATGGTATGTGTCGTCGTTTGGCTATGGATCCAAACAATGGAAATGTATATGCTGCTTGGACAATGAGTCATACAGGTGGTGGTGATGATAGAGGTAGTGGCTTCAACACTATGAAAGCTGGTGCATGGGGTGAAATACCTGCTGACCGTCTTGAAAATGTTAGAGTAGGTTGGCCAAACCTTGGCGTAACCGAAACAGGTCGTGTATTCTCTATTACTCATAGTGGAGCAGAAGGTATGCACTTTGTATATTCTGATGATGAGGGAGCTACTTGGAACAATATTTCGGCTGGTTTAGAAGCTGACGACGCAAGTGGTGTTTGGCCTCGTGCTGCTGTTGATGGCCAAAACATTCACGTTATTATCTCTCGTACTGATGGCGAAGGTAGTGGCTTGGTAAATGGCATCAAATACATTCGTTCAAAAGACAATGGTGATACTTGGGAAACTGCTCGTGACATCGAAGACTTATTCTTATATGTAGGCGATATGAACGCAGACTCTTACTCTATTGATGCGAAAGATGGCGTAGTAGCTATGGCTGTTGGTTCTGTACTTTCACCTGTTGTATTGATAAAATCTCTTGACAATGGTGATAACTGGGATATTAGCGTCGTTCAAAACACAAACAACCCATTGTTAGACGATAGTTATGACTTAGATTACGGCCGTAAATCTGGTGGTAGCCATAGTGTTATCATTGATGATAGTGGAAAAGTACACATGTGGTACGATGTAATGATTAGCTCTCAACCTATCGAAAATATGGCAGATGGTTCTTTCTTTCCTTTCCCTGATGCAGCAGGTATCGAATATTGGAATGAAGATATGGACGGCCCTATGCTTATCGGACAAACAGTACGTCAAGACTATGACCAAGATGGCAACACAAAACTTGCTGACGAAGTAGAATATGGTAGCTATGGTGCTTCTATGGTTTCTCAAGTTTCTGCTGGTATAGATGGTGATGGCAACTTATATGCTGCTTATGCTTCTCAAGATGATGGTGCTTATGAAGTTGATAATCCATTACGTCAATACCGTGATGTTTACTTAATCAAATCTACTGATGGTGGTGCTACTTGGGTAGGCCCTTACAATGTGAGTGATAGCGACGAAACAGAAGATGTATATCCTTCTATCGCTCGTATGGTAGATGACAAAGTTCGTGTATTATGGCAGTCTGATAACTTGACAGGTACAGGTATTCAAAATGCTAATGGTGAAGGACATGCTGACTTGACAAATAACGAATATCGTTATGTTGAAGTAGCTATCGAAGATATCGTTACTCCTGAAACTCCTGTAAACACAGAGCCAGAATTGTACTTATTGTCTATCCCTACTGCTGCTTTAGAAGGTTGTCAACCTAATTTTGTTGATGATTTCTACCCAGACATTTTCTGTTTTGACTATCCTGATGGCGAACTTTTTGATGTTGCCTTAGAAGGTACTGTTGACATTTCTACACCAAACGAAGCTGACCCAACTGGTTCTAACTGGTTATTTGTAGCTACTGATATGGATGGAAACGTAGAATCTACTGACTTTGCAGACTCTTTCGACCCTGCTGTTGCTCCAGACATTACTGTATTTGCTGAAACTGATCCTCCTGTAATTTATGGTGAGCCAGTTGATTTCTTTGATATTGATGGTACAACATACTACGAAACTTTATTCGACCTTTTTGCTACTGTAGAAGTAGTACAAGGCACTTCTTATGAAGATTTAGGTGCTGAAGTACGAGGTGATGGTACAAACTTTGGTTGCGAACCTGTTTTATCTGTAGATATTCCTGGTGGATTGATAGATGGTACTGCTAGCATTGGCGAATACACAGTAACTTATACAGCAGTTAGTCATACTGGCTTAGAAGCAGAAGCAGTAATTCGTACTGTTGTTGTGATTGCTAGTGACTTAAACGCTCCTACTATTACATTGTATGACGAAGAAGGCGAAGAACTTGCTGATGGTTCTACTGTAACTATTGAAGCTGGTTCTGGTGCTTGGGACGGCGTAGATTATGTTGGTTATGATGCTGTTGATGGTTTGGTTGATGTAGTTATTGGTGGCGACGCTGTTGATACAGAAACTTTAGGTACTTATACTGTTGTTTATTCTGCTACTGATGCAGCAGGTAACAGCACAGAAACTACTGTTGTCGTAGAAGTTGTAGATAATACAGCTCCAGTTATTGGTATCACTCCTGCTACATTGCCATTGAACTCAGCTACTGCTGCTTTCAACTGTGGTGATGATTACTACTTCGATTTCAACGCTGACGGTCAGCTTATCTTATTCAAGCCAGACGGCCCAGATGGAAACACTGACCCAGATGTAGCTGCTACTATTACTGCATTTGATGGCTATGATGGAAACATCACTTCAAACGTAACTTACACTATCACAAATAGTGCTGGCAATGAAATTGAAGGTAACGAAATTTGTACAGGCATAAGCGACACTTATACAGTTGTTTTTGCGGTAAGCGACAATAGCGGTAACGAGACTGTTCGTGACAATCCTGCAAATCCATTATTACAACCATTAACAATTATCGTTGTAGGTTGTAACACAGGCGATACTGTTGCTTGTATTGGTACAGGTATCACAGAAAACACTTTAGGTACTGTTGATATGTATCCAAACCCAATCAAAAACACTTTGAATGTAAACTTAGAGTCTTTGACTGGCGAAATTAGCTTAGAGGTTTACAACGTAACAGGTCAAGTAGTAAGTGCTACGCAAACAACAGGTAACAGCATTGCTACACTTGATTTTGCTACACAAGCTTCTGGCGTTTACTTCGTAAAAGTAACAACTAATGAAGGTAGCTTCACAAAAAGAGTTGTTGTTGAATAATCAAAAATGATTAGATAAAATAGCGTAAAATATTTTTTATGCTAAAAAACGAAAGCACTTATTTCTTTGTTAAAAAAGAAGTAAGTGCTTTTTTTATGGAAAAAATGTTACAACAAAATGGAACAAAGAGATATTATAAAAGACCAAATAGAAGAGCTTGGCAGAGTATTGAGAAAAATAGTTGCTCATTTCTTCGACCTAAAATTACAAGGATTTATGCAGCAAGGTATTGAGGTTTCAAATGAAGCCTTGAAAGGAAAACTTGATTTCGAGGTCGATTTGTTTCTTTCATTGAGTGGAAGAGAGGCTAAAGCTTATTTGGAAAAAAAGGATATAACAGCCGAAAATCTGGAAACTTTAGCAACATATCTCAAAGAAATTGGAATGGCAAAAATAGAAAATGATACCCTTTTAGCGAAAACCTATTTTAGTAAAGCATTGAATTTACTTGATTTTGCTGATGAAGCATCTAAAACCATGTCTTTTGAGCGATTTAATAAGAAAGCGAAACTTAAAGCGATTTTGAAAGAGATAATTTAGTTAAAATATCAATTGCTTGAAGCAAGCATTTTCAATTTCCGAGACACTGTCTCGGAAATGTTTTTTGGTGATGATTTAACAAATAATAATTGTAATTAGTTAATTTTGTGAATAATATCTAACAAATGATTATCTTTGCGGTAATGAATTTATTTATTAAAAAAACAATACTATAAAAATGTCAAGAGAAAAAGAGATAGAAAAAGTGCAAAGAAAAGTACTTCGTTGGTTTAAAAAAAATGATAGGATTTGCAGTCAAATTTTAATTACATTTCTTGATACACAAAATGAGTTAGGGTTTGTTGATTATGATTTTCTTGCTCAAAGATGTAGTCATATTAAAACCTTTAAAACAAACTTTGCACAAATGGTAAATATTGCAAGGAAAAATCATGGAAAGGTTTTTGAAAGAACAGAAGATAATAGAGTAATACTTTGGAAACCTGTTGAAAAAGATATAAGAAAAGCATACCAAGAATATTTAGAAACAAAATCGGTTATTTTATTAATTCCGAATGAAAAAGTGTAATTAATGCTAACCAAACTCATTTTCTAAAAAAATACCTCTACAATGTGCTTACCTCCCTCAAAAACTCCCCCTTTCGCTATGTCGCAAAAATGATACAATTAAGGCATAAAAAATTACCTTTTTTGCAAAACAAATGCTAACTTTGCGGTCTTAATAATTAGTAATTATAGCCATATAACGAAAAGGTAAATGTCGAAAACAATAAAATTTAAAAAAGGCTACGATATAAAAATTATTGGCACGCCTAAAACAACAGTACATAGCAACTTCAAGGCAAAAACTCATGCCGTGAAGCCAACCGATTTTATAGGCATCTCGCCTATTCCTAAACTGACTGTTGATGTAGGCGATAGAGTAAAAGCTGGCGACACTTTGTTTTACGACAAAAAAAGGCCAGAAATACTTTATACTGCCCCTGTCAGTGGCGAAGTCGTAGAAATCAAAAGAGGTGCAAAACGCTCTTTAGCAGCCGTTGTCATCTTGGCCGATGAAAAAATGAGCTACAAACTCTTCAATCCTGTTCGCATTAGTAGTGCATCTCGCAACGAAATCGTGAAGTTTTTGATGGAAACAGGCTGCTGGCCATTCATCAGACAACGTCCCTACAACGTCATTGCGAACCCTGACGAACAACCGAAAAATATTTTTATCTCTGGCTTCAAAACTGCTCCGCTCGCTCCAGATACCACTTTTTTGATGAAAGGTCAAGAAGGTGCATTTAGTGCAGGTGTCAGCGTTTTGAAAAAACTCACAAAAGGCAAAGTATATTTGAGCTTATCTAACAAACAAGATTCTCAATCTTTCAGCCAAGCCAAAGATGCAACAATCAATCATTTTAGCGGGCCACATCCTGCTGGAAATGTCGGTGTGCATATCCATCATATCGCACCTATTAACAAAGGCGATGTCGTTTGGACATTAGACCCACAAGATGTCATCTTGATAGGCAAACTCTTCAACACAGGAAAATACGACACAGAACGTTTGGTCGCTCTTGGCGGTACTCCTGTTTCGCAACCGCAATACTACAAAACATATTTGGGTGCTTCTATCAAAAATATGGTCGCCAACAATTTGAACAAAGACCATGTTCGCTTTGTTAGTGGCGATATTTTGACAGGCGAAAAAATTGCTGCCGATGGCCATGTTGGTGCATTTCATCAGCAAGTAACGGTGGTAGAAGAAGGCGACCACTATGAATTTTTAGGTTGGTTGAAGCCATCTTATGCACGTCCGAGCGTATCACGCACTTTCATGTCTTTTATGAAGCCAAACAAAGAGTATGATGTAAACACCAATACGCATGGCGAACATCGTGCATTTGTGGTAACAGGAGCTTACGAAAAAGTAATACCTATGGATGTATTGCCGATGCAGTTGCTCAAAGCTATTTTATATCGTGATTTCGAGCTAATGGAAGGCTTAGGTATTTATGAAGTCGTAGAAGAGGATTTGGCTTTATGCGAATTTATATGTCCTTCAAAAACCGATATGCAAGAAATTTTGCGAGAAGGTTTAGACTATATGAGAGAGCAAGCATAATTTTTTGAATAAAAAAAGCAAACAAGTTTCAATACATTTTTTTAATTAAAAGAAAAGCTTTTTTATTTAAAAAAATGAAACTATTGCAAAATAAAAATATGTAATTGTTTAGGTGTAAGCTTTTGAGATAAAAAATCAGACTATCTACTTTTAGGCAAAGTTGTTTTTTGAGTTTAATAGCACCGCTCTTGAGCGAAAAAAAGCTGCTGTATAAATGGAAATAGACATTTTTTAGCCAAAATTGTCACAACATAAATAGTTACAAAAATATAAGCAAATATAGATAAATGAAATTTTTACGGAATCAATTTGATAAGTTGAAGGACAGCACCAAAGGCAATGATTTTTTGCATACGGTAGTTGATGGCTTCGACACTATATTTTTCTCACCCAAAACCATAACATCTGGACGAGGAACGCACATTAAAGATGGTCTCGATTTGAAGAGAACCATGTTTTCTGTCGTGATGGCTATGCAGTTGTGTTTGGTTTGGGGTATGTACAACATTGGGCATCAGCACTTTGCGGCTTACGGAATGCACCTTAACATTTTCGATGCCTTTTTCACAAAATTACTATACGGTTTATTTCAACTTTTACCACTTATCGTTGTTGTCAATGTAGTAGGACTTGGAATAGAATTTCTCTTTGCCGCCAAAAAAGGACATCCTATTGAGGAGGGATTTTTGGTAACGGGAATGCTTATTCCGCTCATTATGCCACCAGATGTACCGCTTTGGATGGTCGCACTTGCTACGGCTTTTGCGGTTATCATCGGAAAAGAAGCATTTGGAGGTACGGGTATGAACATTTTGAATATCGCACTGACAGCAAGGGTCTTCGTATTCTTTGCCTATCCGATAGATATTTCTGGAGATATTGTTTGGGTATCTTACGATTACAACATTTTACACACGATATTTGGAATGAGTTCGCTCACAGCAGGTAATTTTGCAAGTGTAGTAGATGGATTTTCGGGAGCAACACCGCTTGCCTTAGCCGCAAAAGGTGGCTGGGAAGCAGTTATTCAAAACTTTTCAGTTTCTGATATGTTTTGGGGAAATGTACCAGGTTCTATTGGCGAAATGTGTAAACCAGCTATTATTATTGGAGCTATTATTTTGGTAGCTATCGGTATTGGAAGTTGGAAAATTATGGTATCTATGATTTTAGGAGCAGCATTTATGGGGTTAATTTTAAACCTATTTGCTACTGATGCCAACTCATTTGCAGCCGTACCATTTTACTACCATTTTCTTATGGGTAGTTTCTTTTTCGCAATGGCTTTTATGGCCACAGACCCTGTTACGGCAGCTCAAACAGAAATGGGCAAATGGATTTACGGTTTTATGATAGGTGTTATTGGTATCATCGTTAGAGTATTGAACCCAGCATATCCAGAAGGCTGGATGTTGGCAATCTTATTCATGAACGTTTTTGCCCCACTTATCGACCATTATATCATCGAAGCAAACATTAAAAGGAGGTTAGCAAGACATGGCTAATACAAATACTAACGGTTATACATTCGGATACGCTATTGTGATGACACTAATAGTTGCTATTTCACTAGCAGGCGTATCTACAGGTTTAAAACCTATTCAAGAAAAAGCAGAAGCATTAGATAAGAAAAAAAGTATTCTGATGGCTGTAATTGATGCTAATGAAGCCACAAAACTAGAAGCTGACAAAAATTTAGCAGAAGGTTGGTATGATGGACGCATCAAGCCAGTTGTTGTCGATGAAAACGGCAATGAAGTGCAAGGCGAAGACGCTTTTGAAATTGAAATTAGAAAAGAATTTAAGAAAGAAAGTGGTCAAAAAATGCCTTTATATATCTATGAACATAGCGGCAAAAAAAGCTACATTATGCCACTTCATGGTGCAGGACTTTGGGACGAAATTGGAGGGTTTGTCGCTTTAGACAAAGACTTAAAAACGATAGTAGGAACAAGCTATAACCATGTAGGCGAAACACCGGGTTTGGGTGCTGAAATTACACAACCTTGGTTTGAAGACCAATTTAAAGGCAAGAAATTTACGAAAGTAACCGACGACAATTATATTGAAGTCATGAAAGGCAAAGGCAATCCAAACAAAAAAGGCTATCAAGTAGATGGTATTTCAGGTGCTACTATTACTGGCGATGGTGTTGATGCGATGCTCGAAAAAGGCTATAAATATTATGGTGCTTACTTTCAAAAAGTAAAAAATTAAGAGCCTGTTTAAGTATTATTTTGGAGCTTAGAATTAAGAACTTCAGTTTTTAATAGTTTGAGCTTTTACTTAAACAATTTCCTTTTATAAAAAATATAAAATCAATATATTATGAGTGATACAGCAACTCAAGTAAAAGAACCCTTATTTACGCCTAAAAATCGGAGACTGTTGAGCGATCCACTCGACGAAAACAATCCGATTACCGTACAGGTTTTAGGTATCTGTTCGGCTTTGGCTGTTACAACGCAAGTAAAGCCAGCCTTAGTAATGGCGATATGCGTGGTTTTTGTGTGTTCGTTTGCCAACTTAACTATCTCTTTATTGAGAAATGGCATTCCAAGTCGTATTCGTATGATTGTTCAATTAGTAGTTATTGCCGCATTGGTAGTATTAGTTGATCAAGTCTTGAAGGCAGTAGCCTATGATGTGAGCAAAGAATTATCTGTATTTATTGGACTTATCATCACCAACTGTATCGTGATGGGACGCTTAGAAGCTTTTGCAATGGGCAACAAACCTTTCCCTGCTTTCCTCGATGGACTCGGAAATGGCCTGGGCTATGGTGCAATTTTGATTATTGTAGCAGCATTTAGAGAGGTTTTTGGAGCAGGTACATTTTTAGGAATGCAAATTATTCCAGATGCTTTGTATAGTGCAGGCTATGTCAATAATGGTGTGATGGTAACACCAGCAGCAGCGATGTTTCTTATCGGAATTATTATATGGGTACAACGCTCACGCAATCCAAATTTAGTAGATATATCTTAATAAGCAATTTACTTTTTATGAAAAATGAGAATTACAAAGCCGAAAATGTACTGTTGTATAATTGCTTTTCTCATTTGTTATAAAAGTGTTTTGCAATATCAATATATAAAAAATGCAAGAATTAATTAATATATTTGTAAAATCGGCTTTCATCGACAATATGGTACTTGCCTACTTTTTGGGTATGTGTTCATATTTAGCCGTATCAAAAACCGTAAAAACTGCCGTTGGTTTAGGACTTGCTGTTATTTTCGTATTAGCGATTACAGCACCTGTCAATTGGTTGTTATACTACGGACTTTTATCAGAAGGCTCTTTGCTATCGCAAATTAGCCCAATGTTTGCAGAGGTAGATTTAACTTTCCTTACCTTCATTGCTTTCATTGCTGTTATTGCCTCTATGGTGCAGTTGGTCGAAATGATTATAGAAAGATTTTCGCCTAGCTTATACATTTCGTTAGGTATTTTCTTACCATTGATTACCGTAAACTGCTCTATTTTAGGTGGTTCTTTATTCATGGTTCAACGTGAATATAACCTAGCAGAATCTGTTGTTTTTGGTATCGGTGCTGGTTTTGGCTTTTTCTTAGCCATTGTAGCTATTGCCGCTATACGAGAAAAAATACGTTATTCACAAGTGCCAGCTCCTTTGCGTGGTTTGGGTATTGCCTTTATCATTACAGGACTTATGGGACTTGCTTTTATGAGTTTTATGGGTATCAAAATGTAAAATTAATGCGACTGACCGAATTAATTGATGGTTAAATTTCAAAGAAAATTAAGATGTAATATAATACATTAACTACCAATTATTTAAGTTTTGACAGCAGTATTGCTAAACATTTTGTATTCAAAAACACTTATTTATATAAATAAGTAACAGTCAAGAAAAGCTCACTTAAAAGAGTTGTTTTTTTTGACATTACTAAGTTTCAATCATTTTCATATCAAACAATATGATTATCATAGCCGAAATATTACCCGTTGTGTTAGGAAGTGCCATTGCTTTCTTAGCACTCATTTTGTCACTAACTAGCATTTTGCTACTTGCAAAAGCCAAATTAGTGCCATCGGGAGATGTAAACATTATCATCAATGGCGACACCAACGAACCTGTTATCACTTCTCCAGGTTCTACACTCTTGACAGCTTTGGCCGAAAGAGATGTCTTTTTACCTTCTGCCTGTGGTGGTGGTGGCACTTGTGCGATGTGCAAATGCCAAGTATTAGAAGGCGGTGGCGATGTATTGCCTACCGAACTCAATCACCTGACACGAAAAGAAGCGAAAGAAAAATGGCGATTAGCTTGCCAAGTAAAGGTGCGTAACGACATGAAAGTTCATGTTGAAGAAGAAATCTTTGGTATCAAAAAATGGGAATGTGAAGTAGTTTCTAACTACAACGTAGCATCATTTATCAAAGAGTTTGTGGTAGCTTTGCCAGATGGCGAAATCTTAGACTTCCAATCTGGTGGTTATGTGCAAATTGATGTACCTGCTATTGAAGTAGCCTTCAAAGATATGGACATCAAGCCATTGCCTAGCGACCCTGCTGGCGACGACAAATACAAGTCAGAGTGGGACAACTACAATATGTGGGATTTGAAAATGAAAAATCCTGAAGGTATTTTCCGTGCCTATTCTATGGCAAATCACCCTGCCGAAGGAAATATCGTGATGCTAAATATTCGTATTGCTTCGCCGCCGTGGGATAGAGCGAAAAACAAATTTATGGACGTAAATCCAGGTATTTGTTCTTCTTATGTTTTCTCTCGCAAGCCAGGCGATAAAGTAACAATTTCAGGCCCTTATGGCGAGTTCTTTATCAAACCTACGAAAAAAGAAATGTGTTATATTGGTGGTGGTGCAGGAATGGCTCCTTTGCGTTCACACTTATTTCACATTTTCCACACCGACAAAACAAGAGATAGAAAGGTAACTTATTGGTATGGTGGACGTTCTTCTCGTGAGTTGTTTTATACCGACCATTTCGAGAAAATCGAAAATGAATATCCAAACTTTAAGTACAATATTGCCTTATCTTCTCCATTGCCAGAAGACAATTGGACAGGTTACAAAGGTTTTATTCACCAAGTTTTGTTTGACAACTATTTGAAAAATCACCCAGAGCCAGAAGAAGTAGAATATTACTTGTGCGGCCCGCCAGCGATGTTAGCAGCAGCCTTAAAAATGCTAGATAACTTAGGTGTGCCAGAAGAAAATATCTTGTTTGATGACTTCGGAAGCTAGCTTTTGAAGTAGAAAAATGAATAATTAAAAAAAAGCTAATACAATGTGATGTTGTATTAGCTTTTTTGTTTTTTATAGTAAGTGCTAATTTATGTTTATAGCTTGGATTTTTGAAGAGAATACTTTGTATTTTAGCTGCTTATTGTTAATTTTTGCTGACAAAAAAGAAGAGACAGTAAGAAAACAACGTGCCTACTACCAATGCCTCATAAATAGAAATGACATATCTTAAAGATATGTCATTTCTAAACAAAAAGTTAAGTAGTCGTTCAGAAGTTTTTGGGCATTTCAGTACAAGATAACACCTTGATTGTCAATGTGTTAGCCACTAAACGAATGCTTTATTAAATAGTACTTGGTACTTAATATTTTATTCTAAACCTAAAAGTCACTCATCATTTTAAGCGTTGTATTTTTCACGAGCTTCCAATTTTTCGTAAAAAACTGATAACCAGAATATAGCGTTAAAATAACAGAAAGAAACAGCAGGAAATACATTAAACCATCTGGCATGAGCCATTCTCTGAAAGTTTCATCACCCAAATAAATTTTGCGATAGATAAAATAAACATACAAAAAGCCGAGTGTACCCATCTGTACAAATGTTTTTATTTTGCCACTTTTAGCTGCGGCTACCACTTTTTTGTCTCGCAAAAAGATAAGACGATATATCGTAATGACGAGTTCACGCAAAGCAATGGGTATGATGAGCCAAATTGAGTACATTCCCAAAATGGCAAAGGTAATAAAAGAACCTAAAACCATGATTTTGTCGGCAATAGGGTCTAAAATCTTTCCCATAGTTGTCACGAGTTTATATTTTCGTGCATACCAGCCATCGAGCCAATCAGTAAAAGTGCCAAAAACGAAAATAAAACAGGCAACAATTTGAACACTTGTCGTACCATATACTAGAAGAAAAGGCAAAACCAATCCTAAGATGATACGTATGGCTGTTAAGCTATTTGGAAAATTCATACGCTTTCTTTTTTAGTGAGTAAATAAAAAATATTTGTGAGCAAAAATGTCTTTTTTTAAGCCAAAGGATAAAATTTAAATAGTTTTGTAATAGAACGATTTGTGTCAATGTCTTTTTTACTAATCCATAAAGTCGGCATCAATATCCAAATCATGCAACATAAGGTCGCCTATGGCTGCTCTCAAATCTCGGTTTTCATACAAGACTTGATACAAAGCTTCAATGATAGGATACTCATCTTTTTGATAATGCAAACTCAATCCTTTTGCCAATTTTACGGTATTGACACCTTCTGCTACTTCGCCCAGCTCTTCTAAAATATCGTCTAACGACCGATTTTGTGCCAAACCATAGCCAACTCTATAATTACGACTCAATTTACTCGAACAAGTTGCAATGAGGTCGCCGATTCCTGCAATTCCTAAAAATGAGCGAGTTGTTGCACCCAATGCCCTACTCAATTTGATGTTTTCGCCCAAACCACGAGTGAGTAGCATTGCTCTTGCATTTTCGCCCATATTTAAGCCGCTAATCATGCCAGAAGCAATAGCTATAATGTTTTTGAAAACACCAGCCAGCTCTACACCTAAAACATCACGGCTGCTATAAACTCTAAAACGCTTGCTTTTTAAGGCTTCCTTTCCTGCTGCTATCACCTCATCGAAACGACTTGCAATAACGGTAGCAGCAGGTTGTCCAGCCGAAATTTCTCTTGCTAAGTTTGGCCCTGATAGGCAGCCCATACGCAATACGACCGTTTCTTCGCTAATAATATCACACATTGTACGGATATTGTCACGAGAAACAGCGACATTGGGCAAAAGTTTATCTGTTCCTTTGGGTGGAACAACGTTTAATCCTTTTGTTCCATGTATGAGAATGTGGTGTGGTTTCAAAAAAGGAGCAGCTTTTCGAATCATGCTGCGAAAGTTAGACGAAGGAACAAGCAAAAATATTAAGGTGCATTTTTCGCAAACTTCTGCAATATCCAAAGTCATTTCGATATTTTTTTGCAAAGCTTGCCCTCTATTTGTACCTGTTTTAGTTATTTGTTCCATCACTTCCTTGCGTCTAATATGTAGCAAAACCTTATTGTTTGCCGACAAAATATTAGCAATTGCTGTACCAAAACTGCCAGAACCTATTACACCATACAGTTTTTTAGAATTATTTTGAGCCATATACTTAAAGTTTGATTTTTTAGTAAAACAGTCAGCTATTCTCGGTTTAACAAAAGAAACCTTTTTTGATAGGGGAAACATACTATTTTTCAGTTCAAAAGGCCATAAAAATAGGAAATATAGGTCTCCTTAGCCTAAAAAAAATAGTATTTTTAAACTTTTGATAAAAAAGGCCTTAAAAACTAATTGCTGACACAGGAAAACAAGTAAGTGTTTTTTATAATGTTTGTTTTATTTCAAAGCGAAAATAGCTGTAAAATAGTTACATAAAATGTAAAAAAAACTATATCACATCTTCCAATTGATAGCCTTTCAAACGGTTGTGATAAAACAACAATAAGTTCATACTTTCGCTAGTTACAGATTGTCCATCTGCTGTTTTTTTCAATGGCTTACTTGCATGATATACTCCCAAATTGTCGATTCCATGTTGAATCAATCGAGTGATGTCACCATTTAACGTATAAGATTGAATTTTGTTGTTATTAGACATTTCCTTTATTTTGTCTCTTACTTTTTCCACAGTTTTCTTAAATCTTTCGTAGTCTATCAATCTATTGTCTTCTGGCAAACGAAGCAAACCATATAAATCTAAACGCTTTTTATATTTTAATTTTAGCATATTGAAAGCCACAAAAGCAACTAGATGACTCGACAAAACCGTATTGTTAGTTTGAAAAGCATCAACAATTTTTTCGCCCAACATTCGAGTATATTCTTGGTCTCGTTGCATATCTTGCTGAAAATGGCCATCGCTAACAAAATATGAACTTATATCAATTGGCTTACCAGCTTTATCCAGACTTTCGCCATTTTCATCTACCTTATTGCCGAAAATATCCATTGGTTCGGTATAAGTAAGTATAATTTCGGACTGCTTGTTAAAAAATTTGCGTGTGAAATTCAATAATTTATGCGCTGGTGGAAATTCATCTTTCAACACATAATATTGCTCTTTACCACTTCTTCGCAAATGCTCTTCTATCAAACTATTGGCTTCTAACACAAAATGGTAATTTAGCACCAACGGAACGACAAATATTTTACCTTTCCCACCTTTATTTTTTGTTAAATTTTTGGCTACAATCAAGCGTTGAGCATCAATAGCTGTACCCAACAAACCTAACTTCAACTTTTTTTCTACCTGGCCAGACCTTGCTCTAGTGCCACCTGGAAAAAACAAACTATGACAACCTCGTTCTAGTGTGAGCCTTGAGTACATTTTTAAGGTTTCGATATAAAACGTATCTTTCTTGCGTCTATCCACCTTATATGCTCCGAGTCGACTCATAAAATAGCTAAACATACGACTATCAAATAGGTTTAGGCCTGCTCCATACAAAAAAGCGGGCAAACCGATGGCATCTAGCGACCAACCAATCAAAACAGAATCTAGGTTGCTGGAGTGTGTTGGGACTAACAAGACAGTACCTTTTTGTGCCAAAGTTCGAATATGCTCAATTGGCCCTGTTATTTTGATGCGTTCACGAATGCGACCATCTTTTGAAGAGGTATTTAACAATCCTCTAAAACCTTTTGTAATAATATTGCTGGCTGTTATATAAGTTTTTGGATTAAAATTTCCTAAAATCTCGGTAGCATAACGAGAAACAATAGTATATGCCAATTCTTTTTCTTTTTTTATCGTTTCTTTATTGGCTGAATGGCTATCTAAAGATGTTTTAACAAGTAGCTTATGCACATCATTCCAAAAGCTCTTTTCATCTGGATTGATGCGTTTATCTACTTTCCAAGGATTATTTTTCATACGCATACGCTCCAAATACAAGGCTCGTGCTATTTCATCATGTATTTTGACTGGTGTATCAAGTATGGTTTCTATTTGGGCTATGCTTTTGCTGACTAACTCTTCGTGAAAAGAGTCTTTTTCTGTTGTTAGTGTATTGATAGGCCAGCTTTCTATATCTGGCAAAATAGGTGGATAGATATGATGCGGACTTTCTTTGATGATATAAGCAGCCATAAAATAAAAATAATAATAAGGTGAAAAATAAAATAACTAAAAGATTATTGTTTGTAGTTACAATGTTGTTTTGTCTGTTCGTCTGTCAGGTAAAGTAACTAAGTTTAGCGTTTTTTTACAATATTTCGCAAAAAAAAAGTCTTTTTAAAGCAATTTCTTCCAACAATCTTTTAGGCATCTATCAACTGATAAGCGTTTTTTGTCCATTTCAAATATTTTTCAAAATCTGCAAAATTCATAGTCAAGCTTGCCGTATTTACATTTGGGTGAAAATTTACCTTTTCGGCTGTCTGCAAATCCTTATCTATCAAAACGATAACATGGTTTTCGCTGTCATTTATCAAGCCAAAAGGCGAAACAGAACCTGCTTTAACGCCTAAATAACGCTCTAATCTTGTTGGAGAAGCAAAACTCAAACGCTGATTGCCAACAAAACGCCCAAGCACTTTGAGCGATATTTTTTTGTCGTGCTGTAATACCACAAGATAATGTTGCTTGCCTTTTCTGCCTCGCAAAAACAGATTTTTACAATGTTTGCCTTCCATTTTATCCCAATGCTTTTCAGATTGTGCTATCGTAAAAACCGCTTCGTGTTCGTGCAAAATATAGTCAATTTCTAAGTCTGCTAAAATATTTAAAACGGTTGTTTGTTGATTTTTTGTGTTGTTGTTTTCCATGTTTTTTATTTTTTGAGAAATTTAGTAAAGTATTTGCAAAAAATGAAATATTGAGTTTGTTTTTGTTTAGTTTTTTATACTAATCAATGGTTCGGACATTTTTTATAACAATTGTCAGTTTAATAAAAAACACTTTTTGACAAGGGAAACATACTATTTTTCAGTTCAAAAGGCCATTAAATTTGCAAATATTGGCCGCCTTAGCCTAAAAAAAATAGTATGTTTAAGCCTTTGATAAAAAAGTATAAATGTCCGAACCATTGATACTAATGAAATCTTGTGAAAATTTGAGAGCTATATAAGTAGTTTGTTAGTGTTTTTAAATAAATATTAGCTATTTGTTTTGTTGTTTGTTTTTCAAAATATTTGAAACGAAACTTTAATAAAACATAGCTACCATTTGTTTTTATTAAAAAAAGTCGCTAACTTGTTGCTAACTAGATTTTTTTTACAAAAATAAACCTAAAATGACCTACCAAAAACTAGCACCTTATATTTACAATTGTCAAAGCTGCCCAACACGTTGCGATGGCAAAAGCAAAAAAGAATATCGCTTTCAAAAAGATGTCGCTTTTTCCGAACACTACGAAAATTTAGTCATTCGGCATATTAATGAATTTACTGATTTTAATGCCAAAAAATGCGAAGAAAATGGCTTTCCAGACATAGAAATCACTAAAACAAATGGTGAAACCAATTTTTATATCGAAATAAAGGTACAACAACGCACTTTTATGTCGGTAAAAAAATATTTGCCTGCCGCCAATTTAGCACCTTCCGAAACCATAGCTTTAAATTTGAGCGACTTGAAACGCTATTTTTCTATTCAAAAACAAACACAAAAAACTGTATATATTATGTGGGTGTTATGCAATCGTTTGTGCATCGTGCCACAGCAAGAAGTTTGTTTTTTTTATCAAAATGTAGAAAAATTGGAAGTTATTTATCAAAACTATCTTAACAAAAGACGATTTAGAAGAAAATCTGGAAAAGGCGATATCGTAAATGGCGAACACAAAGGCGTAGTCGTCAATTATCACTTTAGCCTCAACGAATTGAAAGAATGGAACTTGCCAAACAAGAAAAATTGAACAACTTGCGATAAAAAAGCATTTTTTTTGCACAAAAACACATATTTAGTGCGTATTTTTGCAGCAGCAATGAATACATACAAACAAATAAAACATCTGATTGCAAAAGATTTGCGGCTCGAATGGCGACAAAAATCGGCTATCAATAGCGTTTTGCTATATGTTGCGTCTGCTGTTATGGTAGCGTATATGGCTTTCCTAAAAATAGAACCAATTGCTTGGGTAACCGTTTTTTGGCTCATTTTGCTTTTTGCATCAATCAATGCCGTAGCGAAAAGTTTTGTGCAAGAAAGCAATGAACAACAACGATATTATTACACTTTGGCAAGTCCGCAAGCAGTAATTTTGTCGAAAATCATTTACAACCTTATCTTACTGCTCATTATTAGCCTTGTTGCTCTGCTCATCTATTGTATTCTTATGGGAAACCCTGTGGAAGACATGCCGATGTTTTTGCTTACAACTTTGCTAGGAGCTAGTACCTTTGCTTTGACTTTTACGATTTTGGCAGCCATAGCAGCGAAAGCCAGCAACAATGCAACGCTAATGCCTATTCTAAGTTTTCCTGTTATCATTCCGATGTTGGGCTTGCTCATCAAAATATCGAAAGCCGCTTTATTAGGCACAGAAGACCCAAATTTATATAGAGATATTGGCTCGCTTGTCGCTATTGATGTGATGATGCTAACTTTAGCATTTATCTTGTTTCCTTACTTATGGCGAGATTAATCATATTATAGTTTTGCTTTAAATTTAGTCTTATAAAAGGCTGAAAATCAAGAGATTATGTAGTTTAAATCTGCTGTTGTTGGCGTTATTACCAATAACCATCTTTTCGATAAAAAACAAAAACCATTAAACAAAAAATATATGTTGAGTTTAACATCAAAACACGGTTGGAAAATATACATACCTTATTTTATACTGTGTTTGGCACTTGGAAGAATCATGATGAGAACAAGTGTGACAACCGAACTTGTTGTTTATTTGGTGCTAATTTCGCTATTTGGCTTAGGCACTTGCATGGCTGTTTCTAGCCGAAAAGTATTATTAGAGCAAAATTGGTGGAAAATTTTGGCCATTATTTTACTTTTATATAGCATCTGTGAAGGCTTTTTGGGCGATGTTCCTCGCCTACCCATTCTAAACGAAACGATACGAAATCTGCATTATCACGTTCCAATGTGGTTTGGCATGATTTGGATTTTGGGCGTTTCTCTGACTTATAGCATTATTTATCTCAACAAATTTGATGCAGAAGCCGATTTAATTGCTGCTGAAACCGCCAATATCGCCTTGTGGTTTGGTATGTTTGGCATGGTGACAGGCATGATTTGGGCTCAATATACTTGGGGAGAATGGTGGAGCAACGACCCAAAACAAATGTCGGCTGCGGTTGCTTTGCTCATGTATTTCGCCTATTTCATTTTGCGAGGCTCAATAGAAGACGAAGATAAGCGTGCAAAAGTGGCTGCCGTTTACAATATTATTATCTTTTTCGTTTACATTGCCTTAATTTTCGTAGTACCTCGTTTAGTCGATTCTTTGCATCCAGGAAATGGTGGAAACCCAGCATTGAGCCAACTCGATTTGGATAGCAACTTGAGAATGGTATTTTATCCATCTGTCATCGGTTGGATTTTGTTGGGTTTATGGCTCACTTCTTTGCGTGTGCGTTTCAAAAAAGTAGAACAAGCTTTTTATAGTTCTTAGTTGTTAATTTTGAATTTTTAGTAAAAAAAACAGCTATTCTCAGTTTAACAAAAGAAATTTTTTTTGATAGTGGAAACATACTATTTTTCAGTTCAAAAGTCCATAAAAATAGGAAATATTGGTCTCCTTAGCCTAAAAAAAATAGTATGTTTAAACTTTGGATAAAAAAAGGCTTTAAAAACTAATTGCTGACATAGAAAGATAAATAAATGTTTTTTTATAATATTTATTTTATTTCAAAGTGAGAATAGCTGAGAAAAAACAAACAAAAAGCCAAAATAAATGTTTTATGCCAAGAAGATTTTTATTCCGAAAAAATAATTTTAACAAATGCTAAAAATCGCTTGGTCGCCTATATATGCACATTCTTTGCCAGAGCATCACCGTTTTCCGATGATAAAATACGAATTATTGCCCGAACAATTGTTGTATGAAGGCACGATAAGCGATGATAACTTTTTCAAACCAACTATTTTAGAAGAAAAAAATGTGCTAAATACGCATTGTGCAAAGTATTGGCAAAAATTGAAAAGCTTGCAATTGAGCAAAGCAGAAATTAGGCGTACAGGTTTCCCATTATCTGAAAAGCTTGTCGAGCGTGAACAAATCATTATGAATGGCACTTTGCAAGCGGCAAAATATGCTTTGAAACATGGTATTTCGTTTAATATTGCTGGCGGCACACATCATGCTTTTACGAATAAAGGGGAAGGTTTTTGTTTGTTAAATGACATTGCAATTTCTGCTAATTATTTGTTAGAAGCAGATTTAGCACAGCAAATTTTAGTGGTAGATTTGGACGTGCATCAAGGAAATGGAACAGCAGAGATTTTCAAAAACAATAGCAATGTTTTTACTTTTAGTATGCACGGAGCAAAAAATTATCCGCTCAAAAAAGAAGTATCAGATTTAGATATTGGGCTTCCAGATGGTGCGACAGATGAAATATATTTACCTATTTTGGAACGTGAACTCAAAAGGCTAATAGATAAATTAGAGCCAGATTTTATTTTTTTTCAATCTGGCGTAGATGTGTTAGCTACCGACAAATTAGGGCGTTTGGGTATGAGTATTGCTGGCTGCAAACAAAGAGATGAAATAGTGCTTTTGGCTGCTCACGACAATGAAATTCCGATAGCTTTGTGTATGGGCGGTGGTTATTCGCCACGCATTGCCGACATTGTAGAAGCACACGCCAATATTTACCGTTTGGCACAGCATATTTTTTTCTAAAAATGCTCATTTACTTTACAAATCAAGCAAACCATCTGGCAAAACCATCGCAATGATTTTGTTTTCCTCATCAATGATTTCAATTAAGCTTTCGTGCAATGGCACTAGCAACTCTTTATTTTCGTACTGCAACATCGCCAATTCATGCGTATCTAAATAATACACATCTTCAATTTTGCCAATTTCCACATCATCATTCATCAATGTGAATCCCAACAAAAAATTCCAAAAGGTATTTTCTTCTTCTTCCAAAAAATCAGCAACTTTTTCAGTTTCTATCAGCAACTTTGCATTTCGCAATTTTTCGGCATTATTTTTTGTATCAACATCTTCAAACTTGATGATGTGATAATTGCCTTGTGCCGTTATTTTTTCGAGAAAATAAGGAACACAATCTGTTTTTGTTCTCACAAAAAGATGCTCTAATTCGCTTTCTGTTTCTTCCAAATAGGCTAAAAAGAAAGCCTCAAACGAGATTTTGATTTCTCCTTTGAGGCCCTTTGATTTTATGATAACGCCTACTTGATATAAATTATTTATATCCATAAGGTCTATCTAATTTTAAGCTTCTGTTGTATCTTCTTCAACTACTTCTACTGCAACTTCTGTTGTAACAGGAGCATCACCTAATTGAACAGATACTTCGTGTTCCAAATCCCAATTCAATACTTCAATTTTTGAGTTATCAGCTTTCTTTTTAGCCCATTCTCTAAATTTTTTGTCTGCTACTTCTTGGCTAAAAGCACCTTTAGTAACACCTCTTTGCAAGTGCTTTTTGTATAAAACACCTGTTGCCGACAAAATAGAAGTAAGTGTTGTCGTTGGTTCAGCACCGTTAGCTAACCATTTTAAAGCTTTTTCACGGTCGATACGTACTTTAGCTTTTGTGTGATTAGGATCGTAAAATCCTATTCTTTCGATATATCTACCATCACGTTTCGCACGAGCATCTGCCGCTACGATGTGATAAAATGGGCGGCGTTTGCGGCCATGTCTTTGCAGTCTTAATCTAACTGGCATAAGAATTATATTTTTTGTTAATAAAGCTCGTTACTGAATAAAATCAGTTTTCGAGGATTTCGGACGCAAAGGTAAGATTATTTTTCTTAAAAAAAACGAAAATGAACTGTTTTTTTTCCACAACGTTATTTTAAAAATGTTTTTTTGAGTTTTAAGCACCAAGCACTATTTAACAATAGTTCAGATATTTATACATTTTTTTATCAAAGGCTTAAACATACTATTAAAATAAAAAAAACAACATTAAAGTGCAATGTTTTGTTGCAAGTTGTTGATTGTCATTAAAACATCAAAGTGGAAACTGCTGATACCCAAAAACTACTGAACAACTACTTAAATAAGCACCAGCTAATAATCGGACGATTTGTGCTAACATCTTTAAAATTAAAGTTTCAGTTTCCATGACTGATAGAATAAACCTGTTTGACTAATAAATGAGATGGCATTTTAGTAACCTTATTTTTTTGTTTTATGTTTTCAAAAAAAAGAATGAAAATGTTATATATTTGTGTAGTTTAACGAAATATTAAAAATAAATTGTCTTTATAAAGCTAATATCTTGCATTTCAATGTGTTAGTAAATCAGGCAGGCTTTATTTTAAATAGTGCTTAACACTTATAACATAAAAAGTTACCACTAAAAATAAGAAAAACGATATATAATAATATGAGCAAAACACAAGAATTGCGTTTGGGCATTAATGGCATGACTTGCAATAACTGTGCATTGGGTGTGCGTAAGTTTTTGGAAAAAAAAGGCTTGCAAAATGTTGATGTGAGTTTCGCAAATGCGGAAGCGACTTTTGAAACCGATGAAAATATTAGTTTTGAAGAAATTGTAAGCGGTATCGAAAATTTTGGCTTTCAAGTGGTCGAAACGACAGATATTACACCTGAGGAAGAAAAAGGCTGGACGAGTTTGGAATGGAAGCTTCTAATTTGCATTTTCTTTACCTTGCCACTGTTTTTAGCCATGTTTTTGCCTTTTCCGATATTGCACGACCCTACGGTGCAAATGCTTTTGTGTTTGCCTGTTTTTTTGATTGGAGCAAGTCATTTTGGCATTAGTGCTTTTCAATCGCTCAAAACAGGTGTGCCAAATATGGACGTATTGATTTTCATTGGCTCAACAGCAGCATTTATGTATAGTTTGTTGGGTTATACTTTGGCTCTCGGCCCTAATTTTATGTTTTGGGAAACTGCTGCAACTATTATTACCTTAGTGTTAGTTGGCAATTTGATGGAACAACGGTCTGTGAGACAAACAACTTCTGCGATTAGAGAACTCTACAAGTTGCAACCTGACAAAGTAAAATTGGTAACTCAAAATGCTAGTGGCGACCAAGTTATCAAAGAAATTTCACATAAAGATATACAAGTAGGGCAGGAGTTTTTAGTCAATTTGGGCGACAGAATCCCAACCGATGGTATAGTGAGCTGGGGCGAAGGTGCAGTAAATGAGGCGATGATGACAGGCGAAAGTTTACTGATGGACAAAAAAGTGACAAGTCCATTGATTGGAGGTACGATTTTGAAGCTCGGAACGCTAAAAATGAAGGCTACAAAAATAGGAAAAGATACTGCTTTGTCGCAAATTATTCGTTTAGTGAGACAAGCACAATCCAATCAACCACCTATTCAGAAACTCGCCGATAAAATAAGTGCTATTTTTGTGCCTGTTGTTTTGTGTATTGCTATGGCGACCTTTATCGTTTCTTATCTTTTTGTGGAAATAGGTTTTCAAAAATCCATGCTTCATAGCATTGCCGTTTTGGTGGTTGCTTGCCCATGTGCGATGGGTTTGGCCACGCCTACTGCCGTTATGGTAGGTTTGGGAAGAGCAGCCAAAAATGGTATTTTGATAAAAGGCGGTTCTACGATGGAAACGATTGCAAAGGCAAAAACGGTTGTTTTCGACAAAACAGGAACATTAACAACGGGTTCATTTAGTCTCAAACAAATAGAAACCAATATTTCACAAACAGAATTTAAGTCTATTTTGCTTGGCCTAGAACAATATTCTACGCACCCTTTGGCAAAGGCAATTGTGAAATCTATCGAAACAGACACAAAACCGTTGAATATGGCGGAAGTGCGAGAAATGAAAGGCTTAGGCATCATGGGCAAAGACGAAAATGGCAATACATATATGGCTGGTTCATATAGTATTGCGGCAGAGTTTACGCCAGAAAGCCAGCACAATGTATATGTTTTGAAAAATGGGCAGTTTGTTGGCTGGGTAGATATGGAAGATACTTTGCGACCAGATGCAGTGCAATGTATAGATGAACTGCGAGAAGATAATGTCAGAACTTTGCTTGTGAGTGGCGATAATGTCGAAAAAACAACTTATGTAGCCAATAAAATAGGTATTACGGAGTTTTATGCGAGCAAACTGCCGAAAGAAAAATTGGATATTATCGAAGAAATGAATGCAAATGGTGTAACTGTGATGGTTGGCGATGGCATCAATGACGCTCCTGCTTTGGCGAAAGCTGACATTGGAATTGCGATGAGTAGTGCTAGTCAAGTGGCGATAGACTCGGCAGATGTTGTGTTGATAAATTCTAATTTGCGGTCACTTAATAAAGCTATTGGCATTAGCAAACATACGGTTCTCACGATTAAGCAAAACCTTTTTTGGGCGTTTTTCTACAACATTTTGGCTATTCCTATCGCTGCGGTTGGCTTGCTCAATCCTATGGTGGCGGCTCTAACGATGGCTTTTTCTGATATAATTGTTATCGGAAATTCTTTGCGGTTGAAACGAAAGAAGATAAAGTAGGAAAATTAAAATAATAACTCATTTTTAGAAGTGACGTATCTTAAAGATATGTCACTTTTTTTTTGAAAGTTTGAAAATGTATGATATATTTGTAATGTTTTTTCTTCAAGCCAAAGGATAATCTTTAAATTAACAATAAGTTTCGCAATTATAAAAATTTAACATTAGCCTAATTGTTTCAGCTATTTTCGGTTTAACAAAAGAAAGTTTTTTTGATAGGGGAAACATACTATTTTTCAGTTCAAAAGTCCATAAAAATAGGAAATATTGGTCTCCTTAGCCTAAAAAAAATAGTATGTTTAAA
>JBMZCV010000017.1:0-46076 GCA_049613665.1 Chitinophagales bacterium | reverse complement strand
CAGAAACGCCTGTTGTAGAAGCAGCAGTAGTAGAAACACCTGTTGTAGAAGAGGTATCAGAAACGCCTGTTGTAGAAGCAGCAGTAGTAGAAACACCTGTTGTAGAAGAGGTATCAGAAACGCCTGTTGTAGAAGCAGCAATAGAAACGCCTGTTGTAGAAGCAGCGGCAGTAGATGAACCAGCGATTGAGGAGAAAGTAGCAGAGAAAACAACTAAAAAGCGTCGTAAAAAACGAGCTAATTCTAAAAAGCAGTCAACGCTTGCTGATGATGCAGAGAAAAATGCAAAAGTTGCGGCATTAGGTTATTTCAATACGCCACAAAAACGAAAAAATTGGTGGCAAAACTTAGAGGAGCAATGGAAAAAAGCATTTAATGTTGTATTGAAGCATGATGAAGATACTGAAATGCCAAGTGACGAGGAGTTGCAAAAAGTTTTGCTATTGAAAAAAGTAACTTTTTACAAAACGAGTCGCAATAAATTGAGCTACAAATTAAGTAACCTATCTGGTTTACAACAACTCAAAAACCTGACTTCGATTAATGTTGCTGAACATCAAATCAGTAGTTTGAAAGGAGTACGTCAGCTAAAAAGTTTGTTGCAAATCAACTGCAATAAAAATGAGCTACGAGGCTTGAGTGATATTTATCACTGTCCAAATTTGGAATATTTGCTATGTAGCCACAACAAGTTGAGAAGCAATAGTTTATTTAAAATAGATAAAAAATTGCCAAATCTGAAAAAGCTAGATTGCAGAGGCAATAATCTTAAAGATACCGATAAAGTAAAATTGGAAGAAATGGATATTGAAAAAATATTGCTATAAATAGTAGTATATCTTATTTCCAAAACACTATGAGTTTTCATTCTTTTGTATATTAAGAAAAAAACTCATAGTGTTTTTTTTTGTAAAAAAGCGAAAAAAAACACTATATTTTGTAAGTTATTTAGCTTGAAAACGACTTATCGTTAGGAGGTTGTTTAAGCATAGCTATTTATGTTGTGACAATTTTAAAAAATACTTTTTCGGCATCAAAAACAAAAATTAAATGTATGGATTTATTGACAATAAAAGAAGTGAGCAAAACTTTTGAAAATACAAAAGCTGTCGATAACATTAGCTTGAGCATTCCTAAACAAGCTATTTTTGGTCTTTTAGGCCCAAATGGAGCAGGCAAAACGACGCTTATTCGCATGATTACAAATATTTTGTATCAAGATAGCGGCACGATTACCCTTGCAGATTTGCCACCGAATGTCGCCCGACACCACTACATCGGTTATATGCCCGAAGAACGTGGTTTGTATAAAAAAATGAAAGTAGGAGAGCAGTTATTGTATTTGGCGAGACTCAAAAACATGTCGTATCAAAAGGCCAAAACGCAAATTGACTATTGGCTCAATAAATTTGAAATTACGGATTGGTGGAAAAAAGAAGTTGGTGAACTTTCGAAAGGTATGCAGCAAAAAATTCAGTTTATCACTACGGTTTTGCATCAGCCAAGCCTTATCATTTTAGATGAACCATTTTCTGGCCTCGACCCTATCAATGCCAATTTGATAAAAGACGAAATTTTTAATTTAAAAGAACAAGGAGCAACCATTATCTTTTCGACACACAGAATGGAGCAAGTGGAGGAAATATGTGAGCAAATAGCTTTGATAAACAAAGGAAAAATACTCTTGGAAGGAGATGTTAAAGGTTTGAAAAATAGATTTAAAGAAAATAAATATCAAGTCAATTACATAGGCGAACTGCCTACTTTTGAAACCGAAGACATCAATATCATTCAACAAGACAAAGAAGGTTTTATTATTCAAATGCGGCCAGAACAATCGCCAAATGAAGCCTTGCAACAGCTTATTGCAAACGATGTAGAAGTGCATGGTTTTAATGAAATTTTGCCTTCGCTCAACGAAATTTTTATACAACAGGTTAGTCAAAACTAATTTTTTTGTAAAATAACAACACAATTACTTCGTCTCACAACTATAAAAATTTTTTATGAAAACGATATGGCTCATTTTTCAGCGTGAATATTTGACACGAGTAAAGAAAAAATCTTTTATCATTACGACTTTGCTTGTTCCTATTAGCTTTATTTTATTGTTTGTCGTGCAGTTTGTTTTGTTGGCTTATAGCTCCGAAAAAATGAGAATTGCGATAAAAGATGATTCTGGCCAAATAAAAATTGCAGACCGAAAAGATGGTACTTTATATTTTATTCCAGACAAAAAAAATTTAGCCGACTTACGAGAATATTACCAAGAATTGGATTATGATGGTGTGTTACACATACCTAAAATAGATATTAAAAACCCTAATGGCATAAAATATTATTCCGACAATTTGTTGGGAATGTCTGCCAAATATTATATCGAAAATGAAATTGCAAAAGAAATTAGGCGGTTACGCTTGAAAGAATTGGGACTAGCCGAAAAAGATTTTGACAACTCGCAAAAAGTCAGTATTTCGCTCAATGAAGTGTCGCTGGCAGGAAAAAACAATATCGGCACAGGCATTGCGACAAGCGTTGGTTTTACGATGGCATTTTTGATGTATATCGTCATTTTTATATACGGTGCAATGGTGATGAAAGGCGTTATGGAAGAAAAAACAAACCGTATTGTCGAAGTTATGCTCTCATCGGTGCGGCCATTTCAGCTGATGATAGGCAAAATAACGGGCATTGGTGCTGTCGGAATCACACAATTTACGATTTGGATAGTCTTGTTATTCTTTATCAATAGCTTTTTGAGCCTTTTTATGTTGAGTATGTTCGATATGCCAACGACCGCAAACGGTATGAATGAAGGCGATATGCAGCAGGCTCAAGAACTTATTGAGCAGTTGCAAACGCAATTTACCGAGCTGCCGCTTTTCCAATTGATAGTGAGTTTTATTATTTATTTTATTGGTGGCTATTTGTTATATGCTGCTCTTTTTGCTGGATTAGGCTCTGCCGTAAATGACGATAGCGATGCCCAAACCCTCACTTTTCCTGTTTCTGTGCCTATCATTATCGCCATTTTTATACTGACTGCCATCATGGAACATCCAAACAGTAGCCTTGCATTTTGGTCGTCGATGATTCCATTCTTTTCACCCATTATTATGCCTTTTCGCATTGCTTTTGGCGTGCCGCTTTGGGAACTGTTGTTATCTATGAGTTTGTTGTTGGGAGGTGCTTTATTTACCATCTGGATTGCGGCCAAAATCTATAGAGTGGGTATTTTGATGTATGGCAAAAAAGTAACTTTTAGAGAAATTGCTAGATGGATGATTAGAAGTTAAGAGTTCAGTTATTTTTTTACTTAATTGTTTTTTTTGAAAAATGCAAAAAATAAATATTAGAAAAGCCACCTTAAAAGATTTTCGGCAAATAGCAAATTTTATCGCTTTGCTCAATGTAAAAGCCGAAAATCATTGCTTGCATTGTGGCACAATTGCCGATGATATTTTCAACGATTTGGAAGATATAAACAGCCGAGAAGAATGCTATTTTCTCTTAGCTTTTGACGATAAAAAAGTTGTTGGTTTGTTTGGTGGCGAGTGCGAAAGCGATTGGAGCGAGTTTTGGCTATGGGGAATTTTTGTGGCCGAAAACTATGATTTTTCTGTTGTTGCTGAAATGCTCTGGAAATGTTTTTTAGAAAAAATGGCTGGCAAATTGCAAGAAGCAACCAATTTTTTGAATATTAAAAATGAAAAAACAATTGCTTTTTTTACTGAAAAAGGTTTTGAATCGAGAGGCTTAAACCATGAATATTTTGCGGAGGCTCGAAAAATACAAGAGCAAAATATAACAGATTTTTACGAAAAAAGCGATTTTGAAGCTTTGGAAAAACTGCATGAAGCCAACTTTCCAAATACTTATTACGACACAAAACAAATGTTGGAACTGCCAAAAGAGCGTTTCAAGCTTTTTGTTTTGAAGAAAGAAAAACAGCTCATAGCTTATATTTTTATAGAAATGCAAGTCGAAAACAATGGACACATTCATTTTTTGGCTGTAAAAAAAGCAGAAAGAGGCAAAAAAATCGGCACAAAACTATTGAATCGTGCTTTGCAATGGATTTTTGAGACGAAAAAAGCACCTACGGCTACGCTTGTTGTAAAAGACGAAAACGATGCACGTCGTTTGTATGAACGCACAGGTTTTCGGCTGCGATATAGCGGTTTGGGTTTGCGTAAAAAATTTGAGAAATAAAAAAAAATGAGATGTGGCATTGCTACATCTCATTTTTTTTTACGAATGTTTTTTTTAGACACATTGAGTGATTCTCTACTGTACCATTATTTTGCCACTTCCTAACACATCTTTTTCGCCCACTATTTTATATACATAAACACCATTTTCCAAGCTAGAAACACCTACTTTATTCAAATCTGCATTTATTTTTTGTGCCAAAACCAAACGGCCAAACACATCATAAATTTCTATTTCTGCCGTTTCAATATGTTGTTTTGTTGCTGAAAAATCTATATAAAAGATGTCTTTCGCTGGATTGGGATAAATTTTCGCTTGCGAGTTTTCAAACTCAAAAATGCTTGTTTCTAAAAATGGTGGCTCTTCCCAAATCGTGCTGGATGCAAGCGGTGTAAGAATGGGTTGATTGTAATCGAAGAAAATATAAGCTTGATTTTCGATAACTGTGCCGACTTCATTATCTAGCATTTGATTGATTTTGAAACTCACGAAACCATGACTCATAGGTTCATTTGCATTGCTATCTACTAGCAAAATATCGGAAAAAGTAAAGCGTAAAATTTCGCCATCTACGATTTCTAAACTATAATCATGGCTCGAATTTAGGGTTTCAAAAGTGGACATATCGAGGTGTGCGACATCTAAAGTATCTACAACTATGACTTGAAAAGCCGTATCGTTTCCTGTATTTTGAAAGCGAATTTTATATTCCAAATCTGTGTTAGCTTCTATGTTGTGAGCTTCGCCAATACCTTTTGGGATAACTAACTTATCATTTGGGTCAAAGCTGCCAATGATTTCTTCGCAATGTGTATGAAAAAAAGACTCGGTATTTTCCATCGTTTGCGAAGTCACAAAGCCTAACGAGAAAGGCAAAGTACCACACAATTCTACTACGGCCTGCGAATATTCTTTTGATGGATGTGCTGGATGCTGCTCTGCAATAAGGCGATAAGTAGTACCATCGGCTTCATAATCAACTTCCAAAGTTTCGGCAGCATTGAGTTTGTATTTCACAACAGCCGACAACACATCGTCATCATACATTCTATATGTCAAACTGTCTTCCATTGCTTCGCCATTGTTGGCGATATAAAAACGCACAATATCTTCCAAACAATCTGCCGAAACTTCCATATCTGAACCGTCCCATTCTTCGCTTATTTCTCGGCAATGATTGTCTGGATAAATATAAGCCATCGCACAAACTGCACTTCCCAAAACCGCTTCGCAAGAGATAGAATCTGTTACTGTAAACGAGCCATATTGCCCAATACCGACATCGCCCAACTCAAAAATATAAATCTCATCATCGTCAATCGTGTAAGGCATAGAAGCATCTAGCACTACGATTTCCTCCTCAAAATAGATTTCTACATAAGCATCTTCCGCTGTTTCTGTACCTTCATTGCAATATTGCACCGTGTAAGTATTGGTAAAACAACGCCTTTGCAAAGGTGTGTTGATGTTTACGTCCATTAAAGCACAATCAATTAGTACTTCATTTGCGAAATTTATATTTTCAATCACATCATCATAAGATTCAATGGTAATCGTATAAGTTTCCAATTCGTTTAAGCAAGTTTGTTCCCAAAGTTGATTTGGTGGCAAATAGCTAATCACATAAGTTCCTGTATCTAAACCAATGGTATATTCTCCATTTTCATCAGAAAAAGCATAAGTCTCTCCGCCATTTACTAAAATTTTTCCTTGTGGAATAGTATTTTCATTATTGTTAAAAGTGCAATTTTGGTTTTCGTTTTGGAAAATTGTGCCTTTTATTGTTTCAACAGGCTGCACACAATAAAAATCATCATTTCCCAAGCTTAAATTAGGGCAGTTTTCAAAATTTGGAATAGCTCCAAACAAGTTATTATCGCAAACAGATAATAATTCTAAATTCGGTAAATTGCTAAAGTTTGGAATAACTCCTGTTAATTGATTACGATTAAGTATTAACCTTTCTAAATTTGGTAAATTAAAATCTGGAATTACTCCTGTTAATCCATTAACTTGAAGATACAATTCCTTTAAATTAAGTAAGTTACTAAAATTTGGAATACTACCTATTAATTCATTATAACGAAAATTTAATAACTCTAAACTTGGTAAGTTAAAATTTGGAATTCCTGTTAATTGATTAAATTGGAAGTCTAATTCTTTTAAACTTGGTAAATTAAAATTTGGAATCTCGCCTGTTAAATTATTAAAGCTAAGACATAGCCGTTCTAAATTAGGTAAGTTGCTAAAATCTGGAATCTCCCCTATTAATTGATTATCCCAAATATTTAAAATTTTTAAACTAGATAAATTATTAAAATTTGGAATATTACCTATTAAATTATTATTAGTTAGTTCTAATAATTCTAAATTAGGTAAGTTAAAATCTGGAATACTATCTGTTAATTGATTACTTTGAACATCTAAATATTCTAAATTAGGTAAGCTGCTAAAATCTGGAATACTACCTATTAATTGATTATTTTGAACATCCAAATATTCTAAATTAGATAAGTTATTAAAATCTGGAATTTCGCCTGTTAATTGATTATTTTGAACATCCAAATATTCTAAATTAGATAAGTTATTAAAATCTGGAATTTCGCCTGTTAATTGATTATTTTGAACATCCAAATATTCTAAATTAGGTAAGCTACTAAAATCTGGAATACTGCCTGTTAATTGATTACTTTGAATATTTAAATGTTCTAAATTAGGTAAGCTACTAAAATCTGGAATACTGCCTAATAAATAACTTCCAAATATCTCTAACTTTTCTAAATAAGGTAAATCTATATCAGAAATAATGCCTGTAACTTCCATATTAAGTAAAACAATTTCTTTTATAGCAATACCATTATTTGTTAAATAAACACCATACCACTCAGAAACAGGCTTCTCTAACCAATTATGCTCAAAATCGAAATCTTCCATTCCTATTGCATAATAAAAATTCACCAACTCCAGCGAGTCGTTTTCCGAAACTTGTGCCTTGCTCATTTCAGTATGTAAGCCAAAGCAGAACATTACAAGTAAAAAAAGTAATTTATTGTTTAGCATTTCAAAAATGTTTTTATGATTATGTATTTTATTCTGCTACAAAGATGCACTATTAAATATAAAGCTACAAAAACAGAAATCTCTATTTTTCTCTTTTAAAAACCTTATTACTTTTCGCTTCGTATTTTGCTTTTTTCGTTAAAAACCTATAAAACAGCCTTTTATACAGTTTAAAAATCATAAATTGTTTCTCTTCAAAAAAATATTTATCTTCGCAGAAAAAAAATATTTCACTCTAAAAACCATTTACCAAACCTGACAGGTTTTTATGTAAATATAAAATCTATCACTTATTTTATGATTCGTTTTGATAACGAAAAATATTTTCTAATTGAGAAAAACCTGTCAGGTTTTCAAAGTCAGCAAAAAAAGAATATGCAGCACACCAAACTCATCGCTCTCTTAAAAACTTGCAACAGAAAAGAACTCCGAAAATTAGATAAATTCGTGGACTCACCTTATTTCAATACGAACCGAAATATTGTCGCTTTGTATCGCTATATTCAGCAGTTTGCACCAAAATTTGAAAGCAAGCAGCTAGAACGCAAAACCGTTTTTTCCGCTTTATTTCCAAATGAAGCTTATAAAGAAAAACGCTTGCACAAGCTCATGGGCGAATTGTTGAAATTGATAGACCGTTTTTTTCATTTAGAAGAATGGCAACAAAATGAAACAACGCAACATATTTCGGCTTTGGCGGCTTATCAAAAAAGAAATTTGAATGCTTTTTGGGAACAAAAAATGGCAAAAACAAGCCTGCTACTCGAAAAAATGCCTTTGCAAGCAGAAGCTAGTTTTTATCAGTCTTGGCAGTTGGCACTCGAAAAACACAAGGTTGTAGAAGCCGAAGAGCAACGCAACAAAGAACCGCTTTTGCAGGCTGTTCATACCGAATTGGACGCTTTTTATTTGTGCAACAAACTCAAATACTATTGCAAAGTCTTGAATTATCAGCGTTTTCAGGCTCACGAATACGATATTTATATGATGGATAGCGTGTTGCAAACGGCTACTTTGCCTATTTATAGAAAAAATCCAGCTATTCAGATTTATTATTTTGGCGTTTTGAGTTTGCTAAAACCAGATGAAATACATCATTTTTTGACGCTAAAAGGCTTGTTACAGCAATATCTCTATCGTTTTTCGCTAAAAGAAACGCAAAATATGCTGGTTTTGGCTCGTAATTTTTGCATCAAACAACTCAATCAAGGCAAGCCAAAGTATATCAATGAATTATTGGATATTTATAAACTAGAAATTGAGCATAAAATTTTGTTGGTAGATGGCAAAGTGCCTGCTTCTACTTGCCGAAATATTGTGGCGGTAGCTATGCTTGCCGAAGAATTGGAATGGACAGCAGACTTTTTGTTAGCTTATCAAAAACACTTGGATAAAACGACATTTGCTTTCAACTTGGCTACGGTGCGTTTTCATCAGCAGGAATACGAATCGGTTTTGCCATTGCTTAGTTCCACAAAATTTAAAGATGTTTTGCTGCGTTTGGGTGTGAAAGCTTTGCAGCTAAAAACTTTTTATGAGTTGTATATGAAACACGAAATTGATTTTCAGTATGAAGATGAATTAGATTTGTATTTACAAAGTTTTGCCACTTTTCTGAAACGAAATAGCAAAATATTGACGAAAAATGTAGTGTATTACGAAAATTTGATTGCTTTTGTGAAACAGATTTTTGCTATCAAACAAGATGTAGAAGCCGATAAAATGGCGTGGCAACAGTTTTATGAAATAGTAGAAAAGTGCATAGAAGTGGCGGAAAAAGCATGGTTAGTGGAAAAAATAGATTTGTTAGTACGCAATCATAAATAAGAAAAAGTATTTGCATCATTTTTTATGTGAAAAATAAATATTTAGTTATTATTATATGAATGAACTGTTTTAATAAAAAAATATTTACATTACACAAAAAGACTAAAATGTACTACATAGTTTATATTTCAACAACATTATCTACTACTTGCTTTAACACGGAAAAAACATTTTTGTAAATAAAAAAACAGATTTATGAAACAACTTTTTACACTTTTTCTTTTATGTTTAGTAAACATTGGCCTTCTGGCACAAGGTACAATTAGAGGTACTATCGTTGATGCCGAAAGTAACGAAAGCTTGGTAAGTGCTACCGTCACACTTGATGGCACAACCAAAGGTTCTGTTAGCGATTTAGAGGGTAAATTTATAATTAGAGATGTGAGCGATGGCAAACATCAGCTTTCTATTAGCTTTATTGGCTATGAAAATCAAGAAATGGAAGTAGATGTAAATGGCGACCTTGATATAGGTACTGTTGCATTGGCTTCAACGGCTCTTGGCTTAGAGGAAATACAAGTAGTGGCTTCTTATGCCATAGACCGCAAAACGCCTGTGGCTGTTAGCACGATTAAAGCAGAAGAAATTGAAGCGAAAATCGGTAATCAAGAATTTCCTGAAATTTTGAAAGCAACGCCTTCTGTTTATGCAACCAAACAAGGTGGTGGTTTTGGTGATGCTCGTATCAATGTTAGAGGTTTTGACCAACGCAATACGGCTGTTTTGATTAACGGTATTCCTGTAAACGATATGGAAAATGGTTGGGTATATTGGAGCAATTGGGCTGGCTTGAGTGATGTAACAAGAACTATGCAGGTTCAACGTGGCTTGGGAGCTTCAAAATTAGCGGTCAGTTCTGTTGGTGGTACGATAAACATTATCACGAAAACCACAGATATGGAACAAGGTGGCAGCCTATATTATGGTATCGGAAATAGTGGCTACCAAAAATATGGTTTAACTTTATCTACTGGCCGAATGGAAGGCGGCTGGGCTGTTACCTTTTCTGGTTCACGCACTACTGGCGATGGCTATGTAGATGGTACTTGGGTAGATGCTTATTCTTATTTTGGTTCTATTGCCAAAGAGTTGGGCAAAAATCATCAGCTTGTTTTAACAGCTATTGGTGCTCCACAAAGACATGGACAACGTAGTTTCAAAGAAAAGTTGGGACTGTATGATGAAGTAGGCCAAACTTATAACTCTGACTGGGGATATAAAGATGGACAAACTTATAGTATAAGAGAAAACTTTTATCACAAACCGCAAATTTCTTTAAATCACTATTGGAACATTAGCGAAAAAACGTTTTTAAATACTTCGGTTTATGTTTCGACAGGTAGAGGTGGCGGAACGGGCGACCGTGGTTCTATCAATGGCAGAGGTACTTGGGGATTTCGTGATGCCTACAATCAGATTGATGTGGACGGAATTGTGGCTTGGAATACAGGAACAGCTAATGTAGCAGGTTTTCCAGCAGAAGGACACTATGAAACAGATGAATATGGTTTTGTGGCTGGCGAAGGCCAAAGCTATACCGTAAATGATACTATTAGCGTAAACTCAGAAAACAAAGGTTTTATTAAGCGTACTTCTATGAACTCGCACAACTGGTATGGTGTGCTTTCTACGATGAATCACAGCTTGAGCGATAAACTTAATCTTACTGCTGGTCTTGATGTACGTCAATACAAAGGTATTCACTATCGCAAAATAGCCGATTTAATGGGCAATGATTATTGGTTGGAGTCTCGCAACAGCAACCGACAAGTATTAGAATTGGATATTGATGGCGATGGTTATATTGGTTCTCGTGAAAAAGGATTTTTGGCACAAGAGGGCGATACTATTGCTTATCATAATGATGGTTTAGTAGGTTGGCAAGGCGTGTTTTCGCAATTGGAATATACACACAATGAAGCCTTGACAGCTTTCGTTTCGGCTTCTTTGGCAAATACAAGTCTAACAAGAATAGATTATTTTCAATATACGCCAGACAACCAAAAAAGCGATAGCTTCAACTATTTGGGATATACAGCAAAAGTAGGTGCAAATTACAATATCAATAATATGCACAATGTATTTGTGAATGCAGGATATTTCTCACGAGCTCCGAGCTTTGATGTTGTTTTTCCGAGCTATGATAATAATGCCAATATGAATGCCAAAAATGAAAAAGTATTGGGCATAGAGTTGGGATATGGTTTGCGTAGCTCAAAAATTGCAGCCAATTTCAATGTATATTACACACAATGGAACGATAAATCTTTGTTCCGTAACTTTGAAGATACACAAGGCAATGATTTTACGGCCAATATCGCTGGCTTAAATGCAGTGCATCAAGGTATTGAACTTGATTTGAAGGCTAACCCTATCGACAAATTAAATCTTAATGCTGCTGTTTCAATCGGTGACTGGCAATGGAAAAATGATGTAAGTGCAACAATTAGCGACGACGACAATCAAGTTGTTGGTGAGGTAGCAGTATATGCAAAAGGGCTAAAAGTAGGCGATGCACCGCAAACAACTTTCGCTATTAGTGGCGATTATCAACTTGGTCTTGGCGTAAAAGTTGATGCGACTTATGTTCATTACAGCAATTTGTATGCTAGTTTCGACCCTGTTGATAGAACCGACCCAAGTTACACAGAACAAGCTTTCAAAGTACCTTCTTATGGCTTGCTTGATGCTGGTGTGAGTTTGCCTGTAACTATTGGCAGCATGAAATTTGTGTTGCGTGGAAATGTAAATAACTTGTTAAACGAAAAATACGTTGTAGATGTAGAAGACAAAACAGGTACAGATATTGATATTAGCGATTTAAGAGGTTTTTATGGCTTTGGCCGTACTTGGAATGTGAGCTTGAAAACTTATTTTTAAATTCTTTTTGAGTGCTTATATCAATGATTCGGACATTTTTTATAACAATTTTCAGTTGAATAAAAAACGCCTTTTGACAAGGGAAACATACTATTTTTCATTTCAAAAGGCTATAAAATTTGCAACTATTGGCCACTTTAGCCTAAAAAAAATAGTATGTTTAAGCCTTTGATAAGTGCCAAGCACTATTTAACAAAGGACGATTCGTTGCTAACGCATTGATATTCAGCGTGTTAGTTTTCACAATTTGTAGAATAAATCTGTCCGACTACTTAAAAAATGTATAAATGTCCGAACTATTGTTATATGGAAGGCATTTTTAAAGTGCTTTCCATATAAACTAATGTACTTTACAATTTATTTACCATAAAAAAAAGAACCTTTTGTATTGTTTTATCACAATACAAAAGGTTCTTTTTTTATGAAATTATTTGATATGTTGCTTTCTATATCAAAAGCATTTTGAAATACAAGCCTATTCGGTATCGTTATTTCCATTAAAATCGAAAGTAAGCGAAAAACGCAAGGTATTGTCAAGCGGGTTTCGTTGGCTAGAAGTAGGCACAATATACGAAAAGTTTAAGCCGAAGGTGCTATATCGCAAACCCAAACCAAGAGTAATATATTTACGATTTCCTTTCAATTGATGTTCGTTGAAATGCCCTGCACGCACTGCAAATTGCTTGTTGTACCAATATTCTATACCAACAGAATACATCAACTCTGTAAATTCTTCGCTAATGCCACCAGGAGCATCATTGAAAGAACCAAACATACCACTCAACAAAGGTTTGTCACGAAAAGCAGCAGTTGAGTCGCTAAGGTCTGGCGTTGGTACCATAAGTTTGTTGATATCGAAAGCAAAAGTTATGGAGTTGTAGTCGTCGAAGTTCAACTCGAAGTTCGAACCTATGCCTAAATTAATAGGAATGAAATCTCTGGTATCTTCTTGTGTATAAGAAACCTTATTACCGATATTGGTAATTGCTGTTCCAACTGCCCATTTACCACCATACAAAATATCGTGTTCATTTTCGTAATAAAAAGACACATCGGCAGCTACGCCTTGAGCTGCTCTCACAATATTTCCACTTCCTACTTCTTGGCCTTTAGCCAAATCAGAGCGTACATATTTTAAGGTAATACCTGTGGAGAAGTTATCGCCTAGTTTACGAGCATAAGCCAAATCGAAAGCAAACTCGCTAGGTCGGTATTGCCCTTGGTCAGTACCCATGACATCAGTAAATTGTATGCTACCTAATGAGAAAAATCGCAATGATAAGCCTAATGTTTGAATGTCATTTATTCGTTTGTAGCCAGCCAAGTGAGCGATATATATATCATCAACGAGTTGTCGAAGCCATGGTGTGTAAGTGAGTCCTAAGCCTAAGTCATTGGGTGCAAATGCCAATTTTGATGCGTTGTGATAAATGGCACCAGGGTCGGCTTCAGTAGCCAGGCCTACATCTCCCATGCCGCCTGTTCGGCCATCAGGATTGATTCGTAAGAAAGGGATAGCCGTAAAAACAGTATTTACTCGGCCATCAAGGTCCTGCGTACTGATTTGTGCCAAAATGCTTTCTCCTGTTAGTAGGCAAGCAAATAAAACCGCAAAGATAGCTTTGCAACAAAACAAACTTTTCATATTTTATTTAAATTAAAAGTTGAAAATTAACGCTAAGTGTCAAGCACTATTTTAATAAACAGTTTTTTGTGAAATTGTGGCGTGTTAGCTTCTCACAATATATGGTTTATTATTGTTTGAGTACTTATAAACATTTTTAGTGTATAGTTTTCTTTACATAAGCATCTTTTCAAAAAATGTTGTGAGATAATGATTTCTAGCATAAAAAAAAACTAATTCATTGGCAAAAATAAGCATAATATTTTTTATAACGAACTATATAGAAAAATAAATGTCTTGTTGTATTTCATAATTTTCCATAAAATGTAGTTTTTTATACGTTTTTTTTATTTTTAGTGTCCTAAAAGTGGCATTCTGTTTGTTTTTAAGTAGCCATTCAGATGTTTTTTGAGCATTTAAAAGCAAAGTACAACCCTGATTTTTTTCAATGGATTAGCAATAAACTAGCCATTATCGCTTTGAAAAAAAATGAATAATGTAAAATTTATATATTTATTTTCTTGTGTCAGCAATTGTTTTTTAAGCTAAAGTGGCCAATGTTTGCCTTTTTTACTGAAAAATAATATGCTTTCCTTGCCAAAAAAATGTTCTTATAAACCAAGAATAGCTGGCAATACATCAAACACTTTTTATTACTTACTTTTCTACTGCCAACATTTCAGACGAGTAAAATAGCTTATAAGGTTGCATCTATATATTATATTTTTTTATTTTTTTGGAAAATGAAAAACTTAGTAGCTATTATCGCTTTGAGATAAAATAAATATTGTAAAAAAATATTTACTTGTTTTTCTGTGTCAACCAATTAGTTTTTAAGGACTTTTTTTATCAAAAGTTTAAACATACTATTTTTTTTAGGCTAAGAAGACCAATATTTCCTATTTTTATGGTCTTTTGAACTGAAAAATAGTATGTTTCCTCTATCAAAAAAGTTTTCTTTTGTTAAACCGAGAATAGCTGAAAGTTTCGAAAAGGTATTTATAAAAAATTAAACAACTAATATTTGTCAATGTGACATGAAAACTCTGTTTTACTCCAAAAAAAGAAGCATTTACCACTCATAATTTTGCTGTTGTCCAAACCAGCTTTTAGTATCTAAAAGCTTTTTTCTGTCTTTATTTTTAAAAAGACTTTTGTTTGCTCAATTTAGTTGCACGACATTTTTGAGGAGCAATTTGACTTCACAAAACATTTTTGGCACTCAAAAATAGCCTTTTTTTCAAATATTTCTAACCAATCGAAAAAAGTGATAATTGAACTGATACACTTAAAAATTCGTTTTTTTTAGTATCTTTGCACTTATTTTTTAAAATTAAAACAAAATATTGCTATTTATGGGAGGTGAAAAAATCCGTATAGACAATGGACAACTTGTTGTCCCGAATAATCCGATTATTCCTTTTATTGAAGGTGACGGCATTGGTGTAGATATTTGGCCTGCTGCCCAATTGGTATTTGATTCTGCTGTGGCAAAAGCATACAATGGCGACCGAAAAATTGAGTGGACAGAAGTATTTGCAGGTGAAAAAGCATTTAACAAAACAGGCGAGTGGCTACCACAAGCAACGCTTGACACTATCAAAGAATATCTGTTTGCTATAAAAGGCCCTCTGACAACTCCTGTTGGTGGAGGTATTCGTTCTCTGAATGTGGCTTTGCGTCAGCGTTTAGACCTATACACTTGCTTGCGTCCTGTGCGTTATTTCGAGGGCGTTCCTTCGCCTGTAAAACACCCAGAAAAAGTAGATATGGTTATCTTTCGTGAAAATACGGAAGATATTTATTCAGGCATTGAGTATATGCAAGGCACAGAAGGTGCTAAAAAATTGCTGAAATTTTTGCAAGAAGAAATGGGTGTCAATAGCATTCGCTTTCCTGAAACGGCTTCTTTTGGCATCAAACCAATTTCGGTAGAAGGCTCAGAGCGTTTGATTAGAGCAGCTATCAAATATACGCTTGAAAATGGCTACAAATCAGTAGCTTTGGTACACAAAGGAAACATTATGAAGTTTACGGAAGGTGGCTTCAAAATGTGGGGATATGAACTAGCAGAGCGTGAGTTTGGCGATAAAGTATTTACTTGGGCTCAGTATGATAAAATTGCTGACAAAGATGGTACAGCAGCAGCAAACAAAGCTCAAGCTGATGCAGTAGCGGCTGGCAAAATCATTATCAAAGACGTAATTGCTGACAACTTCTTGCAGCAAATTCAGTTGCGTCCGCAAGATTATGACGTGATTGCTACGATGAACCTAAATGGCGACTACATTTCTGATGCTTTGGCAGCTATGGTTGGCGGTATCGGCATTGCTCCAGGTGCAAACATCAACTACGAAACAGGCCGTGCTATTTTTGAAGCAACACACGGAACAGCTCCAAAATATGCAGGTTTGGACAAAGTAAACCCTAGTTCTGTAATTTTGTCTGGTGTTATTATGTTCCAATATATGGGTTGGACAGAAGCTGCCGACTTGATTATGAAAGGTATCAATGAATCAATTGCTGCCAAAACAGTAACTTACGATTTCGCTCGCCTAATGGACGGCCCAACAGAAGTTGGTTGTTATGCTTTTGGCGAAGCTATCGTAGCCAATATGGGTTAATATTATTGAAGTGTATATTTTTTTTAATTTAAAAATTGCACAAAATATAACAAAGGCTTTAGCTGAATATTTTATATTTTGCTAAAGCCTTTTCCTTTTACTATAAAAACAATCTTTTTTATGAACTATATACACCGAGAAGGCTATGCGAGTTTATTATTAGGCGGCCTTTTTTTATTACTCCTCAACTTTTTATTTACTTCTTTTATTGATATCGAATGGTTCAATAATTTTTTGCTACTAAAATCATTCATTTTATTTGGCTTACTTGTTTATTTTTTCCGAAACCCTGCTTTGCCATCTATCGCCATCGACAACAATTTGGTGATTGCTCCTGCCGAAGGGAAAGTAGTAGTAATCGAAGAAACAGAAGAAACAGAATATTTCAAAGACAAGCGTTTGCAAATTTCTATTTTTATGTCGCCTCTAAATGTTCACGTCAATCGAAGCCCAATTAGTGGCACAGTAAGTTATACAAAATATCATACAGGTAAATATTTGGTAGCTTGGCATCCGAAATCTAGCACCGAAAATGAGCGACATACAAGCGTTATTCGCAGAAAAAATGATAATACTGAAATTTTGGTGCGTCAAATTGCAGGAAAGTTGGCACGAAAAATCAAAAATTATTTGAATGTCAATGACAGTATTACCCAAAAAGACGAATTTGGCTTTATCAAACTTGGCTCTCGTGTCGATATATTTTTGCCTTTAGATTCGGAGGTAAAAGTAAACTTGAATGATAAGGTAAAAGGTGGCCAGAGTGTTTTAGCTCGTTTGCCGAAATAGTTTTTTGACCAAAGGAACTATTCTAAATCTTTTTTAGTTTAAGAAGTAACTCAAAATCTATGTGAAAAGATAGGCTTTGAGTTATTTTTTTTTATGTTAAACCATACAATTTGCCTAAAAATAAACAAAGTATTATGTTACAACTTCAAAAGTTAGATATACAAAACTTTTCAGCCGAAAATTGGAATAAATCTATTGATTTTAGAAAACGATTTTTTCGGCAAACTTTCCCAAATGAGCCAGAACCAAATTTTGATACTTGGCAAGCAACGATGGAAAGGTATCACGCCAATAATTCAACTTATACTTTTTATAACATTCTGCTAAATGAAAAAGTAATAGCTCAAATTTGGCATTTTATTACTGATATTGAAAAAGCGACCGAAAAACAATACATTCGTATTCATCATGATATGAATTTTGAAAGTGAAGCATTGTTTGATTTAATCAGTGAAAAAATAGCAAATTGGAAAACACAAGGAAAGCTTTCGATTCTGACAACGCAAACAGATTTTGCCTACAAAATTGCAGAAAAAAATGGTTTTACGAAAGGTAATGAAAAAACATTTCTATTTCTACAAACCAAAAAATTTAAGCAAAAACAATTGCAAGAATGGGCTACTTTTTTGCCAAATAGTTTTTCTTACAGCATTATAGAAAAACCAAATCAGAAAGAATGTGGAGAAATTGCAGAAATTATGACTTTTTTGTTAAACGATATGAAACGCTCCGATAGAAGTCAAACTTTTCATTTGAAAGCGGAAGATGTCGCCAAACGCTATGAGCAAAGCTTGCTGTTGGGCATCACTTACCGTCATATATTGCTCCGAAACGAAAAGGCAGAATTGATAGGAATGAGTTTTCTTTCTTATGACAGAAAAAATGCTCAGTCTTCAAGACAATTTATGACAGGAACACTACCTGCTTATCGGCGAAAAGGCTTGGCAAAATTTATGAAAGCGACTATGTATTTGTTTTTGCAAAAAGAAGAGCCGACAATTCAGCTCGTGAAAACAGATTGTTTTACAGAAAATGATAGAATGCTAAACTTGAATATACAAATGGGCTTTGAAATAGAGTTTTTGGAGCAAGAATGGTTTTTTAAGTACCAAGCACTATCTTAATAAAAGATTCGTTTAATTACTAACAGATTGACAATCAAGGTATTATCTTGTTCCGAAATGCCCAAAAACTTCTGAACGACTGCTTAAATAAAAAAACATTTTTTAGCCAAAACTATCACAATGTAAATAGTTACAAAAAAGAAGCTATGAAAAAAATAATTATTTTGTTTATATTTTTTATTTCTGTAAATGTTTTAGCTGTTGCACAAAGCACTAATGAAAATCACGCAACAATTGATAGCATATATCAAGAGTTGTTAGTTGGAAACTCATTTCATGTGGAATATAGCACATTATTGAACGAAACAATAAAAAAATATAATGAAACCGATTTATTAGAACAACTTGAAAAATATAAAAAGCAAGATGGGAATAATATTAAACATTTGTTATTTAATGTTTGGAATGCAATTTTTTACAAAACGGAAGAAATGGTTTTAAAACAAGCAATGCTTGAAAATATAACATCTTTTTGTTTATTAAAATATCAATATGGACGTATTACCCATCATTTATTTTTGCAAAAAATCCCTTCTGTTTATTATAATGATAAGGCTAAAAAAAATATTCAAGATGCTTTAGAAAAGTATCAACATAGTGAGTTAATGTTATTAGCAGCAACCTTAGAAACTGATGGACTTGCAGATTTTTTAAAGGATTTTTTCAAAAAGCAAAACCCACCTTCTTATAAAACAGCTTGGGATACTCAATATTGGCAAGCTCGTTTAGCATTTGCTCGTTTGGGCGATAAAGAGTCTATTGATTTTTATATGGAAAAATTCAAAAATTATGATGTTCAGAGGCCAGGTTTCAGCAATATTTCAGCAAAAATGGGTTATATGCGACAGCCTGAAACCATAGAACTCTTAAAAGAATTGTTGATGAGTGACAAAAATTTAAAGCCAAAATATTTTCGGAATGGTCACGGCGTTGCTTTTTATGCACTATATCAACTAACACAAGGTATTGAAGATTTTCCAATACCTTATGAAAATAAAGGCCCTTTTTATACTTTAGAAGAGCTAGAGATAGCACGGAATTGGGCAAAAAATGATATGCCTTATAAAATAAGAAAATGATTGTCTAAACATCATTCAAATACTTGCTTTCCACCGTTTCACTAGCATAAAAAACAAACAAAAAATAAGTAGCCAAAGCATCTAGCAAATGCCAAATGGCGTGTCCTTGAATGAGCGAATGAGGGTCGCAAAACCAGCTTTCTTGCGTGCGGCTAATCGTCCAGATAAAAAATGAAAACAAAATAGTGAATAGCGAAAGCCAGCCCCAAACAGCACTAATTTGAGTTCCTCGCACATATTTATTGCAAATTTCGATAATCATGCCAGCTACTAATTGCGAAATAAAACAAATTTCGGAAGTTTTGAAAAAGAGACTTGTTTGGTTGAGCGGTGACAAATAAATAAAAGAACATATAGCTACATTAGCTGTGAAAAATAGCAAAAAGGCTTTTTGCGACAATCGAAACCAACGCATGAAAGCATAGCAAAAAGTGAAGCTAGAGAGCAAAAACATACTGAACAAATCCATGAAACCGCCCCAAACGGCATTTGTAGCGTGCATAGCCATCGAGCCAGGGCCAATAAAAGCGACGATGGAAGCGAAAAAAGCAGGATAAAACAAGGTTTTCGTCATGTGGTTGTTTTCGGAAAACTCATTTTTGTAGGATAGCCAGCCGATATAAATGCCAGAACAAATAAAAGCGAGGTTGGAAAAAGTGTTGGACGGTTGTTTGATGAACCCGTCTCTAGCATGTTCGCAAAAAAGCATCACGCCTTCTCGAAGTTCGCCAAACCAAAGATTGTAAATGCCCAGAAATACGAAAACTAAGGCAAATAAAGAGACAGCAATGGGAATGAGAAAAACATTTTTGCGATTAGTTGTGCTATTCATTTCAAGTGTTTATTTTTTTTTGAGCAAAAATAAGATTTTTATGCTGTTTCACCAAAAACAAAAAAGTCGCAGAACGTAATTTTTTACGCTCTGCGACTTTCAATTTACAATAAATAATTACAAATTCTAAATTATTTAAGAAGCCATTTTCAGCTTTTTGACCATATCTTTGCTCAAACGCTCTTCGGCATACGCTTTCGTAATTTCAAAACTTGTTATATCTTTTTCGGAAGGCATATCAAACATAGCATCAGTCATGATGGCCTCACAAATCGTACGCAAACCTCTTGCTCCGAGTTTAAATTCTACGGCATTATCTACGATATAATCCAAAGCATCATCGGTGAAAGTGAGTTCGATTTTTTCCATTTCAAACAACTTTTTGTACTGTTTTACCAAAGCATTTTTAGGCTCTGTCAAAATATTTCGCAACACATTTTTATTCAATGGCTCGAGATATGTCAAGGCTGGCACACGGCCAATTAGCTCTGGAATAAGTCCAAAACTTTTCAAATCTTTCGGACTTACATAACGCAACAAATTGTCTTCTTCTGTGTCTTTGCTCAACAATTTATCGGCTTTAAAACCAATCACTTTCGTATTGACACGCTCGGCAATGCGTCGTTCTATGCCATCGAAAGCACCGCCACAAATAAATAAAATGTTGTGTGTGTTGACTTTTACCATTTTTTGGTCTGGGTGTTTGCGGCCGCCTTGTGGTGGTACTAACACTTCACTACCTTCCAATAGTTTCAACATGCCTTGCTGCACACCTTCGCCAGAAACATCTCTTGTGATAGATGCGTTGTCTTGTTTGCGAGCTACTTTGTCTATTTCATCAATATAAACAATGCCTCTTTCGGCTGCTTCTACATCGTAGTCGCAAACTTGCAACAATCGGCTCAAAATGCTTTCGACATCTTCGCCTACATAGCCAGATTCGGTAAAAACCGTAGCATCGACAATAGCAAAAGGTACATTCAAAAAGCGTGCAATGGTGCGTGCCAACAAGGTTTTGCCTGTTCCTGTAGGACCAACCATCAAAATATTTGACTTTTCGATTTCGATATCGCCTGTCATTTTTTGATTGAGCCTTTTGTAATGATTGTAAACAGCAACTGCCAACACTCTTTTTGCAGAATTTTGGCCAATAACATATTGGTCGAGAAATTCTTTTATTTTTCTAGGCTTTTCTACCTTTTTCATTCCAAAACGCCCTTTCGACGATTTGCGTTTAGCTTTGCTTTCTTCCGTAACAATATCATAGGCTTGCTCGGCACAAAAATTGCAAATATGTGCTTCCAAACCAGCCACTAAAATAGAAGTATCTTCTTTGTTTCTTCCGCAAAACGAACAGTGTTCTTTTTTATGCCTTGACATAAATCTTATATAATTATTGTGTAGTTTAAAATTGGTGTTTTTTTGCAACTATCAAATGATGAATTTTGTAATAAAACCATTAAGGTAAAATGTTGGGGTGTTTTTCAACAAAAAAGAAATGACATATTTTTCTAGCTGAAAGCTTCAAATATAAAAAAATATCTGCTATCGTTTTTTTAGAAATATGTCATTTCTCAATGTCTTAATAATTTTATACAAATGCAACAAATAGTTACACTTAAAAATAAGCTTATTTTCTAAGCTTTTCTTTGCAAGACTTCGTCAACAACGCCATAAGCTTTTGCTTCTTCCGAACGCATCCAGTAATCTCTATCGCAATCTTTTTCGATTTTTTCGTAAGTTTGGCCTGTGTGATTTGCCAAAATAACATACAATTCTTTCTGAAATTGCTTAATCAATCGGTACGAAATTTCGATGTCGCTTGTTTGTCCTTGAGCTCCACCGAGTGGCTGATGTATCATCACACGGCTATGTGTCAAGCAAGTTCTTTTGCCTTTTTGGCCAGCCGACAACAAAACAGCACCCATAGAAGCCGCCATACCTGTGCAGATAGTCGCAACATCTGGTGCAATGTATTGCATCGTATCATAAATGCCTAAGCCAGCCGTAACCGAACCGCCAGGACTATTGATATAAATATAAACATCACGCTGTGGGTCTGTCGATTCGAGAAACAACAATTGAGCCTGCACTACATTTGCGGTATAATCTGTTACAGGTACGCCAAAAAAGATAATTCTATCCATCATCAAACGTGAAAAAACGTCCATACCAATGGCATTCATTTTGCGTTCTTCAATGATTGAAGGTGTAAAAGCAGAAGGCATTTGCTGCAAGCCGCTTGTTTTTTTCAAATAATCATCTAAATAATTGCTGCTCATTCCTTTGTGGTGAATGGCATATTTTCGGAATTCATCACCGTAATTCATCATATTGGTATTATTTTTAAGTTAATTTTAATCAAAAATGTATGAAACTTTAGCTCAAAAAACTTTTTCAACTATTGGTTTCTATATATTAAGGTGGCCAAAAATTGGAAAAGGTTACAATTTTTATTTTTTTTCTAAAAAAACAGCAAAAAAGTTTGAAATAAGCTATCTTTCGTTTTTTTTCAAAAAAATAGAAAAATGGATAATTTACTAGAAAAACTAGCAGAAGCTATCAACTATATACGTTCCAAAACAAACTTTGAGCCTCAATATGGTATTGTTTTAGGTACAGGTTTGGGCGGCTTAGTCAATGATATTGATATAAAACATAGCATAGAATATGGCGATATTCCGCATTTTCCTGTATCTACAGTAGAAAGCCACAAAGGGCGTTTGCTATTTGGCTATATTGGCGAAAAAGCAATTGTTGCGATGCAAGGTCGCTTTCATTATTATGAGGGTTATAGCATGAAACAGGTGACATTTCCTGTGCGAGTACTGAAAAAATTAGGCATTACAAAATTATTTATTTCCAATGTGTCGGGTAGTGTAAACGAAAATATTAATAAAGGCGATTTATTGATTATTCAAGACCATATCGACTTGCAAAAAGAAAATCCATTGCGTGGACACAATTATGATGAACTCGGCCCTCGTTTTCCAGATATGAGCGAGCCATATAGCCAAAAGTTGATTGATAAAGCTGTTGCGATAGCCAAAAAACACAATTTTAGACACCATGTAGGTGTGTATTCAAGTGTTTCGGGGCCAAATCTGGAAACAAAAGCAGAATATGTATTTTTGAATAGAATAGGTGCTGATATTGTTGGTATGTCCACTGTTCCAGAAGTGATTGTAGCAGTGCATAGTGGCTTGGAAGTATTTGCGATTTCGGTGGTTACTGATGCCAACTATCCGCCAGAGCGAGTGACGAAAGTAACGCTTGAGGAAGTGATTGCGGTAGCTATGGAAACAGAGCCAAAAATGACGCAAGTGATGCGTGAATTGATTATGACAGCCGAATAAATATTATTTTTATGTCGCTTGTTTTGTCTTTTGTGTCATGGAAAATAGCCAGCCTTTTTTTAACATTTAAGAATTAAATAACTATATTTGCCCTAAAAAAAAACTAACAAAAACATGAAAGGAATTATTCTTGCAGGCGGCATGGGAACTCGCCTTTATCCGATTACGCTGGCTATCAGCAAACAAATTATGCCAATTTACGATAAACCGATGATTTATTACCCATTATCGACTTTGATGTTGGCAGGTATCAAAGAAATACTTATTATTTCGACACCAATACATTTGCCTTTTTTCAAACAATTGCTGGGCGATGGCAGTCATTTGGGTTGTCGATTTGAGTATATGGTACAAGAAAATCCAAATGGTTTGGCACAAGCTTTTGTGTTGGGCGAAGAATTTATTGGCGACGATGGCGTAGCTTTAGTTTTGGGCGATAATATTTTTTATGGTTCAAAATTTCAGATGCAGCTCGAAGAATGTACAGATATAAAAGGTGGTTTGATTTTCGCTTATCACGTTTCAGACCCAGAGCGTTATGGCGTTGTGGAGTTTGACGAAAACCAAAAAGCGATTTCGATAGAAGAAAAACCTACTAAACCAAAGTCACATTTTGCTGTTCCAGGACTTTATTTCTACGACAATCAAGTAGTGGAAATAGCCAAAAATCTGAAACCTAGTGCTAGAGGCGAATACGAAATTACGGATGTAAACCGAGAATATCTGAGACGAAAAGAGCTAAATGTAGCCGTTTTGGATAGAGGAACAGCTTGGCTAGATACAGGTACTTTCGATTCTTTGATGCAGGCTTGTCAGTTTGTGCAGGTTATCGAAAAACGACAGGGCTTGAAAGTTGGGTGTATCGAAGAAATTGCATACAACAAAGGTTTTATTGATAAAGCACAACTCATGAAGTTGGCAGAACCATTGTTGAAAAGTGGCTATGGAAATTATTTAGTAGATTTGGTAAAATTCTCCTAACGATTTATGTTGTAGCAATTTTGGCTCAAAAACGACTTTGCTTAAAAGAAAATAGTCTGATTTTTTATCTTAAAAGCCTAGATTTAAATGGTAATGACAATAAAGTTTATTGTTAAGATAATAAACAGACCTTAAAAAAATATAATTTGTAATTTTTGCAACTAAATTAAAAAATTAGCAAACTTTTATGCTATAAAAGCAACAATGTTAAAAATATTAGATTACCTTTGCAACAGATTAGTAAAGGTCACTTTATTATATCACATTATTTTATTTTAAATTATTTTTTTATGAACATTTTTGTAGCAAAGTTAAACTTTGACACACGAGAAGACATTTTACGGGATTACTTCGAAGAATTTGGTGATGTAGATACTGTAAAAATTATTATGGACAAATTTACAAGAAAATCAAAAGGTTTCGGTTTCGTCGAAATGCCTAATGATGATGAAGCTCAAAACGCTATTGATGCTTTGAATGATACGGATGTAGATGGAAGAACAATTGTTGTGAAAAAAGCAGAGCCAAGAGAAAGAAGAGATAATAACCGTGGCGGCGGTGGCTATGGCAACCGTGGTGGTTATGGCAACAACAGAAGATACTAAAATTGACAAAACGCATTTTTTGCGTTAAAACTAAAGCCTCTATATTTATTTATAGAGGCTTTTTTTTGTTTAATTTTTTTAATAACATATTATTATTTATGCTAAACAAATATATTTTTCAATCACAAAGATTAGGTTTTAGAAATTGGCGAGACACAGATGTGCAAAAAATGGCTGCTATTAGTGCCAATAAAGAAGTGATGCGTTTTTTTTCGAGTGTAAAAAGCGAAGCTCAAACCGCTAGTTTTATCGAAGCTATGCAAAAAGAATATAACAATAAAGGTTTTTGTTATTTTGCAGTAGAAATATTGGAAACAAACGAAATGATAGGTTTTATTGGCTTATCGGCACAAGATTATGAATGTGACTTTACGCCTTTTGTAGATATTGGCTGGCGACTCGCCGAGCATACTTGGAATAATGGCTATGCGACAGAAGGAGCTAAAAGATGTTTGAAATATGCTTTTGAGGTGCTACATTTAAACGAAGTATATGCGGTAACTCCTGTACCTAATAAAAAATCGGAACGCATTATGCAAAAAATAGGCATGACGAAAGTAGCAACTTTTGCTCATCCGCTTTTGCTCAATGACGAAAGACTAAAAATGTGCGTATTGTATCGTAAGCAGTTCAAACTACCTTTATAAAACACATTTAACACAAACATACGAATATTGAGTATTTAAAATGGCACAGTATTAGCTAAAATATTGATGCAAACTTTTTATTTTTTTGACTTGTAATAGCTTGATAAACAAGAGTTTATATATTCTTTTTAATCAAGTGGATTGCAATATTATGACAATTGAAAAAAAAATATGAAATTTGCACTACACAACTTAGAAAAATAGTAGTCTATGATGAATCACTCTACCAACAATATCTTGCTTTATTGTATAGCAAGCTTTTTGTTTCTGCCTATTACATGTTTTCCTTTGTATGCACAAAAAAGCCAAAAAGGAAAAAAAGTTAGCGTAGAAAAATACATTGATAATTACAAAAATATCGCTATTTCTGAAATGAAACGTACCGAAATTCCTGCAAGCATTACACTTGCTCAAGGTATTTTAGAATCGAAATTTGGTAATAGTTTTTTAGTAAAAAAAGGTAAAAACCATTTTGGCATCAAATGTCACCGTTCATGGAAAGGACAACGCATATATGCCAATGACGACAGAAGGAAAGAATGTTTTAGAAGATATAAAAGCCATTATGCCTCTTATATCGACCATTCAAATTTTTTGTTGCACAATAAGCGATATGGCAAATTGTTTAAAATAAAGAAAACCGATTATAGAGGTTGGGCTTATGGCTTGAAAGAAGCTGGCTATGCCACAAATCCAAAGTATGCAAAAGAATTGGTGATACTTATAAAGCGTTATGAATTGTTTAAATTTGATAAAGCAGATAATTTGCCACTTGGCAACTGCACGAAAGAAATTGTGGCAAAACCAAGCACTTATAATGGCATAAAAACCGTCATGTTTGATTGTGCTATTACGCCAGACCGTATTGAAGCCGCTTATAAGTTGAGCTTAGACAAATTGTTGAAATACAATAATTTGAGTTATACAGATACTGTGCAAGCTAACACCGTAATTTATTTACAGCAACCCAAATCAAGAGGGCCAAAAGGTATTAAAAAGCATAAAGTGACGAAAGATGAAACAATGGAAACGATAGCTAGATTGTATGGCATTAAAACAAAATCACTTTACAGACGTAATCGCATGACAAAAGGCATGGTACCAAAAACAGGCGAAACGGTAGTTTTGAGAGGAAAAAATAAACAACAGCCAGCAGTTGAAAATGTTGTTTCAAAAGAAAAAAATCAAAAAGCCTTAAAAGTAAAATATATTGTTAAGAAAGGAGATACTTTATATAGCTTGGCTCGACGCTACAATACTACTGTCAAAAAAATTCAGACTATCAATAAGTTGCCTAATTCACATTTGAAAATAGGCCAAGAATTAATTATTTATGCTCAATAAAAAGGGCGATTACATTCGCTTTCTAGCATTTTTCGTGAAAACTACCTTTTTTATCGTGATTTGTACCTTGTTTCTATTAGGAAATAAATTTATTTTTGTTGCATAAGATTTTTCTTTTACACCTAAATAAATATATAAGACCATGAAAAAATTAGCGGTAATATGTTTTATCATCATTTTTAATTTTTTAAGTGTCGTAGCACAAAACGCAAACTATACTAGATTGTTGGAAGAGTCATCGGCTTGGCGAGTTGGGCAAGCTTCCTGTGGCTGGTATGTGACAGATTTGCGAATGAGCGAACGAGATACACTCATAAATGGACAAATCTATGATTGTATCGAAGAATACGACATTTATTCAGAAACGCTTATACAAAGCTTTTATGTACGAGAAGACATCAGTAGCCGAAAGGTATATCACTATCACGAAGCTTTTCAAGCCGAATTTTTGATTTATGATTTTAGTGTGCAAGCAGGCGATACCTTCGATTTGCAAATTGTCTCATCTTGGGAAGAGATTATCATTACTTTGCCGCATATCGTAAACGAAGTTGATGAAGTGCAGCTAGAAAGCGGCGAATGGCGAAAACGCATACACCTCACAAGATTACCTGCTACTGTCAATGCGTCTAATACTACTTGGGATATACCAGAAGCGTTTGATTATGCTTGGATAGAAGGGGTTGGCTGCGATTCTATGCGTGTGGTAGATTATTTTCCAGACACTTGGCGTTCAACGCTTTTTTGTCATCAGAGAAGAGGGCAAACCATTATGGAAAATGACCATTGGGGCAGCTATTGCGACAATTTCGAAATAGAAACAGCAATGGAAATGACTTTGAATATCGAAGAAAATAGCTCACAAAATACTATGGAGAGCTTTGTTGAGGTGTCGCCTAATCCTGCAAGTAGTGCTTGGCAAATTAAAGCGAAACATGCCACAAATACAATTTCAACTCTGCAACTCTACAACATCAAAGGACAATTGCTAAATAGCTATTCATTGGAAAATGAAACTATAAAAGTTGCCAATGAACATTTGCCAAAAGGTATTTATTTACTAAAAATGGTGCAAGAGGGCAAAGTTTTGGGCAGTTTGAAGTTGCAGAAGCAATAAATTAATCCTTAGACAAAGCATTACGCTTTTATTCTGTTCAAAAAAGACGACAACTCTCGCTGTTGCTGCGTGTTATCACCAGCAACCAAAAAGGGCGTGTCGTTTTTTTTATTTAGATGGTATGGCAATATTATAAGTAAGGTTTGGTATTATTGATAAAACGATAATGAAAATACATTGAAGTTTTTTGTATTTGCAAGGTGGAAAGGTACTTTATAAAGTATCTTTCCACCTTATTTGCTATAAAATTTATTGTTTTAAATCTAAACAACCCCTAAATTAAATAGCCGTTCAGATATTAGCACTTAAATTTCTTGTTCAAAAGTCAAAAAGCGTGCTTGAATATCTTCAAAATCTTCTGTTGTTAATTCAAAATTGCCATACCAAACATAATCGAACCAATGTGTAAGTTGTCGAAAATCCTTGTGCAAAGGCTTTGTTTGCATTTCACGAATGTAGTCGAGGTTTGTTTTATTGATTTGCCAATGTATCAAATCACTATCAGTAAGTTTTTTTAGCGTTTTCAAATAATATAATCGCACTGCTAGTCGATACATTTTTTTGCTGACTGCTGCTTCAATCATTTTTTCAAAATCTATTTCGTGAATATTTTCTACCAACTCGCTATGTTTGAGATGTCTGCTGTTTTTCTGCGATTGTTTAAAAAACAAACCATTGATATCCACTTTCAAAAAAGTTTTTAATACAATATATAGTGCAATTAACAGCAGTATATATTTTAAGTAAAACCATACATTACTACTTGTTTTTGAGCCAAATATGCTATCCAATTTTTGACTCAACCAATACAAAAACTGTTCGAGCGGATTAGGTTTAGGTGGAAGTTTATTATAATTAAAAGCTCTTTGTTTTGTATAGCTTTCCATTTTTTCGGCATCAAAAGAACGCTTTTCGATAACATAATCATTTTTTACAAAACAAGAATCCAACTCTTGTGCTGCTGCGATGTTTGGTATATTTAACATATACATCATCATAAAAAAACAAATCATTATGTATTGATAAAAACAGCTACTACTTTTTTTTATAAAAAACATATCCTTTTTTCAAATTTATAAGATAAGCTGGAAATAAAGTTACTTTTTTCGCCAAAAAAGTCATATTAAGTACCAAGTATTATTTAATAAAGCATTCGTTTAGTGGCTAACGCATTGACAATCAAGGTGTTATTTTGTACTGAAATGCCCAAAAACTTCTGAACGACTATTTAAATACTAATGCGACTAGACCAAATGAATGGCGTTTTGAATTTTTATAACTATTTGCATGGCGACAATTTTGGCTGAAAAAAGCCTAAAGGTAAATAGCCTGATTTTTTATCGCAAAAGTTCACACCCAAACTGTTATAAAAATGTCATTAGCTCATTAAAAAATATTGTTTTTGGTGTGAAAAAGCATTAAATACAGCAACTTATTTGTGTTTAAATAGCTAAGTCGTTTGCTTAAAAAAAAAATTTAACAACTCAAAATATTGAATAACAAAAATGTTGAATGAGTTTTTTTGCTTAAAAACAACACTTAAATAGTTTTTTTGTTAAAAGCTAATTTTTTTTAGCTATATGCTATAATGGCAAGTTACAAAAAAAACGTTTTTTTTAAAAGTAAAGCAGAAATGTTTTTTATTCCTCACATTTTTTTGCCATATTTATGTAACGAAAAATGTTGCAATGTTTTTTTAGATTATCATATTTTTAATCTAAAAAAGTGCCAAGCACTATATGGAAGCAAAAGGACAATTTAAACTAACACATTGAAAAGTAGCGTGTTGGTTTCAACGAGATGTATCATTATTTTTGTCTAACCACTTAGTATGTTATTTTTCAAGATTTGTAGCACAAACTTTTCCGATTATTTATTTAATTACCTAATTTTTTTAAATCTAAACTAATGACGCAAAGCAAACGCAGAGGTATTTTCGATTTTTTGCGAGACCAAGCCAAAGAGGTTGCTCAAGAAGTAGCCAACGAAATACAAACTGATTTGAAAGATGTTTTAGACGAACAACAACGCAGAGCAGAAGAAGAAGCTAAAAATACGGCCGAAAATAAAACTGCCGAAGCTTTGAATGGTGAAGTAAAACCAAAACGTAAGGGTATTTTCGACATCTTTAGAGATAAAGTGGAAAAAGCCATTGAAGACTTAGAAGATACTACCGATGAGTTGGAGGAAGAGTTGGCTTATGAAGAAGCACTCGAAAGATGTGAGGAAGAGGAAGCAGCAGCAGAACTCGGCCCAATAGAAGGCCCTGAAGAAGAGCCTAAAAGTCCAGAAATTATCGCTTCGACAAACTCATCAATAGAACCCAATGTTGTTGCAGAAACCGAAAATGTAGAAACTGAAACACCTGCCACCACAAAAACTGAAACAGTAGCAGATGTAAAAGCTGAAACACCAGCAGAACAGCCTATTGAAAATATGGTCATTGTAGAGGTGGATAAAAGCCTTTCGGAAGATATTTCTACTGAAGATATCGAAGAAATTTTATCTCAAATAGAGGAAGTAGAGGAGGAAGAAGCTAATGAAAAAGAGACAGTAGCCGAAACAACAAAGGTAGAAACCATTGATGATATTTTGGTGGAGGAAAAAGTTACGCCTAAAGAAGTAGAAATAAAAGTAACTCCCCCACAAAAAGGCAAAAAAGGTAGAAAAATAACAAGAATAAAGGTATCGCCTAAAGGACGACGCAAAAAGGTAAAAGTGCGATATACGAATGCAAAAGCGAAAGCCGAAGCACAAGCAGCAGAATATAGCAAGCAAAAAATGAGTCGTCGGGATTTGCGTAAGCAATACGAAGCCTTAGACCCAATGGTGAGACAAGAAAAACGAGAGGAGTTTTTGGAAAAGTATATCGAATTAGGTGGCAACCCAGAAAAAATTAAGGAAGGAATTAAGTGGCGTGAACGTTTCGATGTGGCAAATGATAGACAAAAAATTCAGATGCTACAACAGAAATTTAAGATAATGCGTAAGAATTTGCGTAACAAACACCGAGAGGTTATGCAAAGAGTAGCTCAAAAGCATAGACAGCAAGAACGTGCTTTGGAGCTGCGTTTCAAAACTCGATTAGATGAGCTATATAAGAAAGTAAGAGAAGAAGAAGGCACTAAAGTGAAATATGCCCAAAAAAAGCCGAATAGCAAATTTGCCAGCTACTATTATAAAGGCAAAGGCAGACATAAAAGAGGCAGAGGGTAGTCGGCTAGTTCGATTTATCTTCAAAAAAATATAATTTATTAATCATAAAAAAATCAGAATCTTATGGACAAAAGAATAATTATTGGTGCAGTAGCAGGATTTATAATAGGTGTACTAGAGTCGTTTCTCTTAACAGAAGGTGCTAGTTTTGGTAGTAGTTTTACGAATATCATCACTATCATGTCGACTTTACTTGGTTTAATTATCGGTTTTGCAAATACAAAAGTAAGCCCAAAACGCAATTTTTATATCGCTAGTGCTGTTTTAGGTGCTTTATTTTTCATTGTTGTAGCAGTACAATCTGGCCTATACTTTGACGATATATTTACAGGAGCTGTTACAGGCCTTGTTATCGGCTTTTTGGCTGATAAAATTGGCGAAAAAATGGCAGCCTAAATTTTATTTCTGTTAGAAAAAACATTCAACTCAAAATACCAAAAATACACAAATGAGTTTGTTGTGAACATATATTTTGATTTTTATCACAAAAATTAAAACATTCATCGCAAACTCATTTCTTTTTTTGTATAATTTGTTTTACTTTTGGCACTCAAATTGTGCGACAAGTGCCAAAAATTTCGTAATAAATGGCTTTTTGTGCTAATGTATTGATAATCAAGACATTAGCAACTCCAAAAAACATTATTTATGCAAAAAAAAGCACTCAATACACTATAAAGTAAGTTAAATTTATAGTGTACTCAATAATAATAATTTTTTTAAATTAAAACTTTTTAATTATGGCATCTTATAAAATAAGCGCTATCGAATCGCTTGATGCAGACATGGAAGCTAAATTTATTGCGGCTGGTATCAAAACAGTTGAAAAATTACTCGAAAGAGGTGCTTCGAAAGAAGGAAGAAAAGAACTAGCTAAAGAATTGGATATTGATGCAAAGCAACTTCTAATTTTTGTCAATAATGCAGATTTGTTTCGAGTTAGAGGTATCTCTACACAATATGCCGACTTGCTAAAAGCATCTGGCGTAGATACAGTAAAAGAATTACGCAATCGCAAACCTGAAAATTTGCAAGCAAAAATGGCTAGTGTAAACGCTGACAATCAATTTGTGCGTCAATTGCCTACCGTAAATATGGTTGTCAAATATGTAGAACATGCCAAAGAGTTGCCACCTGTTGTAACTTACTAAAACATGTTTTTTTAGTTTTGCAAAAAATAAAAGAGCTAAATACTTATTTTTTTAAGTGTTTAGCTCTTTTTTTATGACAATTTTATTTATTTTCTAGGAAAAACAACAAAATATGATGGCTTTTATCCATAAATTTTCGGAATGGAAATACATCTTTCCTCTTGTAATTCTGTTTTTAGTATTTACATTTTATTTTTTTCTAAATATTCAACATCAAATCAATATTGCCGCAGGCGAGGAACTGATTGTATTGGATTTGAGGTTTTCATACACTTTGAATGATGTAAACACACTTTTTGAAGCGATGGGAGCAGAAGGTCGAAAGCTATATCAAACAATGGTTGGACAAATAGATATGATTTATCCGCTTGTGTATGGCTCTATGTTGATGCTTTTATCTGCATTTTTTCTAAAAAAAATCAATCTTTTTAGACATCCATTTCTGCCTTTTCTCTTTTTTCCTGCGGTGCTTATTTTTCTCGATTACTTAGAAAACTTCAATACACTCCGACTTCTCAAAGCCTATCCAAACTTAACAGCAGAAGCCATCAATTGGGGTTCTTTTCTGACAAGTCTAAAACATATTGCGTCTATCACTTGCTTATCTTTCTTATTAGTGCTTATTGTTTTTTATTTGATAAGCTTGTTTAAAATCTACAAAAAACAGAACGCTTAAAAAAATCTAACCTTTTCAGCATCAAAAACAAAATTTAAACAGCCTCTTAATATGTTGGCTTCAATAAATCATAAAATTGGTCTAGCTTGGGCAACAATATAATTCTTGTTCTTCTATTTATGGAGCGACCTTCGGCAGTAGAATTATCAGCAAGTGTATTGTATTCGCCTCTTCCTGCCGCAATTAGTCTATTTGGATCAACACCAAATTGTGTTTGCAATGCTTTCACAACCGATGATGATCGTTTTACACTCAAATCCCAATTATCACGAATGCAACTGTTTTTGATAGGCATATTATCTGTATAGCCTTCTACCATCAAATCAAGCTCAGGCTTAGACTTTATGATTTTTGCTATTTTTGCCAAAACCGCATTAGCTTTCGTTGTTAAGTTGTAGCTTCCTGATTGATACAGCATTTTGTCCGACAAATTGATATATACAACCGTTTTATCAACCTTTATTTCCACATCTTCGTCTGCTATTCCTTTTTGCAAAACGTTTTTCAAATTGATGCTCAATGCAAGATTGAGTGAATCTGCCTTAGTTCTAGCTGCCAAAATATACTTTATATAGTCATCTTTTCGCTCTAATTGCTTAATGGTTTGATTAATATTGTCGTTGGCTGCCTGCGACAATACTGTCAAATCGCCTACTTGCGTAAATTGCTTTTCTCGTTGCTTTTTTAAGTCTTTAATTTGTCCTCTCAGTTCAGTAATAATTTCATCTTTATTGGCTTTAACATTTTCTGAAAGTTTATTTTCTTCTTCCAAATCTCTATTGACAACTTGCACTTTTTTTTGGCTTTCTAAAAGCTGAGATTTACAATTAGACAACTGTTCTTCGATACTTTGGTGTTCTGCATCAAGAGCCATAAATTTTTTCTTAGAAACGCAACCACTCAATAAAAAAGTGATGATTAAAATAAATGATAGCAAAGATTTTATTTTCATTTTTTTAACTAGTTTAGATATATAATTATCCAATTTGACAAATAAATAATTAAACAAATTGATACTACAAAATTGTAGAAGCTGGCATCTTAGTTTTAAAGATGTTTGCACAAATCGTTTTATTATTATATAGCGTCTGAGACTTATATATTGTGTTATTAAATTAATTTGCTTTAGACATTACTTTATATACATCGCAATTTTTAGGCCTAAATATACTATTTTATCATAAAAAACAGGAAAGAAATGATATTAAGTGCCAAGCACTATCGAATATATAGTTTCAATATTCATGTATTAAAGAAAATAGCAGTTATTTTCGCTTTGAAATAAAACAAATGTTATAAAGGTGTAAGTAGTCAGACAAAAATAAATATACATCTCATTGAAGCTAACATACTGCACATCAATGCGTTAGCAACGAATCGACCGTTTATTAAATAGTGCTTGGCACTTATTTATGTGTTTTTTATTGCCTCAGCTATAAAACGTTAATACTCTTTCTGACCAAAAGTTTAGAAATACTATTTTTTTCTAAGCTGAATCACCCAACATTTGCAAGTTTTGTTCACTTTGGGTGGTGAAAAATAGTATTTCTTCTTATCTGAAAGATACTTTTTTTTGTTAAGCTGAGAAAATAGGTCTTTTTTGAAGTTTCAAGTGAGCAATTTATTTGTAGCCTACCTACAATAATGCAACTCTGTTTTTATAAAAACGTTTAAAGAGTTAAGTTTTTATTAATGATAATATTATGAGGCGTGAAAATCAATTATTATTTATAATTTTTATGTAAAAATTAGTTTTCAGATAAATACACTTTTTTAAAACCAAAAACTAAACTTTCCATACAATAGCTAGTCTATGAAACTGTAAGCAATGCAAAGCAACTGCTTTTGTTTAATAAAAATAATCACAGAGAAACTAACATTTAATAATACAAAACCATGAGAAAATTAACATACTTTATCGCCATAACAGCCATTACATTATTGTGCTTAAACACAACTGCAAATGCACAAAATAGTCGTGTGAAAGCGAACAAAACAGTAGTTGAAACAAGCAAAAAATCGAAAAACCCAATTAAAAGAGCTTCTAAAAAAACAAAAACAAAAGCAAATACTAGCTCAAACTCTAGCACTTCGGGCAAAGCAAACACAACGACTACAAGCCCAACAAGAACAGACAGAAACAACACAAATCGTCCGAGTTCTTCTGGCAATATTTTTCAAAACAGTGCTAGCACAGGCAGAAGAGGTGCTTATTTGGGCGGTGGCGTAAATACCAGCACAGATGGAAAAAGTCTTTTCTTAGAAGCTAACCCATATTTGGGCTATCGTTTCAACTCTCGTGCAAATGTCGGTTTTGGCCCTATTTATCAGTTTCGCCAAACAGATGAAGCATGGCACGCTTGGGGACTTAGAGGGTTTGCTCGTTACAGCTTTTTGCAAGGTGTATATGCAAGTGCCGAATATGAAATGATGAATTTTCCAGTAGGCGATAACCAACGTTCTACAACAGCTCGTATGCCTGTGGGTGGTGGTATGAACCGAAATATCGGAGGCGTAAATGTCAATTTCTCAGCTATGTATGACTTATTGTATAGCAAAGACAAATCTCCTTATGGCAGCCCATTTATTTTCCGTGGAGGTATCAACTTTGGCAGCGGATTTGGTTTTGGTGGAAACCGCAGTAATCGTGGTGGCTTTGGTTTATTTAACTAATTTTCAAAAATAATTTAATATAAAAAGGTTTTAGAATATTGAATGAATTAGGTATATGACACTTTCTTGCGAGAGTGTCATTTTTTTTGTGTCAAAAAAAGGCATATTCAAGCTTTTGAGTTTGGATATGCCTTTTTTGTTTTGCAAAAGCTTATAAATCAAGTGTTTATGAGTGTGTATTTTATGTATTATTAAAAAAATAAAAATAAAAATAAAAATTTTTACTTTTTTAACATAAAAAAAATAGAAAGGTGAAAGTAAAATAGTATCTTTGTTGTGACAGTTTTATGACAAAGAAATCTGCTATTACCTAAATTATCATGGATATTTTTTTTCTACTAAAAATCCTATACAAACGAAAATGGTTGCTCATTTTTGCAGTGCTATTGACTACTATATGCAGTTATTATATGGCTTCGAAAAGGCCATCAACATATAGCTCTACTTCACTCATTAGCACAGGCATTATGGATTATGGTGTGCCAACTTCTACGAGTGCCGACAATGCCTATATTCAGCCTTACAAGATTGAAAGCAACTTTACGAACCTTATCGAAATTATGAAATCGAGAGGTAGCATTGATATGTTAACAACTCGCTTAGTGCTTCACGACTTGCAAAACCCTGTGTCTTTCAAAAATTTGGAAAGCATACATCAAGTATTTAGCCTAACCGAGATTCAGCAAAGCATTCAGTATTTTGAGGTAAAAACAATGAGCGATTTTCAAACATCGTTTATTAGCGGCAACCCTAATTTTAAACAGCAAGAAAAAATAGCATTAGAAATTGCTAATATGTTAAACTATGATTATCAATCTATTGCAAATAGTATTGATATTAGTAGAGTGCCAAATGCCGATTTTTTGAAAATGACATTTACGGCCGAAAACCCAGAATTAGCATCGTTTGCAATCAACACATTTAGCCAAGAGTTTATAAAATATTATACCAAAATAAGAGATAAACAATCAGATAATTCTGTTTCGTTCTATACCAGTTTAGCTTCGCAAAAAAAGATAGATTTAGATAATAAAATTGAATTGTTACGACAATACAAGCTCAATAATAGTGTCATCAATTTGGACGAGCAATCGAAAGTCGTTGTTGACCAAATTCGACAGCTAGAAATTAGCCGAGAAGATGCCAACAAAAAAATACCATCTTACAATAATGCTATCAGAAATTTAGATTCCCATTTAGCGAAACAGGACAAAAGTTTTGCCGAAATTCAATGGCGAAATCAACGCATTAGCGATTTACGCAATAAAATAAATACTTTAAATGCTCAGTATATTGGTGAGGGTTCAAAAAATCCTGCTCTTGCTGCCAAAATAAAAGGTTTGAAAGTCGAATTGCAGTCTGAAATTCAGAAAACAGTAGGCACACATACCGATGATTTGACAGTATCGGTACAAGATTTGCGAGAAAAACGAATTAATGCCGAAATAGAAAAGGAGATAGCAGAAGCCAGCGTGCAGTCTATCGACCGAGAGCTTCAAAGACTTCGTAGCAAAGCTTCGAGTTTTGTGTCTAAAGAAGCAACTATTGCTGCTTTAGAACGTGAAATTGCTATCGATTCGGAAGAGTATCTCAATTTGATGGATAAACTAAATACAACACAAATAAATCATTTAGATAAGCGAAAAGCAGGCAATTTGCGAATCATAGAATATGGTCTGCCGCCCAAAAACGCTAATCCCAGCAATCTACTTATTATTTCTGCATTTTCTGGCGTTTTAAGCCTGGCAATGGCTTCGCTATTATTTATTTTGTTGGCTTTTTTAGACAAATCTATCAAAACACCTTTTGATTTTCAAGAGTTTATAGATTTGAATTTAATAGAATATGTAAATAAAGTTGATGCTCAAAAAATAGACTTGCAACAGCTTTTTGTTGAAAAGCCTAAAGATTATTCTTTGCATTTTTTTAGAAACGCTATTCGAAAAATTCGCTTGTTGATAGAACGAACCAACCAAAAAGTGTTTTTGATAACCAGCCTAAAAGAAGGTGAGGGCAAAACTTTTTTAATGTTGGCTTTAGGTTATGCACTCAATTTGAAAGGAAAAAAAGTTTTGTTGATAGATTCAAACTTTCAGAATAATACACTTAGCAATATTCAGCTAAAAAATAGTCTGAAAAAAACACCTGCTTACGAATCGGCACGTTTGATAGGAGAAAGCACCTTAAATCGACAATTTATTGCGAGCAATAATATGTATCAGCATGATAAGGGTGGCAAACTCGATATTATTTCAAGTCGGCCTACTGTTCAATCTCCTGCCGAATTGTTTGCACACAAAGATTTTCAGTTTTTTTTGGGAGAATTATCGCTTCATTACGATTACATTTTTATGGAAGGTGCTGCTTTAAATGAATATGCCGATACGCAAGAGCTAGAACCTTATGTAGATAAAGTAATTGGCATTTTTTCGGCAGAAACATATACAAATCAAAAAGATGAATACTCAATTAAATATTTAAATGCTTTAAAAGATAAATTTATGGGTGTTATTTTAAATAAAGTAGATTTAGATAATTTAAAATGAAAAACTATTGGTTCAAATCAGCATTTTATACTATCGGCGAGCGTATGCTATCGCTTCTTTTTGGCTTTGGTAGTATTTATTTATTGTTGCGAAATTTGACAAAAGAAGACTTCGGAACATGGGCTTTATTTCTCACTGTTTCGACTTTGATAGAGGTAGCTCGTACTGGTTTTATCCAAAGTGCTTTAATCAAATTTTTGAGCGTAGCCAAAGGCAAAGAATATGCTGAAATGATTACGGCTTCGAGCATTCTAAATATTATTTTGAGTCTTTGTAGTGTCTATTTTTTATTGATGACAGCTTCAAGTTTTAGTCTAATCTGGCACATTCCAGATTTAGAAAGCATGTTGTATATTTATGCTATAACTACAATACTGCTCTTTCCTTTTTCGCAATGCAATAGCATTCAGCAAGCCAATCTGGATTTTAATGGTGTATTTTGGAGCAATTTGAGTAGGCAAGCAGTTTTGTTTTTTTTTATAGCAACACTGTATTTTTTAAATTACAAAATAAATATTATTCATTTAGCTGTTTATCAGCTAATTGCAGCTTTTTTTGGCTCTTTAGTAGCTTTTATTTTGACTAAAAAATACATTTTTTGGAGCAAAAATATCAGTTGGAAAAAGGTGAAACAACTATTCGATTATGGAAAATACGTCTTTGCAACCAATATTAGTGTGGTATTGTATAAAAATATCGACCGAATTATGCTTGGAACACTATCGGTTTCGGCAGTAGCAATATACGATTTGGCGATACGAATCAACAACCTTATGGAAGTGCCTGTGGCAGCGATGGCTAGTATTGTTTTTCCGCAAACGGCTCAAAAAATGGAAAATGATGGAAAAAAAGGAGTGAAAAAAATATATGAAAATTCAGTTGCAGCAGTCTTATGTTTGATTATGCCTGCTATACTCATCATCGAATTATTTCCTCATCAAATTATCTATTTTATAGCAGGAAAAGCATATCTCGATACTGTTCCTATTTTGCGAATAACGGCTTTATATGGCTTTTTTGTTCCTTTTGCTAGGCAGTTTGGAACGGTGTTTGATGCTATTGGAAAACCTCAAATTAGCTTTTATTTTGTCGTATTAGGAGCTTTGTTAAATCTTGCTTTCAACTATATACTAATTATGAAATTAGGTATTTTGGGAGCAGCTTATGCTACATTAATTACATTATTTCTTATTTTTTTAGGGCATCAAACCTACTTATATAAGCATTTGAATGTAAGCTTAAAGCAAATTTTTATACAAATGTTTTATTTTTATGTAAAATTTATTTCAATTGTAAAAAAGTATAAAAATCAATGAGATATTGTTTTTATACTGTCAGTTAAATGATGTAAAATTTTGTTTTTTCAAAAAATGACAATGCTCGCTGTTACTTTGTGTTATCACGAGCAATTAAAAGGCTTAACTTCTATTTTTGGCTTATTTTGCTTTAACAACTTTTTAGCAATAACATTAAAAAGAGTGTATTGTTTTTCACAGAAATTCTTACTAGCTAAAAGGTGTTTCTTTTGTTAAACTCAAAGTAGCTAGAAATCTAAACAAATTATTAGCTAATTATTTAATAAAAAAAATATGGATATAATTATTGTAGCAATGTCTCGTTTTGATGGCATTTATTCATCAAATATTTTGTCGCTTGCCCAAAAAATTGCTGAAAAGCATCGTGTTTTTTACATAGACTATCCATTAACATTGAGCTATTTTCTTAAAAATTATAACTCAAAGATTATTCAAGATAGAAAAGAGTCGCTATTGTGGCGAAAAAATATATATCGCAAACCTTTCAAGGCTTTTGAAAATCTAACGGTCGTTATTCCACCGCTCGCAATGCCTATTAATTGGTTGCCAGCCGCCAAAAATGAAAAAGCATTGGCGTATGATTTTTTTTCGAAAATTAATGACTTTTTTTTCAAACGAACCTTATCACAATTAATCGAAAATTATGATATGAAAGATTATATTTTGCTAAATTCGTTTAATCCTTTTTTTGCTCAAAGCTTGCCCAAAAAACAGCCTAAAAAATGGGTTTATCAATCCATAGATGACATGAGTAAATCTGTTTATGTAGCTAAACATGGGCCTTATATGGAGCGAAAAATGTTGGAAAAGGTAGATATTGCCTTAGCTACCTCTACACATTTAGCACGAAAATTATCTACCGAAAATGTACCTGTGAGATATTTGCCAAATGCTGCGGATGTTAATATTTTTAATAATTCATACTTGAAAAAATTAGCTTTGCCCAAAGAAATAGAAAATATTAAACAGCCCATCATTTGTTATATTGGAAATATAGGCTTCAGGTTAGATTACGAGTTGTTGAAAAAAGTAGCTACAAAACACAAAGACAAAGTTTTGCTTATGTTAGGCCCTATCACGACAAAAGATTGTGAAAAAAGTGAGCTGGCAAAATTGGAAAATGTCATTTTTGTAGGAGGAAAACCTTTAGTAGAAGTGCCTGCTTTTTTGCAACATAGCTCTTGTCTGCTCATTCCGTTTCTTTGCAATGAATTGACAGCGAGTATTTATCCTTTAAAAATAAATGAATATCTAACAAGCGGAAAACCAATTGTTTGCACCAATTTTTCGGAAGATATAAGAACATTTAGCGAAGTGGCATTTATTGCGAAAGACCATGAAAATTTTGTAACGTTAATTCAAGAATCAATGGATAAAGATAGTGTTCTTTTGCAAAAGAGGCGTTTTGAAACGGCACAGCAAAACTCGTGGAAAGCGAGAGCTGCCCAACTTTTAGAAATTATTAATGAAGATTCTGGTATATCATAATTATGAAAAAAAAACTACAAAATAAGGAAAAAATACTTTCTAATACCGAAAAAATAGTAGAAAATACGACAATTGCTATTTGTTTTTTGATACAAATAGGCATTTTCATAAAAATAGTATTTTTGTAGAAAGTTGTTTAAGTTTTGTGTTGTTACGAATAATTTTAAACAATCTCTAAGCTAATTCTTGATTTTTTCAATGTGTTAGCAATGAATCTGCCTTTTATATAAATAGGTGCTTGGCACTTAAAAGCAATACAATAAATGAATAATCCCCTTCAAAAAAAAATTAATTATTGGTTAAAAACACATGTACTAACAGAAAAATTAAATAATATTTTAGGCATTTTTATTTTGACAATATTGGCTTTAAGCATTGCTTACATTAGCAATATTATTGCTCTAAAAGGCCTAATCGCTATTTTGTTAGCTTTAGTAGCTATTCCGAGCTTGTTGTTAAGTATTACATATTTGCAAATTGGCTTATCTATCATTGTTATTATTTCGTTTTTCTTATTAGGTATAAAAAAATTAGTGCCTAGTTTGCCTTTAGGGATTACACTTGATGTATATATATATCTAATGTTTTTTATGCTGATAATCAAGCAATTAAAAAGCTCAAACAATAACTATTTTAACAATCCTATTACCTATTTAGCCATTATTTGGCTCATTTACAACTTTATTGAGTTGTTCAATCCAATAGCAAGTTCGCAAATAGCATGGTTTTATACAGTTAGAAGCATCGCAGGGCAGCTTTTATTGTATTTTATTTCTTTGTTTGTATTAAATAGTTTAAAAATAACAATTCAATTTATCAAACTTATTTTAGGCTTGTCATTTTTGGCAGCTTTATATGGTTTATATCAAGAGTTTTTTGGATTGATGGCTTGGGAGCGACAATGGCTTTTTGCCGATATGGAGCGTTATCATTTATATTTTCAATGGGGACGTTTGCGTATTTTTTCTTTTATTTCAGACCCAATGACCTTTGGTATTTTGATGGCAAATATGGGCTTGTTTTGTTTTATTTTGGTGTTTGGCCCTTTTGGTTTTTTCAAAAAAATAATACTGTTAGCAATGTGTCTTTCAATGTTTTTAGCAAGTGCATATTCTGGGACTCGTACAGCTTTTGCGATTATTCCGATAGGAGTTATTTTTTTTACCTTTATAAGTATGAAAAGAGAAGTTTGGTATTTGTCATTTGTAGCACTTTTTTTTGGCACTCTTTTTATGCTCAAATCGACAGGAAACCCTGTATTATATCGCATTCAATCTGCATTTAAAGTAAAAGACGACCCTTCTATGCAAGTTCGCTTAGAAAATCAGGCTTTTATACAGCCTTTTATCCAACAAAATCCTATTGGTGGTGGCTTGGGTAGTACAGGTGCGTGGGGCAAACGCTTTTCGCCAAATACAATGCTGGCCAATTTTCCGCCAGATAGTGGCTATGTCAGAATTGCTATTGAACAAGGTTGGATTGGCTTGTTAATCTATTGTTGTTTTTTGTTTTTTTCTATGAAACATGGCATTCAAGCTTACTTTCGCACAAAAAATGAGACAATACGCATTTTTTATATGGCTTTTCTAACTTTGTTATTTAACCTTTGTGTCACAAATTATACGCAAGAAGTAATTATGCAAATACCTACAAGTGTCATTTTTTATATTACTTTGGCGGCACTTGTTCGGCTAAAAACTTTTGATGGTATGGATTTAAGTAGTCGTTCAGAGGTTTTTGGGCATTTCAGAACAAGATAACACCTTGATTTTCAATGCATTAGCTACTAAACGAATGCTTTATTAAATAGTACTTGGTACTTAAAAACTATCGAATAGCTGCTTTTATCATTGCTAAAAATGAAATAAAATACTATCTCAACAAAATGAATAAAGCAAAACTGTCTTTTTTTCTAACAAAAAGCTATTGATAATAAAAAGTTTTATCTTTATACGTTTCTAACTAAAATGTATCATTTAACAAAATAAATATAAAAATGAAACAACTATTATCTTTAGTTTTGTTAGCTACTTTGTCGCTCACTACAATGGCTCAAGACAAAATGCTACAACCGACCAACAATGCAGATTTAGAGCTGCAACTCAACAATAGAATGCGTACTGATGCTGCGGCTCATGGCAAAACGGCACTAAATACGGCTTATGCTCCTTTTTATCATGGCGTGGCTTCGGGTGACCCTTTGCAAGACCGAGTTATTATTTGGACTCGTGTGACCGATGATGAAGCAACAAGTATTGATGTGACTTGGCAAATGGCTACCGACGTTCAAATGACCGATATTGTGGCTTCTGGACAAATGACAACCGATGCTACAAAAGATTTTACGGTAAAAATAGATGTAGAAGGTTTATCGCCGCAAACAACTTACTATTATAATTTTTCAGCCCTAGACGAAACTTCATTAACAGGGCGTACAAGAACGGCTGCTACAACGGCTGACCATCTAAAATTTGGTATTGTTTCTTGCTCCAATTATCAATCTGGCTATTACAATGCTTATGCTCGTTTGTCGGAACTCAATGATTTAGATGCAATTATACATCTTGGAGATTATATATATGAATATGAAGAAGGTGGATATGGCTATACAGAAGGTGTCGATAGAGGCCATGAACCAACAACAGAAGTGATTAGTTTGGAAGATTACAGAACTCGTTATTCTTTTTATAAACTTGACCCAGATTTGCAAGCTGTTCATCAACAACATCCTTTTGTTAATATGTGGGACGACCACGAAACAGCCAACGATTCGTATAAAGATGGTGCAGAAAATCATAATGAAGATTTAGGCGAAGGTACTTGGGAAGACCGTAAAAGCAATGGTAAAACAGCTTTTTTTGAGTGGCAGCCTGTGCGTGACAATGCAGAACAAAAAACATATCGCAGCATTTCGTATGGCGATATTGCCGAAATTATCATCTTAGATACTCGTCTCGAAGGCCGTACAAAGCAAGCAGCAAGTATTACAGACCCAAATTTTGCGGACGATGACCGTAAGATTTTGGGCGACACGCAAAGAGAATGGTTCAAAAATAAGCTGGCAGACTCTGATGCTCAATGGAAATTGGTAGCCAATCAAGTGATTTTTTCGCCTTTGGCACTCGAAAGTTTGATAGCACTCACACCACTTGCAGAAGAAATTGTAGTAGATATTTGGGAAGGTTATCCTGCTTCACAAGGAGATGTTGTAGATTTTATTGATGATAATAACATTTCAAATATCGCCTTTTTGACAGGAGATGTACATGCTACTTTTGCGATTGATGTGGCGAAAGACCCGACAAATCCAGAGGCATATGACCCAGCAACAGGCGAAGGTTCGTTAGCAGTAGAAATGGTTACGCCGAGTATTACCTCTGATAGCTATGATGAAGTATTGGGCGAAACTTTGGCGGCTTTTGTAGAGTCTGGTTTGAGCAATACGAACCCACAGCTTAAAAAAGCAAATGTTTTTGACCATGGCTATTATGTATTAGATGTTACGCCAGAAAAATTGCAGGGCGATTGGTATTATGTAGAAACGCACCTTGAGCCGACCGAAGTTATTAATTATGGCAATGGTATGTTTACGAATAATGAGGCTAACTTTTTGCAAGAAACGACAACGGCAGCACCGCCAAAAGAAACGCAAGAAGACCCTGCTCCTGTGGGCATAGACGATGCTTCTGAAATAGTAAAAAGTTTTGTTATTTTGGCAAATTATCCGAACCCAACTAGCCAAATGAGTACGCTAAATTACGGCTTGAGCAAACGCATGAATGTAAATATCGCTTTGTTTGATGTAAAAGGACAATTGATTTCGCAACTTGTAGAAGGTATGCAAGAAGGTGGCTTATATTCGCTTTCTTTCAATGCCGAAAAACTAGCAAAAGGGACTTATTTTTATAAAATAACGACAGATGAAGGTACTATTTCACAAACTTTGGTAGTACAATAATTTTTATACTAAAAAAGGATTGTTAAATAGAAATATTTAACAATCCTTTGATTTTCAGCTTTTTATATATTCATTTTAAAAGGAAATTTTGTTTTTTGTTCTGAAATATCATTTATAATTAGTTTTAATTTTTTCAAAACTTTAAATATTTCAAAAATATCATCTCTAGTTGCGATATATTCATTACTAATACAATACTTACGATTTTTTAAAGTTAAGAAAAACCAATTTCCGCCCATAACATACGCACCATAAATAGGAAAAACTGCATTATTTATCTCCTGAGCAGCCATCATCGCAATAACCAACTGGCCTAAAGGGTCGTTATCCGTACCTTTTTCTTTTTTATACTCATGTAAGCAAAAATGAGGTTTTTGCTGCTCATATCTTCCGCTCGCAATCATCAAATCTACTTCTCCAGGCACTTGCTTATCATCAATTTTCTATTTCAATGGTTCGGACATTTATACCTTTTTTTATCAAAGGTTTAAACATACTATTTTTTTTAGGCTAAGGCGGCCAATATCTTCAAATTTAATGGCCTTTTGAACTGAAAAATAGTATGTTTCCCTTGCCAAAAGGTGTTTTTTTATTCAACTGAAACTTGTTATAAAAAATGTCCGAACCATTGTATTTGCAAAAGCTTTATAAGTAGTATTATCATAATCTACCTTATCAATCAGCAAAGCGATAAATTTAATAATGAGTTCTTGTTCATTCCAAACATCAATATCAGCGATAAGCCTCTTTTGCAATCTTGTCAATTCTTTTTTTCATTTTCCGAAATACTTATTTCAGCAGTTTGCAACCAATTTTCTAGAGATTTGCAATCCTCTTTTATATCCAAACCAAATTTGTTGGCAATATTTTGTTGTGCCCAATATTTAAATGGTTTCATTCAGCTATTCTCGCTTTAACAAAATCATTACTCCATAGGTGGCATATCAATTT
>JBMZCV010000016.1:0-46117 GCA_049613665.1 Chitinophagales bacterium | reverse complement strand
GAAAAAAATGAGTTTAAAACTCCTTATTTAGTTTTTAGTTGCTGGTGATAACACATAGCAACGGCGAGGGTTGTCGTTTTTATTAAATGAATAACATTTAATAAAAACACATTTAAAACTTCTGATTATTTAAATTATAGTGTACTTAATACATTAGCACAAATCGTTCAATTTATTAAATAGTGCTTGGCACCTAAAAAAAATATAGCCTATGGTTAGTACGCACGACTATATGATAAATAATTTAAGGGAATCTTATATTTTGCAAATTGCCAAAGAATATGTTGCCAAACTTTTTGAAAAACAGTTGCCTTCAATATATATATATCATGATTATACACACACACTAGATACAATAAATGCTTGCTCAATTTTGGGACAACATTTAAAATTAAGTCAGTCGCAACAAGAAATTTTAGAATTAGCTGCTTGTTTACACGACATAGGCTATATATATTCGTGGCAAAACCATGAGGAAAAAAGTGCAGAATTGGCACAAGAGTTTTTAAAAAAAATGAAGTATCCTAAAAAAGCTATAAAAGAAGTGATACATTGCATCTTGGCAACAAAAATGCCACAACAACCTACAAATTTGTTAGAATCTATTTTGTGTGATGCCGACCTTGTCAATTTGGGTAGCATCAATTATTGGGAGCGTAGCCAATTGTTGCGAAAAGAATGGGCTATAACACAAAGGCAAATATTTAGCCATCGACAGTGGCTAGAATATGGCATTGCTTTTTTGAAATCGCACCGATATAAAACCAAATCAGGACAAATATTATTGGCAACTCAAAAAGCACAAAATTTGGCACAAATGCAAAAAATGCTAGCAGAATGTAGTTTGTAAACGAATAGTTATCAATTGTTTTATTTTTGGGAAAAAAAAGACTTATGAATATACATTTTGCCATTGTAGGTTGTGGACACATTGCTCAACGACATGCTCGACATATTTTGGCACAGAAAGAGGCAAGGCTACTAGGTGGTTATGACATAAAAGCGGAACGAAGTGAGCAATTTGCGATAGATTTTAATGCAAAAGCCTATGGAAGTTTGTGTGAGGTGTTGGAAGATGAAAACGTGGATATTGTGGTAGTATGTTCGCCAAATGGCACACATTATGATATTTCTTTGCAAGCACTCGAAGCTGGCAAGCATGTTTTGATAGAAAAACCAATGACGATTTGCAAAGAGCATTGCGAAGACCTCATACGAACCGCTTTAGATTATAATAGAGCTTTGTTTGTGGTGAAACAAAATCGTTTCAATCCGCCTGTGCAAGCTGTAAAGCAACTGTTATTGTCGAAAAAGCTTGGACAGATTTATTCTGTAACTATCAATTGTTTTTGGAATAGAAATGAAGCCTACTATCGTCAGTCAGATTGGAAAGGTACGAAAAGCTTAGATGGCGGCACTTTGTTTACGCAATATAGTCATTTCATTGATATAGCCTATTATTTGTTTGGCGATTTTGAGGTGTTGCAAGGCGTGACCAAAAATGCTAATCATCAAAGTTTGATAGATTTTGAAGATACAGGCCATTTTATTTTGCGTTTCAAAAAGAGTAAAGCTATCGGTAGTTTCAACTATACAACGGCTGCTTTTCGGCAAAATATGGAAGGTTCTATCACGGTTTTTGCCGAAAATGGAACGCTGAAAATTGGCGGAAAATATTTGAATACTATTGATTATCAAGCGATTAAAGATATAGAAATTAGCAATTTGCCGAGTTCAAACCCTGCAAATAATTATGGTTTTTATGAAGGTTCTATGTCGAATCACGATAAGGTAATTAATAATGTGGTGCAGGCTTTGAATGGAAGAGAAAAAATTATGACTAATGCTTATGATGGCTTAAAAGTGGTAGAACTGATTGAAAATATGTATGAAAAAGCGGAGTTTCTTGGGTAGCTTTTGGTTTTGAATTTTTAGTTGTTTTTTTGCAAAAAAATAAAAAAGGCATGTCATTTTTTTGTTTTGACATGCCTTTTTCAAATAAAAAAAGTTTTTTTTACACTTTTTCTTCTACCGTTGTAGCGATATGTAGCTCTTTATATTGCACATCGTCAATCAAAGAAGGAGCATCAATCATAGTATCACGGCCGCTGTTGTTTTTCGGAAATGCGATAAAATCTCTAATGCTTTCTTGGCCGCCCAAAAGAGCACACAAACGGTCGAAACCAAAAGCAATGCCACCATGAGGAGGCGCACCATATTCGAAAGCTCCCATGAGGAATCCAAATTTTTCTTCTGCTTCTTCTTTGCTCATGCCCAATAAATCGAACATTTTTTCTTGCAAATGACGCTCATGAATTCTGATAGAACCTCCTGCAATTTCGTTGCCATTCAGCACCAAATCGTAAGCTTCTGCTTTAATGTCTGCCCATTCCATATTTTCCCAGCCTACTTTCGGACGTGTAAATGGATGGTGACATGGATGCCAATGTCCAGATTCTTCGTCATAATCCAACAATGGAAAATCTAAGACCCAAAGTGCTTTAAATTCATCATTTTTGCGTAAACCGAGTTGTTCACCCATTTTCAAACGCAATTCGCTCGCTTGTTTGCGAACTTTAGCTGTGTCGCCCGACAATACAAGCATTAAATCGCCTGCTTCAGCACCCATTTTAGTTGCCCACGCTTTCAAATCATCTTGGTCATAAAATTTCTTAACCGTTGATTTGTAAGAGCCATCTGCATTACATTTTACCCAAACTAAACCTTTTGCTCCAATTTGCGGACGTTTCATCCAATTTGTGATAGCATCTAGCTGTTTGCGTGTATAATTAGCAGCACCTTTTGCACAAACACCTACTACAAGTTCGGCATTGTTGAAAATAGCAAAATCCTTGTTTTGAGCTATATCATTTAGCTCTACTAGCTGCATATCAAAGCGAGTATCTGGCTTGTCGTTTCCATAAAAACGCATAGCATCGTCGTAGCTCATTCGCTCAATTTCGCCCAAATCGTAGTTTTTGATTTTGAGCGTAATATGACGCAACAAGCCTTCAAAAGTTTGCAAAATGGTTTCTCTATCAATAAAAGCCATTTCGCAGTCTATTTGTGTAAACTCTGGCTGACGGTCGGCCCGCAAATCTTCGTCACGAAAGCAACGAACTATCTGAAAGTATTTGTCGTAGCCAGCCACCATCAACAACTGTTTGAAAGTTTGGGGTGACTGTGGCAAAGCGTAAAATTGGCCAGGATTCATACGAGAAGGCACAACAAAGTCTCTTGCACCTTCTGGCGTACTTTTGATAAGAAAAGGCGTTTCTATTTCTAAGAAATCTCGCTGACACAAATATTGACGAGCTTCTTGTGCTACTCGATGACGCAAAATAATATTTTGTTGTATGGCAGTTCGTCTAAGGTCAAGATAGCGATATTTCATACGCAAGTCATCGCCGCCATCTGTGTCGTCTGCTATTGTGAAAGGTGGAACTTTCGATACATTCAAAATATCAAGTGAGGTAACTATAATTTCGATATCGCCTGTTGGCAATTTGGGATTTTTGTTGCTTCTTTCAGCTACTGTTCCGCTTATTTGTACCACAAATTCACGGCCTAACTTTCCTGCACGTTGGCACAAATCAGCATCAGTACTCATATTAAATACCAATTGCGTGATGCCATAGCGGTCTCGCAAATCAACAAATGTCATGCCTCCAAACTCTCGTGTGCGTTGTACCCAACCACTCAGGGTTATCGGTTCATCTATATTGGCGATACGCAACTCGCCGCAAGTGTGCGTCCTATACATTCTTTTTTTATTTTTTTAAAATATTAATCAGATAGATTTTTTCTATAAATTGTGAAATCTAACACCTTAATTTTTTTTTAAGATATTAGCATTGTATTGTTCTATTATTAAATAGTGTTTCGTACTTAATATTCAAAACTTATATTAAGTAGTTACTTTTTAATAGAAAAAGTTCACAAAAGTATTATTTTTTTTTCATTGTAAGCCTAAATTTTTTATTTACTTGCTATTTTTCTGTTTTTTGAAAAAAAAAGGAACAAATATTCCAACTTTTTCAAGTTTTCCTACCTGTTCCTTAGCATACACACATTCACTTCCTTAAAAAAAACTTTAAAACTTATTTTATTCCTACATTTTTTATGGTACAATAAACTTTCCGCCAACTTTTTTGCCATCGTTTGTAGCTATTTCAAAAACATAAACTCCTTGTCTTAAATCTCCAACGCTCATTTCGTGATTAGGGATAAAGAGCTGTTTTTCGTGTGCTATTTGTTTTCCTAAAATATCAAATAAGGTAAAAGAATAAGCCAGATTTTTGGCAGCCAAAGAGAGTTGAATATGCAAATAGCCATTTTCATAATATATACTAGCAGGAATATCGCCTTTAATTTGCGAAACGATAGGAATACTTGTCGTAGAATCTGGCAAACCGATGGTGTTAAATGCTTTATTTGTAATGACAGGTTGGTTGTAGTCGAAATAAATACTTGCTTCATTTTGTATCAAATCGTCTTTTTGATTGCCTATTTTTTGCGAAATTTTAAACATCACAAACCCATGACTAGCAGGTTCGTTTACTTCACTATGAACTAGAAAAATATTTTCAAAAGTAAAAATTAATACCTTTCCATCTTTGATTTCCGCTGTATAATCGTGGCTACTTACACCGAGTTTCAAGCTATTAATATCCAAAAAATTGGTATCAATAGTATCTATAATCATGACTCGAAAAGCAGTATCGCTACCTACATTTTGGAAGCGAATTTTATATTCCAATTCTTGATTATCCGTAATTCTATGCTCATCGCCAACACCTTTTGTCGTTACATTTTTGTCGTTTGGGTCGTAGCTACCAATGATTTCGTCACAAGCAATGTCGTAAAAATGTTTGTAATTGATATTTGATTGCGTATTGACGAAACCAAGAGAAGCCATATCAGTATTAGCTCCGCATAGCTCAATAATGGTAGTAACCGATTCGCTAATAGGATGATTTATTGTTTGGTCAGCAGTCAGTCGAAAGGTTTGTCCAGCAGCATCACGACTAAAGCTGAGAACTTCTCCAGCCATCAATTGAAAGGGAGACCCAATGGACATAATATCATCTTCATACATGCGATATTCGCTTTCTTGCTCCATATCTTCGCCCACATTGGTTATTTCAAACAAGACTTCATCGCCTAAGCAGGAGGCAGTAACCTCTAAGTCTGAACCGTCCCAAAAGCTAGTATCTTCAAAGCATAAATCATTTGGAAAAGCAAAAGCTTCGACACAAGCCGTAATACCCAAAACAGCGTCACAACTCAAAGAATCTGTTAGGGTAAATGAGCCACATTCGCCAACACCTACCGTTCCGAGATTGAAAATGAGTTGATTTTCATTATTTTCATCATAAGGAATCGAGCTTTCGAGCGGAATGATGTGTTCGCTAATATTTAAATGTATTTCAGCTTCTTCGGCATCGACGGTGCCTGTATTGCAATAATTGATGGTGTAAGTATTTTGATAACAACGTCGCAACAAAGGTGTGCCAACTTCTACAATCATCAAAGGACATTCGACCAAAGGACGAAAGCCAAAATCGAAACCACCAATACTATCCTCAAGGCTTTCTGCTTCAATAGTGTAAGCATTAGTATAGCTTTCGCAACTTCGTGTCCACAAATAATTTGGGACAAAACAATCAAAACCATATATTCCAGTATCTGTTTTTAGGGTATAAAAACCATTTTCATTGCTGAAAGCATAAGAAGTACTATCTGTTGTAGCAATAATAGCATTTGGAATAGTGGGTTCTTCTTCTTCTTTGGTACAGTTTCCATTGAGGTCGGCGAAAGTTGTGCCTGTTGTTTTGGCTGAAATAACACAGGAGACATCTAAATTACTTGTAGTTAAATTTAGGCAATTGTTGAAAGCAGGAATATTTCCTGTTAGGTTGTTTGGACATAAAGTTAAACCTTGTAAATTTGTTAGGTAATCAAAATTTGGAACAGAACCTACTAATTGATTTTCGTAAAGATTAAGCCACCTTAAATTCGGTAAATTAGTAAAGTTTGGAATTACGCCATTTAAATTATTTTCCTCAACTCGTAACATTGTCAAACTCGGTAAATCAGTAAAGTTTGGAATTACGCCATTTAATTGATTCCAATGAAGACTTAATGTTTCCAAATTTGGTAAACCAGTAAAATTTGGAATGTTACCACTTAATTGATTACTCCCAATATTTAATGTTTCCAAATTTGGTAAATCATTAAAATTTGGAATGTTACCACTCAATTGATTTCTCTCAATATTTAATGTTTCCAAATTTGGTAAATTAGTAAAATTTGGAATGTTACCACTCAATTGATTTCTCTCAATATTTAATGTTTGCAAATTTGATAAATCATTAAAATTTGGAATGTTACCACTCAATTGATTGTTTGCAAGATTTAACATTTCTAAATTAGGAACATTCTCAAAATTGGGAATTTCACCTGTTAATTGATTATTAGATAGATTTAAACCTCTTAAAAAAAAATTATTAAAATTAGGTATTGTACCACTAAAATTATTAGAAGAAAGCCCCAAAATTTCCAACGTCACTAAATAGTTAAAGTTTGGAATTTCACCTATCAGTTCATTATTGTGAAGAAATAAATCTCTTAAATTTAAAAACTTGTCAAAGTTTGGAATTTCTCCGACCAAATTGTTAGAATAAAGAAATAGCTGTTTAAGCCATCTTAATTCACTAAAATTTGGTATCTCACCAGTCAACTGGTTATTGGCTAGATTTAACACTTCCAAGTTTGGTAAATTCAAATCTGGAATATAACCTTGTAAATCTTGATTACTTAGATTAATTTCTTTTACTGAACAGCCATCATCAGAAAGCGTAATGCCATACCATTGAGAAATGGGTGTTTCTAGCCAATTGCCGTTTTGTTCGAGCAAATTGCCACCTACTGCCTCATAAAAATCCACTAAAGCCAGCGAGTCGCTTTCCGAAACACTTGTGCATTGTGCTTGTGTATTTATATTTTGCAGTAAAGTGATAAATATAAAAACTACAATTTTATGTGTATGCTTTAAAAACATAATATTGTTTATTTAGTTAGGAGTTCTGTATTTTTTGTGTGTGCTACAAATATCTACTAATTTGCGAAAAGCTCCAAGAATCGATTTTAAACTTTTTTATATCACTTTTTGTTTTTTTAATGCTTTTTGAAACTAAAAAAACTTTGTAAGTCATTGATTTTTAGATGAATAAACAGTTTGATAAAATGCAATGTATTTTAGCCTAAAAATGTGTTAAATTTTCTTAAACAAATGCAAGTTTTTTAATCAAGCTTATTGAGCTTTAAAAAAAGGAACAAATATTCCAACTTTTTCAAGTTTTCCTACCTGTTCCTTAGCATACACACATTCACTTCCTTAAAAAAAACTTTAAAACTTATTTTATTCCTACATTTTTTATGGTACAATAAACTTTCCGCCAACTTTTTTGCCATCGTTTGTAGCTATTTCAAAAACATAAACTCCTTGTCTTAAATCTCCAACGCTCATTTCGTGATTAGGGATAAAGAGCTGTTTTTCGTGTGCTATTTGTTTTCCTAAAATATCAAATAAGGTAAAAGAATAAGCCAGATTTTTGGCAGCCAAAGAGAGTTGAATATGCAAATAGCCATTTTCATAATATATACTAGCAGGAATATCGCCTTTAATTTGCGAAACGATAGGAATACTTGTCGTAGAATCTGGCAAACCGATGGTGTTAAATGCTTTATTTGTAATGACAGGTTGGTTGTAGTCGAAATAAATACTTGCTTCATTTTGTATCAAATCGTCTTTTTGATTGCCTATTTTTTGCGAAATTTTAAACATCACAAACCCATGACTAGCAGGTTCGTTTACTTCACTATGAACTAGAAAAATATTTTCAAAAGTAAAAATTAATACCTTTCCATCTTTGATTTCCGCTGTATAATCGTGGCTACTTACACCGAGTTTCAAGCTATTAATATCCAAAAAATTGGTATCAATAGTATCTATAATCATGACTCGAAAAGCAGTATCGCTACCTACATTTTGGAAGCGAATTTTATATTCCAATTCTTGATTATCCGTAATTCTATGCTCATCGCCAACACCTTTTGGCGTTACATTTTTGTCGTTTGGGTCGTAGCTACCAATGATTTCTTGGCATTCTATATCGTAAAATTGCGTATAGTCGAGATTCGATTGTGTATTGACAAAACCTAAAGAAGCATTTTCGGTATTTGCTCCACAAAGTTCTAAAACCTCTGTGACAAATATGCTAGAAGGATGATTGGGTGTTTGATAAGCCGTAAGACGAAATGTTTGGCCTGTCGTGCTGCGGCTTATTTCTAGCGTGTCGCCAGCCACTAATTGAAAGGGAGACCCAATAGACATAATATCATCTTCATACATGCGATATTCGCTTTCTTGCTCCATATCATCGCCTCTATTGATAATTTGGAACAAAACTTCATTGCCAAAACAGTAAGCATTAATTTCTAAATCTGAACCATCCCAGAGTGTATTAGTCGCAAAACACAAGTCATTTGGCAGTGCATAAGCTTCAATACAAGCCGTGCTGCCCAAAACAGCATCGCAACGCAAGGAATCTGTCAAGCTAAATGAACCACATTGTCCAATGCCTACCGTTCCGATGTCGAAAATAAGTTCATTTTCGATATTAGAAGCATAAGGCAAAGAGCTGCTAAGAGGAATAATAGCTTCATCAAGCACCAATTTAATGCTAGCATTTTCGGCTGCAACAGTACCTGTATTGCAATAATGAACAGTATAAGTATTGGTAAAACAGCGTCGCAACAAAGGTGTGCTTACTTCTACGAGCATCAATGGACAAGCAATAAGTGACTGAAAACCAAAGTCATAACCACTAAGGCTATCAGTAGTGTTTTCTATATCAATTGTATAAGTGTTTGGATAATCAGGGCAAGTATTTTGCCACAAATAATTTGGAATAACCGTATAAAATGTGTGCGTACCAGTATCTGTTTTTAGATTATAAAAGCCATTTTCATCACTAAAAGCATAAGCGGTACTATCCATTGTGGCAATGATAGCGTTTGGAATAGTGGGTTCTTCTTCTTCTTTGGTACAGTTTCCATTGGTATCAGCATAGATAAAACCCGTTGTTTGAGCAGTTTCTATGCAGCTAAAATCAATAGTTTCGAGAACTATTTCTGGACAATTATTAAGCAATGGAAGACTGCCTGTCAAATTATTTGGGCAAATTTTTAAATGCTCTAAATTAGGTAGATTGAAATTTGGAACTTCCCCAATAAATTCATTACCATGTATATACAAAGTGCCTAGACTTGCCAAATTATTGAAATCTGGAATAAAGCCAACTAGCTCATTATGTTGCAAATAAAGATTGAGTAAGCTGGGCAAATTGTCGAAATTTGGGATAGTGCTACTCAATTGGTTATCGTGCAAAAATAAATTAACGAGATTCGGTAAGTTTGCGAAATTTGGAATAGCACCTGTCAATTGGTTTTCGTACAAATACAGGTTTGTTAATTCGGGCAAATTGAAATCTGGAATTTCGCCAAACAAATTATTGCTAGAAAGTATCAAACAGCACAAAACTGGATTATTGCTAAAATTTGGAATAGCCCCTGTCAATTGATTTTCTTCACAAGAGAAATAACCTAAGTTAGACAAACTGCTAAAGTTCGGTATAATGCCAGACAAATTATTTTTCCCTAGCAACAAGTTCATTAAATTGGTAGTATTATCAAGATTTGGAATAATGCCTGTCAATTGATTTTCTTCAAGATTGAGGCTTTCTAAACTAAGAAGATTGCTAAAATTTGGAATATTGCCACTTAAATTATTGTTGTTTAATCTTGCATATTTCAAAAGCGTCAAATTGCTGAAATTCGGCATCATACCGTTCAATTGGTTGTTGGCAAGGCTAAGGTCTTCTAAATTTGGCAAATTGCTGAAATCTGGAATGCTGCCTGTCAATTGATTTTCGACAAGCTGCAAATAATACAGCGAATCCAAATTGCTAAAATCTGGAATATTGCCTGTCAATTGATTTTCGCCAAGATTGAGCGATTGTAGCTTGGGTAAATTGCTGAAATCTGGAATGCTGCCCGTTAACCGATTTCCTGACAAACTGAGGTTGACTAAATTTGGCAAATTGCTAAAATCTGGAATTTCACCTACCAAATCATTGCTTTCCATTTCAAAAGCATTAAACTGAAAATTGGCACTATTGCCTAGTTCCATTTTTTTTAAATTTTCTAAATTGCTAAAGTCTGGGATTTCGCCACTCAAACGATTTTGTCCCAAATGCAACTCTTCCAAATTTGGCAAATTGCTGAAATCTGGAATATTGCCTGCAAATTCATTTGCCCAACTCGAAACCGTTATGTTGCCCAAATACAGCCTTTTTAAGCTAGGTAGATTGCTAAAGTTTGGGATTTCACCACTCAGTTTGTTATTAAAAAGTGTGAGTTCTTCCAAATTTGGCAAATTCAAATCGGGCAAAAATCCTTCCAACTGCTCATAAGCCAAATTTATAATTTTTATGGAACAGCCATTGCTAGTGAGCGTAACTCCATGCCATTCCGATACAGGAGCTGATAGCCAGCCTTCATTGTTTTGCCAGCTATCGCCATTTGTAGCCGCATAAAATGCCACCAAGGCCAATGAGTCATTTACCAAAACACCTGTGCATTGTGCTTTTAGGCTAGAATTGCTGATAAATAGAATGCTAAAAAATAGAAATAAGATTTTAACTGTTTTTTTGTGTGTATGCGTCGAAAACATAAGGTAGAGTTTTAGGAATGAATGTACTTTTGTGTGTGTAGTACAAACTTCCACTTTTTTGTATAAAACTCCAAGAATCGATTTTTGAGTTTTTTAGGTTAAAATTTATTAATAGCGTTATTTTTTTTATTTAAAACATAATATAATTCTTTGATTTTTAATTGAATAAATAGTTGCAAAAAATAAAATGTATTTTAGATGAAAAAAAATTTAAAAAACTTAAAAAATATAAACATTTATATGTTAATCTGCTTTTCTATCAAAACAAACAATAAGTACTCTCGCCATTGTGGTGTGTTATCGCCAGCAACTAAAAGGGTAAATAGCGTGTTTTAAAGCTTTTTTTCGTAACAAGGGAGTGTCATTCTTTTTTAGTATTTAGGTAAAAGATATTTTAAGAGTATCTTCCGCCTCATTTATCAAAAAAAAACAAATTGCTAATTTTACAACGTCTTTTAAATAGCAATTTTTATTTTATTTCGCAGCATCAAATCTTTGAAAGCATTTTTTTTAGTTTTTTTAGAAAAAAGATTATATTTACGCCTCATTTTAGGAAATAAAAAAAACGTAACCAATTCATAACGAAAGCTATATAAAATAAAAAAAACATAATGTATTTTAGATAGAAAAATGAAAGTAAATTATGATTTGCAAAAGACATTCAATTTATGCACAATAGCAAACTTATCACTTTTTTCAAAACATTTACAAAAGAAGAGTTTAAGGCTTTTCTTCCTTTCGTTCAATCACCTTATTTCAATAGCAACAAAAAGGTAATCGAGTTATATCGGCATATCCGAACAGCAGCACCTCGCTTTACGACCAAACGCTTAGGGCGAAAGCAAACTTTTGAATATTTATATCCTAACCAAACATTTAAGGATATAAAATTGCAACAGTTGATGAGTGAGTTGGTAAAAGTGATTGAAAAATTTTGGAAACAGCGAGAATATGACCAAAAGATTTTTTCAAAAGATTTGGCACTCATCAAAAATTATCGGAAGCGAAACCTATATATGTATTGGGAAAAGGATATGGCTAAAATCCAAGCTGATTTAACAAAAGAAACAAATGGTTTGGAAGCAGCCGATATTCACTTATATCAACTTTATGTAGCACTCGAACAACATCAATCGATAGAGGCAGCCGAACAACGCAACAGAGAACCCAACTTGCAGGAAGTGTCGGATATGCTTGATTGTTATTATATTGTCAATAAGCTAAAATATTATTGTAAGGCACTCAATTATCAGCGTTTTCAAACTACGTCTTATGATTGGGCAATGATACAAACTGTGTTGGCAGAAGCAGAACGGAAAAAGTGGTTGAAAATACCTGCCATCGCTATTTATTATCATGGTGTGCAAACGCTTTTGGAACACGAAAGTGCTGCTGAACATTTTAAAAAACTGAAAAAACTGCTTCAAGAATATGCCAATTATTTTGTGCGGCATGAAATACAAAATATATTTGTATTGGCACGAAATTTTTGTATTCGTCAGATGCGTCAAGGCAAATCACATTACATGACCGAAGCTTTTGAATTGTATAAAATTGAAATAAAAGAAGGCCTTATTATTGAAAATGGCAAATTTTTTCTTTCTACTTACAAAAATGTTACAACACTCGCACTCTTGCTAAAAAACTTTGAGTGGCTCGAACAATTTTTATATGAATATCGCTGGGCAATTGTTCCAAAAATGTTTAAATATACCTTGTCGCAATTGAAATTTCAACAGCAAAAATATGAGGAGGTAGTAGAGCTTTTGCAAGAAGCCGAAGACGAAGAGGTGTTGTTTATGCTTTCTACAAAAATTTTGCTCATCAAAGCTTATGTCGAATTAAGTTTGGAAATAACAGATGATTTTACTTATGAAGATAAGCTCGAAAACTGCTTGACGAGTTTTATGGTATTGCTCAATCGCAAAAAAGAAATGCTCACAAAACATTATATTTATTATTTGAATACCGTAAAAATTTTGAGAGAAATTTTGAGAGAAACCATATATTGTGCCGAAAAAAATCCTGAAACCTTATTGCTTCTAGCAGAACGTCTGAAAACATCGAAATTAATTACGGAAGACGCATGGTTAAGCGGCCTATTAAAACGCTTGATGTAAATAGCTTCAATAATAAATAGGCAAAAAATTATAGTCTCATATTTATTAGGTTTTACAAGGCTTTTATCCTAATTTTAGACTTTCTGCTTTCTTCATTTTTTTTAGAAAAACTATATTTATGTTTGGCAAAAAAACAGAAACTTATTTTAAAAATTATATCAACGGAAAATTAGTTGCTCCACAATCTGAACAATATCTCGAAAATCACAATCCCTCGACAGGCGAAGTATATGCTCAAATTCCTGATTCCGATGAACGAGACGTAGCGGCAGCAGTAGCAGCAGCTCAAAAAGCATTTCCTGAATGGTCGAATACTTCTAACGAAAAACGCTCTCGTATTTTGATGCGTATTGCCGACATCATTGAGCAAAATATCGATGTATTGGCCATCGCCGAGAGCGAAGACAATGGCAAGCCTATTTCGCTATCATCAAGCATTGATATACCTCGTGCGGCTTCCAACTTTCGCTTTTTTGCTACTGCGATTATGCACTATGCTTCCGAATCGCATTTTATGCCAAACTTAGCTATCAACTATACCTTGCGAAGACCAATAGGCATTGTGGGCTGCATTTCGCCGTGGAACTTGCCGCTTTATTTGTTTACTTGGAAAATAGCTCCTGCTTTGGCCGCTGGCAATTGTGTCATTGCAAAACCTTCGGAAGTAACGCCTCGAACTGCTTTTATGCTTTCTGAAATATGCAAAACGGCTGGCTTGCCCGATGGAGTTTTAAATATCGTACATGGACTCGGCACAAAAGTTGGGCGTGCTATCGTGACTCACCCAAAAATAAAAGCCATCTCTTTTACGGGCGGTACTGCTACGGGCAAAGAAATAGCGAAAGTAGCTGCTCCGATGTTCAAAAAAATGTCACTGGAACTAGGTGGGAAAAACCCAAATATCATTTTTGCAGACTGCGATTTTCCAAAAATGATAGCCACAACCATCAAATCATCTTTCAGCAATCAAGGGCAAATCTGTTTGGCTGGCTCTCGTATTTTTGTGGAAAGGTCGGTATATGAACGTTTCAAAACCGAATTTGTGGCCAAAACCTATTTGCTCAAAGTGGGCGATCCGCTCGAAAAAATAACGCAAATTGGAGCAGTTGTCTCAAAATCGCATTTAGAAAAAATATTATATTATGTAGATTTAGCACAGCAAGAAGGTGGCGAAGTACTGTTGGGAGGCAATGCCGTAAAAATGAAAGGAAAATGTGCCAATGGCTGGTTTATGCAGCCAACTATTATAGCAGGTTTGCCTTATGATTGCCGCACAAACCAAGAAGAGATTTTTGGCCCTGTCGTTACCATTACACCTTTCGATACTGAGGAGGAAGTTTTGAAATATGCCAATAGTACACAATATGGTTTGTCAGCTACTGTTTGGACAAAAGACTTGAATCGTGCTACTCGAATTTCGGAACAGCTAGAAGCTGGCATTGTTTGGATAAATTGTTGGCTATTGCGAGATTTAAGAACGCCTTTTGGTGGAGTGAAAAGCTCTGGAGTAGGCCGTGAAGGTGGTTGGGAAGCTTTGCGATTTTTTACAGAGCCGAAAAATGTGTGTATAAAAATGTAAAATTTTGATTTACTGATAATTTATTTTTTTTTAAGAGGATTAAACATACTATTTCTTAAAGAAATAGTATGTTTAATCCTCTTAAAAAAAAACGTAGCAACTAAAAAACTAAATCCTTTCGCCAGCCTTCATTTTTTCAGCATTTTCGGCTACTTGCAAAGCCTCAATCATAGCGTGCAAATCGCCATTGATGATACTATCCAGCTTATTGACCGAATATTTGATTCTGTGGTCAGTCACACGGCTTTGCGGATAGTTGTAAGTTCGTATTTTGGCAGAGCGGTCACCTGTCGAGACCAAAGTTTTTCGTTTTTGAGCAATTGCTGCGATGTGTTTGCGATGCTCTTGTTCATAAATTCGATTACGCAACATCGTCATTGCTACCTCTCTATTTCGCAACTGCGAGCGTTCTTTCTGACATTCGGCTACGATACCTGTTGGAATATGCGTCAATCTTACAGCAGATTCTGTTTTATTAACGTGCTGCCCACCAGCACCAGAAGCACGATAAGTATCTGTTCTGATGTCGGCAGTATTAATGACAATATCTACTTCGTCTGCTTCGGGCAAAATCGCTACGGACGCTGCCGAAGTATGTATGCGACCTTGCGACTCTGTCACAGGAATACGTTGCACACGATGTACGCCAGATTCATACTTCAAAACGCCATAAACGCCACTGCCTGATACAGCCGCCACAATTTCTCTATAGCCACCTGTTTGGCTTTCGTTCATGCTCAATAATTCAAATTTCCAGCCTTTTGTTTCGCAAAAACGGTGATACATTCTAAACAAATCGCCAGCGAAAATAGCAGCTTCGTCGCCACCTGTACCAGCTCTTACCTCCAAGGTTACATTTTTTTCGTCTTCAGGGTCTTTCGGCACTAACAATTTTCTGATATGCTCTTCTAATGCCTCCCTTTTTACTTCTAGTTCATCTAGTTCGGCTTTTGCCATTTCACGAAATTCTGGGTCGCTATCGTTTTTCAAAATATCTTTATTCTCATCAATATTGCTCATCACATTGTCGTATTTATCAAAAGCTTCCACGACAGGCATCAAGTCTTTATATTCTTTGCTCAGTTGAGCATATTTTTTCATGTCTTGCATAGTTGCAGGGTCGCCCAACTTCTCACCAATATCTTCCCAACGATGTTTTATATCTCGTAATTTGTCTAACACAATATTTCATTTTTTTGTTTACTAAAAGAAAATGCTTTTTATAGGTAAAAAAATGGCATTTGAGGCAAAAATAATGATTTTTCTGCACAAATACTCTGTAAATTGCTAAGATTAGCTTAAAAAAACACAATAATACACTTCTTTTTATGAAAAAAAATAGAATAGCAATACAATTGCAACATGTTAATGTAGAATTAGTGGCCTGACAAAATAGATAGCATTTGTGTTATGTTTTTGTTTTTCGTTTGTTAAAACAAAAAGCATAATGGAAACGTGACATTATTATTGTATTTATAAAAAAAACAAAATAAGTATTGAGAAAAAACAATAACTAAATTTGCAAAAGCATAAAAATTTCGTACTTTTAGAGCCGAAAATAAGCTTTCACTAAAATATTATCTAAAAAAATATGTCAAATTACAGTACACCGCTTGAGATGCTTTACAAATGGGAAAAGCAAAATCCCAACAAAGTATATTTACAACAACCCCTAGCTGGACAATGGCGTACTTTCACTTGGAAACAAGTGAGTGAACAGGTGCGTAAAATGGCTGCTGCTATTAAGGCTATGAATTTGCCAGAAAAAAGCCATATTGGTTTGGTTTCTAAAAACTGTGCTCATTGGATTATGGCTGACCTCGCTATTATGATGAGTGGGCATATTTCAGTACCACTTTATCCGAATATTAATGCCGAAACAATCAATTATGTATTGACACATAGCGAAACAAAATTGTTGTTTGTTGGTAAACTCGACAATTGGAAAGGCATGAAAAGCGGTGTGCCTAGCGATGTACAGTGCATTTCGTTTCCGACATATTATGGCGATACAGGCTACGAACAGTGGGACGATATTGTAGCTCAACACGAACCTATACAAGGCGAGCCAAACAGAAGTTTAGATGACTTGATTACTATTATCTATACTTCTGGTACAACAGGCAAGCCTAAAGGTGTAGTACATACTTATCGGTCGCTTACTTATGCCATTACACATGCACTAGAAGTAGTTTCTGTGAGTGAATCTGGCACAGATGGCCGTTTCTTTTCCTACTTGCCATTGTCTCATATTGCCGAAAGATTGCTAGTAGAAATGGGTGGCTTATATACCAATAGTACAGTTTATTTTGCAGAATCACTAGATACTTTTGCTCAAAATTTGGCAACGGCTAGTCCAACAGTTTTCTTAGCCGTACCTCGTATTTGGACAAAATTCCAGATGAAAATTTTGGAAAAAATGCCACAAAGTAGGCTTAATATTTTGTTGAAAATTCCAATTTTGAACAATATCATTAGGAAGAAAATTCGTAGTACACTTGGTTTAAACGATGCACGCCACGTTTTTACAGGAGCAGCACCTACACCAGCTTCTTTGATGGAATGGTTCGCACAGTTTGACTTAAAAATTCAGGAAGTGTATGGTATGACCGAAAATTGTGCTTACTCGCACTATACACGCCGAGAAAATATTAAATTTGGCTATGTTGGTCAGCCGATGCCTCGTGTTGATGTGAAAATCAGCGAAATAGGAGAGATTTTGGTCAAAAGCGAAGCAACAATGCAAGGTTATTTCAAAGAACCAGAAAAAACTGCCGCTACTTTCGATGGCGATTATCTAAGAACAGGCGATAAAGGTGTGATTTCTAAAGGTGGCTTTTTGAAAATTACTGGCCGTGTAAAAGATATTTTTAAAACAGAAAAAGGAAAGTATGTTTCGCCAAGTCCGATAGAACTTAAATTGTCGAAAAATACAGATATTGAGCAGGTTTGTGTGGTAGGTACATTGCTACCGCAAACGATAGCTTTAGTGGTGTTGTCGGAAGAGGCTCGTAAGAAAGACCGTGCCGAAATTGTGAGTAGCTTGGAAGCATCTATGAAAGAGGTAAATCCAACGTTAGAAAAGCATGAACGCATGAAAAAATGTATTGTGATGAAAGGCGATTGGACGGTAGAAAATGCAATGCTTACGCCTACCATGAAAATCAAACGAAATGTGATTGAAGAAAAACATCAAGATACTTATACAACGTGGTATGCCAAAGATGGCAGTGTTGTTTGGGAATAATTTTTTTGTTTTTTTCTGAAAAATGAAAAACAGCTATAACTCACAAAATTTGAGTTATAGCTGTTTTTTTTTTCATAAAAACCTAAACCAATTATTTAGCAGAAAACAGCTTTTTGATTAACAAATAATTATGACTACCCAAATTGTTATAAATATCACTGCTATCCAACACTTTCGCTTGTCGAACCGCCTTTTCAAGATGTGCTAAAAAACGTTCTGGTTTAATGCTGTCTTTCCTATAACCACCAGACATTGCCAAAACATCTTTCAAAACTTTTTCTAAATAGTTTTTCTTTTTGCTCACTTTTTTGTTTTCATACATTTTCTGCAATTCTACGTCCGAAAAATCTGTTATATCTTTAATGTGTAGCAAAAGCCAAAACTCAAAACAAGGATTACTCAAAGCTATAAAAAAGTTTTTTTCTTTTTCACATTTCTCTCTCCATTCATCAAGTTTCCAACGGTCTCTATCAATAATCATCCAAAACTCATCAGTAGCCTTGAGTTTATAATCTTGTTTAGTTTTTTTCAAAAGATCGAAAACATATTTCGGAGCACTATTATTTTTTTGTTCTTTTGTTCGTTCCAAATTAACAATGTAAATAATATCTTCTTGATATTTTGCCTTTTCTTTTATCGCCTCATAATATTGAAATTCTGCATAAGTACCTTCAAAAGCAAGAATAAATATTTTTTCTGCATTTTTTATATTACTCTGCCGAGTAAGTTCATTTCTTTCTCTAGGCATTTTCGTTATTCGTTTTCCAATTAAACAAATTGTTTCTACTACCTAATCTTGGAATTGCTTTATATCTTCCGAGCAAATAATCTTTTCTGATTTGCTTATCAAATCTAATGTCATATTCTTCCAAAGAGTATATTTTAGAAGCACCAAATTCTGTTTTTGCAACAAACCCAATCTCATCTTTTCGCAATAGTTCTTGCGTTAATAGAGTAGATTCGTGAGTAGCTAATATTAGTTGACTATTATTGCCTATTGATTTTTTTAGAAAAATATCTATCAAATCATACATTAAATTTGGATGCAAACTTCTTTCCATCTCATCAATAATATATACTTTATCTTCTGTTAAAAGTTCAATAAAAATAGGAATAAAATCAATAATACGTTGTGTGCCATCTGATTCATCTGCAATATCGAAATAATCCATCGCATTTTTTTCGCCTATAATACGATGTTTTGTCATCATTTTTTGAACAGAAACATCAGTATTACTTTTTTTAGTAAAAATATAACGCAACTTTGCAGCCGAATTTTCTACCCAAGCATTGTTTATGGTTAGCTTTGACTTATTGTTCAACAAATCATTTTTTACAATTTCTTTCAGTTCTGTTGGCAATTTTACTTTATCAAAATCAACAGTTTCTAAACTAATACCATCAATTCCTGTATCTGCATAATTCAAAAAATCTGAAAAAATCTTTTTTAATTCTGTATTTTGTTTCAATTCAAATTCTATACCTTTTGTTTTAGTATTTGGATAAATGATTCTCAATACATTTTCAAACCAATCTAAAACAGCCAATAAATCTTCTATATCTGTTACATTTTCCTTTACTCTTCTTTCTCTAATTTCTGTCAAAAAAAGCTGATTATTAGGTGTGCTTTTCGCAATAAATTCTAAAAATAATTGCTCATTTTTTTTAGAATTTTTAGCCATCAAACCAGATAAATCAAATTTTTGAGATTCACTTCTTTCAAAAATAAGCTTTTCGCCTCTTTTGTCTATTTCATAAAGCCATTCTTCTTTTATCTCTTGTTTCGTAAAAACAATGCCATAAGCATAATTTTTATTTTTATGTTTTATCTCATATTCTATTCTCGAACTGCCTATTCGTGTCTGTTCATCTAGCCTAAAATTTTGAAACAAAATAGGTTTATCTGTATCCGTACCTTCCAAAATCAATTGTTTGCCAAAATCAATAGCTTTGATAAGATTCGACTTTCCTGAAGCATTTGCTCCAAAAATAGCTGCTGTTTTTAGTAAAGAAACATCTTTAGTGTTTTTCTTTTTTATGACATGAAAAGCTTTGTTTCTTCCTCCTTTTCCTGCCAACATCGAAAAAATTTGTCTTTCTTTAAATGACAGGAAATTCTCTATTGAAAATCGTATAAGCATAATTTTATTTCATTTTTACACAAAAATAGTGAAAAAATCACATTTAAAATACTTTACTCAGTAAAATTTAAAATTGATATAAAAAATGAGAAAAAATTATCTAACCCATACAAAATAGATTTATTAATATAATGGTTTTTTGTTTTGCTTTTTGTGCAAAAACTATTTTCCAAATAAAGCACTATTTGTAAAAAAACAATAAAAAATGTTAAATGTAACATATTATAGGCTGCTTTTTCGTTTAAAAATTAGTATCATAAAAAAATGTTACCTTTAAATCTCACAACATTACATTTTTAGGAAATTTATTAAAAATATGAAAAAAAATATCTGTTTATTCCTTTTTTGCCTGTTGAGTTTGCTCGATTTGCAGGCCGAACGTTTGTTGATTCAGATGGATAAAGGGCAAAAAAACCACTTGAAAGCTTATGGTATTGCTTATCGTGCTTTGTCGCAAGGCGTTATTGTCGATTGGTTGCTCAATTATCGTGGCGGTTGTTTTGCTATGGAATATTCAGGCGGAATGGAGGCATTGTGTAAGGCGAGAGGCGTTAGTTTTTTGGTAGAAACAGAAAGTCGCTATCAAGAAATTTTGGAACAAATAGCCAATCCAGAAGCAAATATGGCAGTTGTACCACTCGAAAATGCTCCGAAAATAGCCGTTTATTCGCCAAAAAACAAGCCACATCACCCTTCTTTGCCGTGGGACGATGCCGTAACATTGGTGTTGAATTATGCAAAAATTCCTTATACCGTAGTTTATGACGAGGAGGTTTTAGGCGGCCGTTTGGCAAATTATGATTGGTTGCACTTGCACCACGAAGATTTTACGGGACAATATGGCCGTTTCTATCGCAACTATAATCAAGTGGCCTGGTATAGAGAACAAGTGACTTATGAAGAGAAAAAAGCAAAGACTTTGGGCTTCGAAAAAGTGTCACAAATGAAGCTAGCAGTAGCCAAAAAAATTAAAAAATACATTATAGAAGGCGGCTTTATGTTTGCGATGTGTTCGGCAACCGATACTTATGATATAGCACTTTCGGCAGAAGGCACAGATATTTGTGCGTCTATGTTTGATGGCGATAGAATGGCTGATAAGGCACAGCAAAAGTTGCGATACGACAAATGTTTTGCTTTTCATCATTTCCATTTGGTAGAAAATCCGTTGCAATACGAGTTTTCAGACATTGACTCTACTACTGAACATGAAAGAACGCTAGATGAAGACAAAGATTATTTCAAGCTATTTGAGTTTGCAGCCAAATGGGATCCTATTCCGACTATGCTTACCCAATCACACACGCCTTTTGTGAAGGGATTTATGGGACAAACAACGGCTTTCAAAAAGAAATTTATCAAAAAAGATGTGCTAATTTTGGCAGACACAAAAGCGGTAGATGAAGCTCGCTATTTGCACAATGAATATGGCAAAGGTTTTTGGACATACTATGGCGGCCACGACCCTGAAGACTATAAGCATCTTGTGGGCGAAGCACCTACCGACTTGAGCAATTATCCAAATTCGGCTGGCTATCGCTTGATTTTGAACAATATTTTGTTTCCTGCTGCCAAATATAGTGAGCAAGGTTGGTAATTTTTCTAGTTTTGAACTAATAGGTACAGTACATTTTTTTACAAACCAAAAATGGCATTAATCTAAAAATCATTCAATGTTTAGATTAATGCCATTTCTAATTTTTCTCAAAAAGAGCGAAAATTTATTTCTTCAACACTCTTTTCTTTTTGTTACTATTTTCGATAGCTTGCTTTTGATTCTTAATATCGCTCAATTTAGCTTTTTGGTCAGCCATATTAGACGATTTTTCAGCTTCAATTTCGGCTACAATTTTCAAATACTTATCCAATTTGCCTTGAATTTTGTTACCTTCTTTTTCTAGCTTTTTGTGTTCTTTCTCAAAAGCTTTCAATTCTTTCTTTTCTACTTTAATTTCTTCTTTTATACTTTTTCGAGCAAAAACTAAAGCTACCTCATTCAACAAAGCTTCAATAGCTTCTGCCTTTGCAGGATATTTATCTGCCGTAAGATATTCACCTTCCAAATTATACAAGCTTGTAAGCTCTACACCATCGCCTTTTACCGCAAATTTGGCATATACATCAACCTTATCAGCACTTATCGTCTTGATTTTTGCTTGTAAAGCCACCATTTCGTTCAAATCGCCTGTTGGTTTAGACTTTCTTTTTTTCATCGTCTTTTTCCATTCTTTTTCTACATCAAGAATGTCACAATCTGGAATAAACATTTTGAAAGCATTGTGTGTGCCTGTGCTAATTGTTTCCGACACTTCGTTTACCTCATAAGTAGGTAGCGAATATTCAAATACTTTATTTGTTTTTCTATCAGAAATAGGACTCTCTTGTGCTTGCATATCAGTAGCCGAAACAAGCAAAAGAGCGATTAATAAACAACTAATTTTGCGATACATAATAATAATTTATTGATTTAAGTGTATAAGTAGTTGGACAAATTTATACTATAAATTGCAAAAGCTAACACATTGATATTCAGCATATTAGCTTAAATTGTCCTTTTTATGAAATAGTGCTTAGACTTAATTTAAAATTTTGATTTTAAAAACAAGAAATTCTATTGTATTATTGTCAAATAAAATCTCTATATCATTTTTTTAAATCACTTTTTAAAGACGAAAATGACCATTTTAGTCACTTTGTAATATGCTTGTAAATGAATGTTTTACGCTTTATTTTTATTTTTATTTGATAGCAAAAGCAAAGGTAATATTTTTTGTTATAAAAAGAATAATTTATGAAATTTAACTGATTTTTCGCTCGGCTTTTTCCCAAATAGCAGACTGTTTGTTTTTTGTTATTCTTAAAAAACCACTATAAACAGCATAATTCATGATGCAAAAATAGTAGGGAATAAAGAATATTTTTATTTTTAACTCTTTATTTTTTAATAGAAAACCAATAAAAGCCATGAAATAAAATAAGAGATGAAAAGTTAAAACAAATTGGTAAAATGTGCTTGTTTGTGCTAATATTAAATTGCAAAGTAGAAACAAGGGCAACATCAATGGTGCAATTGTCCAACGAAGCACACGATGCGACACATATTGAAAACTCAAAACGCCATATTTGAAAGGATTGAGCAAATCACGCAATCGAAAAATGGCTTGCAAACCACCTGCTGCAATGCGAACTTTTCGTTTCAATTCTTCTTTTACTGAAGCTGAAGCCGTTTCTATGGCAAAAGCTTGCGGTTCGTAAGCCACTCGATAGCCTTTTTGTGCAATTTTTAATGTCATATAAAAGTCTTCAATAATGGTGTCGTGTGGCACATCTTCATAGAGTTTTCGACGCACAGAAAAAAGCTCGCCTGCTGCTCCAACAACCGAATATAAATCAAAGTCCCATGTTTTTAGTTTTGATTCGTATCGCCAATAAAAACCTTCGCCTGCCGAGCTTGCGTCATCAGCATCGGCTACCTGAATGCGTTTTTCTCCTGCTACTGCTCCTATTTTTTCGTTTTGATAATGTCGCACAATATTTCTCAAGGCATTTTTGTTGAGTAAAGTATTAGCATCTGTAAAAACAACAATTTCATTTTTTACATCAGGCATAACTCGTTGAATAGCAGCCATTTTGCCTTTTCTTTCGCTAGAATGAAACAAACGAATTTCGCTATATCGCGCTACTATTTCTGGCGTTTCATCTGTTGAGCCATCTGTAACAAATATATATTCTAGCTTGTTTTTTGGATAATTGAGTGCTAAAGTATTTTCTATTTTTTGGGTTATAAAATCAACTTCATTATAAGCTGCTATAACGATACTAAGGCTTGGCAAGTCATTTTCTGCTATTTTTTGATAAGGTATTGCTTTAAAAAACATTTTTTTTAGCTGTACTAAACCCCACAAAAGCATGGCATAACCGATATAAGTATAAAAAATGACCAAAAAACTCGCCCAAAATAAAAAAGTTACCATATTGTTTATATTATATTTTAGTCATAGAAATGTATTTAAAATACAAAAAAAACAACTCCTTTTCCTTTTTTTGATAAAACTTGATGAAGTTATATGTAACTTTGTGCCGAAAATTTTGGCTGACACTAAAATATTGTTTTAGTGTTTCATCATTTTTTAAGAAAAACGATAAAATTTTATGCAATTAACAGCACGAATTGATATACTTGTTCAACTAGGCAAACATTTGAGAGAAAAACCTGCTTCGCTTCATAGAGTTGTCGTAAAAGCTTGTTTAGAAAATCCATGGTTCACGAAAGAACATATTTATGATGCTATTGAGGCGATATGTGAGGAGTTTTTGGATGAAAAAAAACTGCTTGCGTGGCTGGCTAGATATGATTTTCGAGATATAGCAGCACCAACAAAAACGGTCGGCATCGTGATGGCTGGAAACATTCCTTTGGTGGGTTTTCACGATTTTTTATGCGTATTTGTAAGCGGCCAAAAATCGTTGGTAAAGCTTTCTTCAAAAGATAAGCAGTTGTTTAAGTATATTGCAAAAACATTATTTGAAACCTCGCCAGAGATTGTGAGCTATATCGAAATGCCACCTTTTTTCAAAAATTTTGATGCAGTTATTGCGACAGGCAGCAACAATAGTTCTCGCTATTTTGATTATTATTTTGGCAAATATCCGCATATTATTCGCAAGAGTCGCTCATCAGTAGCTCTGCTTAATGGCAAGGAAACGGCGGAAGATATTAAAAATTTGGGTATTGATATTTTCAAATATTTGGGTTTGGGCTGTCGCAATGTATCGAAATTGTATGTGCCGAAAGATTTTGATTTCGTCTATTTTTTAGACAATTTGCAGTCGTATAGTGATGTGCAGCACCACAATAAATATAAAAATAACTATGACTATTATCGCTCTATTTATTTGCTAAACAGAGAGCATCATTATGCAAGCAATTTTGTGATGTTGGTAGAAAAAGAAGCTATTGCTTCGCCTATCAGCACTTTGTATTATGAGTTTTATGAAAATGAAGATGATTTGTCTAACAAAATAATTGAAAAGAGAAATGAAATTCAATGTATTGTTGCAACTAGCAGCATTCAGGGAGAGTTTATTGCTTTTGGCGAAGCTCAAAAACCGCAACTTTGGGAGTATGCCGACAACAAAGATACTCTGCAATTTTTGATAGATTTGGAAGCATAAAAAAAGGCATTTTCAAAACAAAAACCACATTGTTTTGAAAATGCCTTTTCTACTTTGAGCGTTATTTATTTCAATATTTTTTCCAAAGCAATGCCACGAGAGCCTTTAACCAAAAAATGCGTATCGCTAAAAATTTGCTTTTCAAACCAAGTCTTTGCTAGAGCCGCCGTTTCGAAATGCAACACATTTTCAATTTCGTGAGCTACTTTCCCAAATTCTTTGCCTACCAAAACAATATGTAACAGTTTTATTTTTTCGAGTTGCTTCAAAATAGCTAAATGTTCACTCTTGCTATATTCGCCCAATTCGAGCATATCGCCCAAAATAACAACTTTTTCTGTTGCTTTTATCTGCTCAAAATTTTGGAGAGCCGCTGACATACTGCTAGGATTGGCATTGTAGGCATCTAAAATAAAAGTATTGTTTTTCAGCTTTAAAGTTTGCGAGCGATTATTAGTTGGCCGATAATTTTCTATGGCTGCTTTGATGTCTTCGGGAGATACTTTAAAATGCGTACCAACGGCAATTGCGGCTAATATATTATCCAAATTATAAATACCTACTAAGTTGGTTTTGATGTCGATAGGTGGAATATCATCATCGGTTTTCTTTTTTTTGCGTGGCCACCAACGCACCGTCAAATAAGGTTCTTGCCCAATGACTTTACCATTAGTTTTTGCCCAACGACCTGTACCATAAGTTGCCACTTTTTGAATATAATAGCCCATATTAGCTAATCTTTCATCATTCAAATTGAGGAATACACGGCCTTCTGCTCCTTCCAAAAACTCAAACAACTCGCCTTTTGCCTTCGCCACACCTTCTATACTTCCAAAGCCTTCGAGATGTGCCTTGCCGATATTGGTAATCAAACCAAAATTGGGATAAGCTATGCTACACAAAAAGTTGATTTCGTCGGCATGATTTGCACCCATTTCTACGATAGCCATTTCTGTATTTGGCAAAATATCTAAAATCGTGAGCGGCACTCCAATATGATTATTATAATTTCCGATGGTGGCTTGCGTGCGATATTTTTTGGCCAACACTAAAGTCAAAAGCTCTTTCGTTGTCGTTTTTCCATTCGAGCCAGTAACAGCAATGCAGGCGATAGGCAAATGTTTTCGATGATGTCTTGCCAAATCTTGCAATGTTTCTAACACATTTTCAACGAGCAGATATTTTTCATTTTTCTGATAAGCAGGATTGTCGATAATGGCATATTCTGCACCTTTTTTCAAAGCCATTTCAGCATACTTATTGCCATCAAAATTTGGGCCTTTCAAAGCAAAAAAAAGGTCGCCAGCTTCGGTTTTTCTGCTATCTATTTTTACCGAATTGTGTTGTTTATATATTTCGTATAGTTGTTCTATCGTGGTGTGCATGGTTTTTTTTAAGCTACTTTCTGAAACTTTTCAATATTTTCAGGATTATCACGAGTACTCCACAACACAAAATCTGCTTCTTTTGATGTTATGGCTTCCAAATATTCGGATTTTATATTTTTTGTATCATTAATAATTGCAATGGCATTTACTTGTTTTCTACTTGTTTTTTCTCTGACAGGTTTTATTTCTTCCCAAGATTGAAAAAAATGAGATAATAATGGTTTTGTAATCATACTAAAAGACTTAATAACCAACTCTGTATTTTTTCCTGCAATTTGAAAATCAAAGGTATAATCTAATTTTGTAATAGCACCAGATGACATAAATTCGGGTGTATAAATGACATCAATAGAATCTAAGTATTCTCGCACATCCTCTTTGAAAATACTACTAACATTGTGTTTTGATAATACTTCTAAGTTGTTGATATCTAAAATGGCAGAAATGAAATTGTGTTTTTTTTGTGTAAAATTACTTTCAGTTGCTTCAATAATGAGTTCATCATTTCGCAATTCTAAACCATAATTAACTAAAATATGTTCTAGTAAATCATAGCGTTTCGTATTTTTCTTAAACGTAACACCAAGCAAATCTAAATTTGAAAGCGTCATATTATCATCTGATAATAATATTTTACCTTTTTGTTTTTTTGCAAACAAACAAATAGTATCATTAAAAATACCCACAAAAGGAGTATCAATAGTTACCCAACCATTTTTTCCTTGAGTTATTAAAGTATGATTTCTTAACCATTTATAATAATCAGCGACTAAATTATTTGCCCAATTCATAAAAATAAATTGTTTAGTTAAAGCTTACAATATGTTTTGTTTAAAAGACAATTCTGTTATCTTATTAATTAAAGCTATTTTTTTGAAAAAAGCAATAATTGCACCTTTAAAATCGGAATTATTTTCTACTTTTTTAACATCAAAGCCATGATAAGCAGAAAGAGGCAATGCCCAATGTAAAGGGCGATACTCTTCTACATATAAGTGAATATGAGCTTCATTAATCCATTTTCCTGCATAGTTATGAAAAATGATAGGTAAAGAAGGTTTAATATCAACTGGATTTAAATGTCGTCCTTTAAAATCTATTCTCAATAAACCAATTTTTGTACCAAATTCTTGGTGGTAAAGAGAAATTTTGAAATCTTGTTTTTTACTTGCAAATATTTGTACAAAAAAACTATAATCTTTTTGCAAGTCTTTATCTTCAGGCAATAACTTAATTCTATGTTTTGTTTCGCTTAAATCAATGAAAGTATCTGATTTATTAGCAAATATTTTAGGCAAACTTAATAATTCTCGTGCCTCTTCCTTTGTAAACATTAGTTTTATTTGTTTAGTTAAAAATTACTGCGAATATAGCTTTTAATTCTTAACTAAACAAATCATGGAAATATTTAAATAGTAATTTCAATATCGAAATTTACCAAATCGACAAATGCTTGCAAACGATTGGAAAGGTCATCTTCCGAAAGGTTTTCGATACGTTCAGAGCCAAATTTTTCGACACAAAAAGAAGCCAAAGCAGAGCCATAAATAATAGCACGTTTCATATTCTCGAAAGAAATATCATCTGTTTGAGCCAAATAGCCCATAAAACCGCCTGCAAAAGTATCGCCAGCACCTGTTGGGTCAAAAATATCTTCGAGAGGTAGAGCAGGAGCAAAGAAAACGTTATTGCCGTGAAATAGCAAAGCACCATGTTCTCCTTTTTTAATAACCAAATATTTTGGCCCCATTTCAATGATTTTGCGAGCCGCTTTTACCAATGAATATTCGCCCGAAAGCTGTCTAGCTTCCTCATCATTAATCAACAAAATATCAATCATACCCAAAGTAGTTTTCAACTCGTCGAGCATAATATCCATCCAAAAATTCATCGTATCCATAGCGATAAGCTTAGGACGTGTTTCGAGCCGCTCAATTACCTGTCGTTGCACGGTAGGCGTAAGATTGCCCAACATCACATAATCCGAATTTTGGTAAGATGACGGAATGATAGGGTCGAAATGTTCCAAAACATTCAACTCAGTCACGAGCGTATCTCGAGAGTTCATGTCGTTATGATAGCGACCTGACCAAAAAAAGCTTTTTTCATCTTCTTTTATCTGCAAACCTTCTGTGCTGATGCCTCTTTCTTTTAGGTCAAAAATTGTTTTTTTCGGAAAGTCGCCGCCCACTACGGCTACAAGTCTGATGTCGTTCACAAAACTTGCTGCTGCAAGGCTGATATAAGTTGCCGCACCGCCCACGATTTTGTCTGTTTTGCCAAAAGGAGTTTCGATAGCATCAAAAGCCATCGAGCCAACTACTAATAAACTCATAGTTTTATTATCTTATTTATGTTAAATATGTACGTCAATTGTTTTTAGAATTACTAAACAACCAGACTTTTTGTTTTTAGAATAAGCACAAATATTGCATAAATTCTTTTGAAACGCTAATTTTTTTGCTCAAAAATGCAATAGATTTTTTTTTTGTATAAAAAATGAAAAAAAGTACATTTTTTTTGAAAAAAGCTTTTTTTTTCAAAACATTCGTATTATCTTTGCATCGCTATAAAAGAAACGCCTTCATAGCTCAGTTGGTTAGAGCGACGGACTGTTAATCCGCAGGTCCTAGGTTCAAATCCTAGTGAGGGCGCAAAAAAAGAATTCTTGTAACGAAAAAATGTTATAAGAGTTCTTTTTTCAAAATAGCACCTAAAATTTTGTATATTTACAATAAAGAAACGCCTTCATAGCTCAGTTGGTTAGAGCGACGGACTGTTAATCCGCAGGTCCTAGGTTCAAATCCTAGTGAGGGCGCAAAAAAGAACTCTTGTAACAAAAATAATTTGTTATAAGAGTTTTTTTTATGTAAAAAAATAAAACAATTGCTTTATAGGCATGATTTTGGTTAAAAAATACTTGTTTTTCAGCTTCAAAAAATAAAATGTATAATAAATATTTATATGTAATGCACCTTGTCGAGTAAACTGAAGGCATTTAGTCCGAAATAATTTTGAAAAAAAAGTGTCAGTACAATAAAACAGGAGACTATTGAGTTAAAAGTATGTGTAAGTGTGCAAACTCCAAGTATTGACTTACTATAATCTATTTAATAGCAAAATAAATTGTGTTGCTGTTTCAAAAAATCAGTCTGTTAGCTTCAAAAAGTTGTAGAATCAAGCTTTATAAATGTTTATGTTACAAAATTTGATTAAAAAAAAAATAGCTTGAATACAGACTCACAACTTACAGCATTATTTTATATATTAAAAAAAGCATTGAAAATATTTAATTAACAATAAGTTGTATCTAAATGTGAAAACGCATTTTTTTTAATATTGAAAAATAAAAACCATAAAGTCTGAAATATTTATGACATTAAGCTTGCATACTTGAAATGCTAAAAAATAAAAGATTTTTTAGCAAAAATAAAAAAAAATAAAAATACTTTTGAAAAAACATTTATGTATAAGTGTTTGACAATAAGCTATTTAAACAGGAAATAAAAATACGATTTACTATATTTTTATTTGATTTATTGATTAAAAAAAATATATCTAGCATCTTTTTTTTAGGAAAAAAGCTATTTTAAAAATACGCTAGATGTAAAAAAAACATGATTTTAGCAAAAAAAGTAAAATTTATTAGTAGTTTCTTGATAAAAGTGCTAATTTCGCTGCTAACTTCATGAAAAAAATGAATTAAACTGACGTAAAACAAAAGCTAATTATTATCTTACCACACTATCATTTTTGGTTTTTACGAAAAAAAACTTAATTTGAACTTGAATGTTAGATAAAGCTTAGTTGTGGTTTTTTAACTTTACATTATTTTTAATTTAAAAAAACTTATGAAGTACTTATTTAACATCATCATATTAATAATTTTTTCTTCTTTTTCAATTTTTGCTCAACAACAAAAATTAGACCCTGTAAAATGGGATTTTTCGGTTAATCAAATTAGTGAAAAGGAATATGAATTAGTATTTGATGCAAGTGTGGATAAAGGCTGGTATATTTATTCGCAAGATATGGAAGATGACGGGCCAGTTCCGACAACTTTTAGTTTTGATGAAAATATTAACATCCAATTGGCTGATAGCATTAAAGAGATTGGCGAATTGAAAGAAGGCTACGACGATTTATTTGAAATGAATATTAAGAAGTATGCTGATAAAGTCAGTTTTACGAGCTTAGTAAGCATTTTAGACACAACAAATAAGGTGATAACAGGTCATGTTCGCTATATGACTTGCGAAGAGCAGAGATGCTTGCCACCTAAAGAATTACCGTTTGAGTTTAAGTTTTAAACACAAACATTTTCTTAACACAAGTTTGGTATTATTTATGGCTCCGAAAGCATTACATCTAACCTTTGGCAAAAAGGAAAGCTTTATACTTAGATGGCAAAATTGTATTGCCTCTACTCTCCAAATATCTATGCAAACCTACATAGATAATTTAAAGCTGTTTTTTGTTAATAATGCGAGCAGCATCTTACCACTCAAAAACTCGTTATTATGAAAAATATTTTAATTCCTATATTTTGTATATTTTTTAGTATTTCTATGTTTGCTCAACAAGCAAATCCTGTTTCTTGGGATATTTCTGCTGAAGAACTAAGCGATAAAGAATACATACTTTCTTTTAGAGCAACAATAGAAAATAGTTGGTATATATATTCTCAACATATCGAAACTCGTCCGCCAATTCCTACTTCCTTTTTGTTTGACAATACAGATGATTTTGAACTTAAAGGAGAAGTGCAAGAAATAGGCGACATGATTGATATTTTTGATGAGACTTTCGAAACAAATATCAGAAAATTTGCGGAGGAAGTTACTTTTCAAGCTATTGTAAAAACAAAGCGAGACGCAGTTGATATTACGGGTAAAATTGAATATATGGTTTGTGATAACCAAAAATGTTTGCCACCAGAGTTTGAGAAGTTTACATTCAACTTGGTATCTATGAAATCTCAACAACGATTGGTGAAAACTCGAAGCACAGCACCAAGAGAAACTCCAAAAGAAGAGATAATATCTAGTACACCAAACTTTGAAATTACACCTGCAAAAAAATATGGCGGTGGAGCAACAATTCCACCACCAGACCAACATATTATTATTGCTCCACACAAACCTATTGATGTATCGAAGATAGGCGAAATGCAATCTTTTGAAGAAGCAAATGGTTTACCTGAGTTGCCGCAAGAAGATGTTTTAAATCAACAAAAAACGATTATTTTAGATGACTCTCAAAGTATGGTGGGTAGCAATATCACCGCTTTTATGGATATGAGTTTTTTGGAAGATAAAAAAGCAAAAAAGACAAATAAAACAAACAAACAAAAAGTAAAAGAAGAGAAAAGAGCTATTGCAGAAGCAAAAATTGATGCTTCAAAAACTGACAAGCAGAAAGCAAAAGCAAAACCATATATTGACCCTGTAAAATGGAATTTTAATATGGTTGATTTGAAAAATGGCACTTACGAGCTTGTCGCTACGGCTTCTATTGATGATAATTGGTATATTTATTCTAAAGAAAATGATGGTAAAGGGCCTTTTCCTGCAACGCTTGTTTTTGATACTAACGAAAATATTGAGTTTGTAGATGAAAAGATAATGGAAGAAGGCAACTTGCGAAATGATTATGATAGAGTTTTTGATAAGCAAGTAAATCGCTATACACATCAAGTTACTTTCAAAAGAAATATTCGCTTCAAAGATAATGTAGCTGTAAATGGAACGGTAAGATATATGGCAGCAAATGCAGACCGTTATTTGATGCCTAAGACAAAACGATTTGCATTTAATCAAGATTTGACAGCGAAAGTCAATACTGCAAGTGCTACAAACGTAGCTGGCTGGTGGAGATGGATGTTGGCTGTGGCTTCAATCATTTTTTTAGCTTTCGTTTCGAGCCAAGAAAACGCACAACTTGCTACAAACAGCAATAAAAAATAAAAAATTTCCTACAAACTTCGTATAAAAAAAGAGATGAATTCAATTTTTCATCTCTTTTTTTTATGCCTAAAACTGAAGCTAAATTGTTAGAGAACCAATCTTATTGAGTATAGTGTAATGTAAGTTTTTCGATATTTCGTTGAAGCTAACCTTGATTAATTTCGTTTCTAAACTATTTCTTTGCATGTTATCTTTAGAAAATGATATGTAGGCTAAAACTTGGTTTGAACAGAATAAAATGATTAATTTGCTTGGATTAAAAAAGAGTTTTCATATAATATTGAAGAGTCTTAGCTGTTTTTCGGTACTTCTTATTTCAATAGTTCGGACATTTATACATTTTTTTTATCAAAGGCTTAAACATACTAATTTTTTTTAGGCTAAGGTGGCCACTATTTGCAAATTTTATAGCTTTTGAACTGAAAAATAGTATGTTTCCCTTACTAAAAGGTATTTTTTTATTCAACTGAAAATTGTTATAAAAATGTCAGAATCATTGTTATTTAAGTATCAAAAAGAAAGCTTGATATGTGAAAAAACAGGTTTCAGCAAATAATAAGGCATATTGTTTTCGAAAAACAACAACAAAATTTAAGAATATTTTACAATATAAAAAACTCATAAATGACAAACTTTACAAAAACCAAAATTGTTGCTACGATTGGGCCTTCTAGCAATAATAAAAAAATGTTGTTAGAACTTATTAATGCAGGTGTAAATGTTTTTCGGCTCAATTTTTCGCATGGCACACATGAAGAACATGAAAAGGTAATTAATTTGATTCATGAAATTAATAATGAAAAAAAGGGAAATGTTGGTATTTTAGCAGATTTGCAAGGGCCAAAAATTCGACTTGGAGAGGTAGAAAATAACAAGGTAGAGATAAAAAAAAATGACATCATAGAGCTGACAACTCGAGAGTGTGTTAGTACGGCCAAACGCTTTTATATTACTTATAGCGAACTAGCAATGGATGTGAAAAGTGGTGACAAAATTTTGATTGATGATGGCAAAATCGAACTTCAAGTTACAACTACGAATGGCATTGATAAACTGACTGCAAAAGTGATTTATGGTGGTTTTATTTCTTCGAAAAAAGGTGTAAACTTACCCAATACAAATGTTTCTTCGCCAGCCTTAACACCCAAAGACATCAATGACCTAAAATTTATTTTGGAGCATCAAATCAATTGGATTGCTTTATCGTTTGTGAGAACAGCCGACGAAATTTTGAGACTAAAAGGTATGATTGACTACAAACAACATGCTGCTCGTGTAATTGCAAAAATAGAAAAGCCGCAAGCACTCAAAAATATTGATGCGATTATTCATGCTGCCGATGCGATTATGGTGGCTCGTGGCGATTTGGGGGTAGAAATGCCACTCGAACAGATACCAACTATTCAAAAAGAATTGGTCAGAAAATGTGTCAATGCTGCCAAACCTGTTATTATCGCTACGCAAATGATGGAAAGTATGATACAAAATGCTTCGCCTACAAGAGCGGAGGTGACTGATATTGCAACAGCTATTTTTAATGGTGCGGATGCTCTAATGTTGAGTGGCGAAACAGCAGTTGGAAAACATCCTGTGAAGGTTATTTCGACGATGAAAAAGGTGATAAAAACTATTGAGAAAGAAGACGATATTTATAATGTAGGACAACAACCAAATCAAAAGTCAAATACTTTTGTTTCAGATGCTGTTTGTTATACGGCTTGTAATCTTGCCAAAAATGTAGGTGCTAAAGGTATTATTGGCATGACAAAATCGGGATATACGGCTTTCTTGCTATCGAGTTTTCGCCCTAAAGCCAATATTTTTATTTTTACGGAAAGTATAGAACTTTTGAAAACGGTGAGTTTAGTGTGGGGAGTGCGTGCTTTTCACTATACAAAATTTGTGAGTACAGATGACACAATTAGCGATGTGCAACAGATTTTAAGAAACCTTGAGTTGATAAAACAAGATGATTTTGTGATTAATACAGGAAGTATGCCTTTGCACGAAAGAGGAAGAACGAATACCATAAAAGTTAGTCATATTCATTAATTTTGTTTTGCAAATTGTAATATTTTTTTACATAAAAACGTCTTTTCATTTTCTCTCTTTATGAAAATGAAAAGACGTTTTTGTTTATATAGAAAAATTGCTTTTCGCCTAAAAAATAATCGTTTTATTGCCATGAATAAAAACTCGGTCTTGAAAAACCAATTTTAAAGCATGAGCCAACACAATTTTTTCGCCATCACGGCCAGCTCTTGCCATGTCGCTTGCCGAATATCTGTGATTTACTTCTATCACTTTTTGAGCAATAATAGGGCCTTCATCTAAATCGTCGTTTACGAAATGTGCCGTAGCTCCAATGATTTTAACACCTCGTTCAAATGCTTGCTGATATGGCCTTGCTCCAATAAAAGCAGGCAAAAACGAATGATGAATATTGATAATTCTATTGTTGTAATGCTTTACGAAATTGGCATTTAGAATACGCATATACTTTGCCAACACTAAATATTCTGGCTCATAAATGGCCAAAGCTTTCAAAACAGCCGCTTCATGTTCGTCACGGCTTTTGTGCTGATGCGAAATATAATGAAATGGAATGCCAAATTTAGCCACCAAAGGCTGCAAAGTATTGTGATTGCTGATAACGGCCAAAACATTGGCGTTCAACTCATCATAAGCATATCGAATGAGCAAATCGCCCAAACAGTGATGTTCTTTTGTAGCCAAAATAACAATATCTTTCTTTTTTTGAGGATTGAGTTTGATATTAGCATTTTTTGGCAAAAGTGTTTCTAATTCCTCAACAAGTTTTTGATGAGCTATTTTGCCAGAAAACTCAGTACGCATAAAAAAATGCTTCTTTTGTTTATCTACAAACTCATCATTTTTTATGATGTTTAAATTATTTTTAAATAAAAGTTCTGTTATTTTATAAATTAAACCAACTTTGTCGGCACAATCTATCAATAAAATGTGTGTGTTATTTGTTTTTTTCATTTCTTGTATTAAAAAAAATCCGAAAAAACAGCTATCATTTTTTCGGACTTCAGAATAAAATTATTTTAAAAAAATCAGAAAACTAGCTATTCAAATCACCGACCATATTGGCAGGTACTACCCACGCATCAAACTGCTCGGCAGTAAGATAGCCCAATTCGATAGCTGCTTTTTTCAAAGTTGTATCTTCTTTGTAGGCTTTTTTCGCAATCTTTGCCGCTTTGTCGTAGCCGATATGTAAGTTTAGAGCCGTCACGAGCATCAAAGAATTGTTTAAATTTTCCGTAATTCGCTTTTGATTGGCTTGAATGCCTTTTGCACAATTTTCGTTGAAACTAGCCGCAGCATCGCCCAATAAACGTGCCGACATCAGCAAGTTGAAAATCATCATAGGTTTGAAAACATTTAGCTCAAAATGTCCTGTGCAACCACCTACATTTATCGCTACATCGTTGCCCATCACTTGAGCACACACCATTGTCAAAGCTTCCGATTGCGTCGGATTTACTTTGCCTGGCATGATAGAAGAACCTGGCTCGTTGGCTGGAATAACGATTTCGCCAATGCCGCTTCGTGGGCCAGAAGATAGCATTCTGATGTCGTTTCCTATTTTCATCAAACTAACAGCTAAAGTTTTCAAAGCACCAGAAGTCTCTACGATAGCATCGTGAGCCGCAAGAGCTTCAAATTTGTTTTCGGCTGTCACGAATGGCAAACCCGTAAATTCAGCTATTTTTGCTGCTACGGTTTCTGCATATTTTGGCGGTGTGTTCAATCCTGTGCCAACGGCAGTTCCACCCAAAGCCAATTCCGACAAGTGAGCCAAAGAATTGCGGATAGCTTTTAAGGCGTGATTGAGTTGAGAGACATAGCCAGAAAACTCTTGCCCAAGTGTGATAGGCGTAGCGTCCATGAAGTGCGTACGGCCGATTTTTACGACATTCATCAATTCGGCAGATTTTTTAGCCAAAGTGTCTCGCAAAGCTTCTACGTTTGGAATGGTGTTTTGAGCGAGGAGGCGATAAGCTGCAATGTGCATCGCCGTAGGAAAAGTATCGTTTGACGATTGAGATTTGTTTACATCATCGTTTGGGTGCAAAAATTTCTTTTTGTCGAGCAAAGAACCGCCATTCAAAACGTGTCCACGATTGGCAATTACTTCATTGACATTCATATTGCTTTGAGTACCAGAGCCTGTTTGCCAAACTACCAACGGAAATTGAGAATCTAACTTTCCTGCTTCTATTTCGTCGCAAACTTTAGCTATCAAATCTGCTTTTTCGGTCGGAAAATTGGCACAAGCGACATTGGTGTAAGCGGCTGCTTTTTTTAGGGTAGCGAAAGCATAAATGACTTCGATAGGCATACGTTGCGTACCGATTTTGAAGTTTTGAATGGAGCGTTGTGTTTGTGCTGCCCAATATTTGTCGGCAGGCACTTGTATTTCGCCTATGCTGTCTTTTTCGATTCTATATTCCATACGATAAGATAATCTTGTTTTTTTGAATGTTAAAATTTAGTCTGCAAAGATAGTTGATTATCAAATGAAATAAAAGTTTTTTTTGAATAGGCGAGGAGGGGAGTATGTTTTTGGGTTAAATAAAAATAATTTAACCTAAGTTGGAATAGTAGTTTTCAAAAATGTAATTTATTTGTTTTAGCCTAATTTTATCAAAAAGTTATTATTGTAAATTAAGTTTATTTGAGTTGCTAATACCCAGCTATTCTTGGTTTAACAAAAGAAACATTTTTTGATGGAAGAAAATATACTATTTTTCAGTAAAATAGGTTATAAAAACAGCAAATATTGGCCGTCTTAGCCTAAAAAAAAGTCTTAAAATCTAAATACTGACACAAGAAAATAAATACCAGCATGAGCTTTTAAGTCATATCTGTTTCATTGATTTTATAACAAAAAAAATAAAAAAAAAGTGTTCTGCAAAAAATCACTTTTCCACAGAACACGTTCTATTTATTTTTTCCTAAAAGAAACTATAAGCTATTTTATCACCATTTTGCCCGAATAATTTGCATTTTCGCCAATAAGTTGATAGAAATAAACACCTGTTGTCAAATTGTTTTGTTCAATAACAACTGATTTATCCGTAATATTGTTGATAGTGCGAACTGTTCTGCCACTAATATCGCTGATAACCAACTGAAAAGCGGTGGTTTTGCTTTGGTCGATATACAAAGTTGTTTCACCAGCAAAAGGATTTGGATACAAGCTAATCGCTGACTGTTCGTTTTTATCGCCAATACCTACATTTGTTGCCAAACATTGTCCTTCAGTATCTATGCTAACAAAAATTGTTTCAAAGCCAATATTCACAACTTCGTGAATTGCTGCGATACAAATTTCACTATCCATATCGCTAAAGTGCAAACGTATAAAAGGTGTAAAATCTGTTTGTTTCTGAATCGGTAAATAATTGATGCCTAGACCGATAACAATTCCTGCTGCATTTGCTTCTGTTTGCATTACTAAATCATCTGTAACAGCTAAATTTTCAGTATTTGAAATCGTTAAGCCGCTCATTTCAAATTGATAAGCAACGATATGAGCATCAGGATTTTTCATTTCAATATCAACCGTATTATTTGTGAAATCTATTGCACCAATTCGCAAAGCTACGCTATCTTGCTCGTTGTAAATGCCTCTTGGAAACTCACATTTGTCATTTCCACCGATATTTCCTTCTGCTTGCTGATGGCTACAATCGAGCATCAAAGCAGCGTCATAAATCGAAATATAGCCGCTATCATCTAAGTCATTGCAAGAAGATATTGTTAATTCACTATTCAGAATGTCAGCCATATACAACAAAGCATCATTATCTTCATATAAACTATTTGCGTCAAGGTCGCCCGTAAGTGTGCCACCATTGCAAATACCATTGCAATCTATTTGAGCATCGCCATATAATTCACCCGTACAATCTGTGTAAGCTTCGCAAGGTTCGGTTAGTTCGATGCTTGGATAGCCAGACGCATCTCTTGTTAAGTCAAAACAAACCTGAGCCCAATTATTGCTATATGTTACTTCTGGTCTTCCCAAAACATCAGGTGTTTGATCCCAATTGACACGAACTACCAAAGAATAAAAGCCTTCTTCAACATCGGTTATGTCTATCCATTGGCAGTCGAGACCTACCCAGTAAATATCACCACAACCAGCCGAAATACCTTGTGTTCCACAGCCAAATTTTGGGTTTCCGCCATTCATACTACAATCTAAATCCATGACGCAAAAGCCGTTTTTGAAACCAATAGGAATGGCTTGCCCTTCTTCGTCAAACAAAATATATTCGGCATAGCCTTCATAGTGCCAGTGTCCGTGGCAAGGGTCAAATTCAAATTGATTATTTGACTCATCTGGATTAGAAGGCACTTCACCGATGTAGTAATCTGCCGTTCCGATGTTTTCGATATGTGTTGCAAACTCTAAGATTTGTCGTGAGCCATAGCCAGAAAAACAACCTTCTTCAATAAAACAATCATTGTCATTGTTTCGAGTGCTAATTTGCAAGGTATTTATAATATCTTCTTCCAAAACAATTAAATCGGGTAAGTCAGTCGAACAGTTTTCACTAGGATAATAGAAACATTCTGTTGGGTCGCTGATAGTAGCCAATGGATTGAATGTGCAAGCATCAGGGTCAGTACAACCACTAATAGCTCCTAAAAAGCTCAATTCCCAATTGATAGCAGCCATTCCGCAATCGCCATCAAGGTCGCCAATGCGTATCCAATAAATTTCGCCACCTTCAAAGATAGTGTTTAAAGTAGCTCCTTCGCCAGCCGTTCCACAGCCTTTTATAGAATAATAAATAGCCGCTTCTTGGTTGTTTTGCCAGTCTAAACCAGCACAATAATCATACACCCACATTGCAGTATTACAGTCATTGCCACAAGCTGTTAAAGAATATTGGCCTGTTTCGGTAGGTGTAAATCTGTACCATATTTCGGTATTTTCGGCTGTATGTGAGCCTTCTTCTACCGCAAAAGCAGAGTCGCAAGTCTGCCCTTCTTGACAAGCAATTTGATGACTGGCCGAATAGCTAAAATCTCCACCTTCGGCAATAATAGCACCATCGAGTGCTAAAGAATAACTACCTAAACCATAGCCGCAGCATATGCCGTCGCCTACTTGGTCGGTAATTGTAAATACAACACAAGATTCGGAAGAAATGCAAACTGTTTCGCCTTCTATTGTGCCATTAGTGATGAGGTCGCCACTTGCACTAGTCAATGTCCAAGAAGTTTCTTGCGGATAGTCGTCTGGTATAATGGAAATAGTAAGTTCTACTTCATTTTCGCCACAGTTTTGAGCCATTAGGCCAAAGCAAGAGAACATAGCGAAAAGTAAAAAAAGGAATGTTCTTTTTGTATTCATAAGTGTTTTTTTTATTAAAATGGAAGAAGAGAAAGTTTTTTAGTGGTAAAATGGTATTTTTTTAGCACATTTGCAAATACAATTAATTTGTATTGTAGCTTTTTTTTTTACGAAAAAAAAGCCTAAAGCATTGATAGTCAATACTTTAGGCTTTAAAAAAGGTTTTTTTGTCATAAAAAATGATAATTAGCTCAACAAACTTATTTTACAAATTGTGAAAGCTAACATGCTGAAAATTAAGGTATTAACATCAAAGTGTCCCATTATTAAATGGTACTCGGCATTTATTTCAAATAGACTATTTAAGTACCAAATACTATTTAACAACAGTTCGGACATTTTTTATAACAATTATCAGCTTGATAAAAAGACTCCTTTTGGTAGGAGAAACATACTATTTTTCAGTTCAAAAGGCCATTAAATTTGCAAATATTGGCCGCCTTAGCCTAAAAAAATAGTATGTTTAAACCTTTGATAAAAAAATATATTAATGTCCGAACTGTTGATTTAATAAAGCATTTGTTTAGTGACTAACGCATTGATCATCAAGGTGTTATTTTGTTCTGAAATGCTCAAAAACTTTTGAACGACTACTTAAACTAATTGATGTAATACTTCATAAAAATCGAAGCCAAACCAAGAATAAGCTCCACAAAGCACAACAGACCAGAATGCAAAAGCGATAAACATATAACTATAAACTTTTAATCGATTTTTTCTGTATAGCGAACTAGCTACCATTGTACCGACAGGAACAGTAAGAAAAAGCGGCGTGAGAAAAGCAATGCCAGCTAGGCCATATCGTCGTCTTACTTTTACAAGAAAACGAGTGCGACGATTAACGGTAAATGCTTTTTTTTCGGTTTTGAAGAGATAGTTTTTTAGTTTTATAATAGCATCGCCAAAAAAGCTGAAAAAGAAAACGCCTATCATGCCACCTAAAATAGCAAGACTAATAGATTCGATAAAATTGAAATCGTTGTAGAAAATAAGACCTAAAGCAACAGCATACTTTGTGCTTGCCCAGCCTAAAATAACTAATATTGTTAAAAAATTACTCATTACTTTTGCAGTAGTTTGTTTGTTAAGATGCTATATACAAATATAGTAAAAAAAGTTTAATTTGTTACTATAAAAACAATTTATCTTAATATTGATTTTATTTTTACTATAATACTGCTATTTTCATGCCATAAGTACTTAGCATAAAAAAGGCTAGTGCTGAAACTCACACAAATCAATACTATCAACTCCTTCATTCTCATTCAAATAAATATGGACATAAGTTGGCCGAAAAAGAATATGTTTGTTCAATTCTGTGCCTATTATTTCCTTCAAAAAGGTTTCTAAACGCTCTAAAGCTTCTGTTTCATTAGCGGCATACAAAATATCTTGCGGAAACTGCATCAAATCTGCCCAAGTACCTGTGTTGTAATAATATGAGTTTGCACCCAAAAAAACCTGCCGAGCAAAATGTGTATGTCCAAATATGATATATTGAAATCCATTTTTTTGCAAACGGCTGGCGGCATCTAAATAATCAGTCAAATTTTCGCTATCTAGTTCAAAGCTTTTGTCGGTTTGCAAAATGCGTAAAGACTGTAATAAAGCTGGCAAACGTTTTTTCAAATCGCTTTCTCGATTGCGAAACAACAAATCTAAAACGCCAGAAACCCAATTTAAACCCAAGGCTGGACTTGTGCTGATACTTCTTTCGTTGAACGTTTCTAATGTTGTATCATCGTCTCTATTTTCGTTTGTCTCTAGTGCGTCCATAAACTCATTTGCCGACATATTGGTAGGCAAAATTTCCGACAAAATGGCTTCCATTTCTTGTTCTTCTCTTGTTTTGGGAGGCATACTAGCTGGCGAAAGGCTACGAGTAGATACGCTATCTTCTCGTTCCCAAAAATCTTGAATCTTATCTGTTGCATAAATTTTGGCTAACTTCAAAATCTGATTTCGCAAGTTTGGTTCTAACGCCAACATCAAAGGAATAAGCGTTTCGTTTTCTGGCTTGATAAGGTCGATGAAGCGATAGCGGTCTTTGATTGGATTCATGATTTGCTGCACAAATTTGCTGCCTCGTGGCGAACCAAAAATTTTTTGTGCTTCATTTAGATTTAGTTTCTGATTCAAACTTTGTAGAGTTCTGAGCTTCAACAAATCGTCATAATCCACATCATTCCATTCATCGTAGCGATTGCCGTGTTCTATCAAAACCTTGCCATTGCCCACGATATATGCTTCGCCATCGTGCAGAAACTGATATTTTTTGCCTTTTGCTTCCAACACATTTTCCAGATATTTCCTCACCTTTGGCAAGGCTAATTCTACATCATGATTGCCGAGCAGAAGCGTTAAGGCATGACCATTTGCCAACAACTTTTTCAAGGCTGAAAAGACATGAGCTTCACGTTCAACAATTTTTTTGAGTTTTTTAATAGCTTCATTAGCATCATAAGTAAAATCATCAAAAGCAAATTGTAGGGGTGTTTGGGGCGTAGCAGTTGATTTTTTTTCGGCCAAAAAATCAACCATATCACCATTAATAATCAATTCTATTTCAGCATCATTTCTGATAGCTATTTTGTGAATAAAAATGGCCAATTCTTTGGTATGTGTCGCAATTTGGAAGCCTCTGATTTCATCATTTATTGGAGCAGCACCGCCAATATGAAGGTCTGAAATAATGTATATTTCTTTGTTATTCATGGAGTTAGTTTTTTATAGAGGAGAAAGGATTATAAATTGAGAAGAGGAATTTTAGTAAGAAAATTAGTTCTTATTAAAATTCCTCATATTTTTTTTTAAAGCGAAAAAAAACAATATTTCATTAAAAAAGTAGCAGCCAGAAAACTAATTTTGTATAGTTAAAACATTATTTTTCAGCAAATATTCTGCGATTTGAACCGCATTTGTAGCAGCACCTTTTCGCAAATTGTCAGAAACCACCCACATATTCAAGGTGTTGGCTTGCGACTCATCTCTTCGTAGGCGACCCACAAATACATCGTCTTTGTTTTGCTGATAAAAAGGCATAGGGTAGATGTTTTGCGACACATTGTCCATTATCACAACGCCAGCCATTTCGTTGAGCAAAGTTCGGACTCTATCCATATCAAAATCTTTTTCAAATTCTACATTGATAGTCTCAGAATGACCACCAATAACAGGTACTCGTACTGCTGTTGCGGTCACGCCAATTTTGTCGGTGCGTAAAATTTTGCGAGTTTCATGCACCAATTTCATTTCCTCTTTCGTGTAGTCATTTTCTAAGAAAATATCGCAATGTGGCAAACAATTCAAATCGATATTGTAAGGATAAACCATATCGCCTTCCATTCGGCTACGCTCGTTTCTCAATTGAGCTACGGCTGCTTTTCCTGTTCCTGTGACCGATTGATAGGTAGAAACCACAAGTCGCTTGATACCATACTCCGAGTGTAAGGGAGCTAAAGCCATTACCATCTGAATGGTCGAACAATTTGGATTGGCAATGATTTTGTCGTCAGCCGTCAAAATATCGGCATTGATTTCAGGCACAACTAAAGGAATATCTTTGTCCATACGCCACGCCGACGAATTGTCAATGACGGTTGTGCCCATTTCTTTAAATTTTGGAGCCCACTTTCGAGAGACAGACGCACCTGCCGAAAACAAGGCAATGTCTGGCTTATTGTATAAGGCTATATTCATATCTACAATCGAAAATTGCTGATTGTTGAACATTACTTTTTTGCCTACCGAAGCTTGCGAAGCCACAGGCATCAATTGGGTAACTGGAAAATTTCGTTCTTGCAACACTTCTAACATCACTTTTCCTACCATTCCTGTTGCACCTACTACTGCTACTTTCATGTTTTTATTATATCTTAAATATTTTTATTAAAATTAATTCAGTTTACTATATACAGCTATTTTCGGTTTAACAAAAGAAACCTACTGTTTTTTCAGTAAAAAAGGCAAATAATTGGTTGCCTTAGCCTAAAAAAAAATATGTTTAAACTTTTGATAAAAAATGTCTTAAAAAATAATCGCTGATATAAGAAAATGAATAAATAACATTTTGTGTTATTCATTTTATTCTAAAGCGAAAATAGCTGACTATGTATAATCCTAGAACTTTCCTTGAAAAAATGAAAACCAAAGATAAAAAAATCTTTTATCTTACTTTAGCTTTTATATAATATTTTGTTTATTCTTCTAAAATTTTTGATTGGAAACTGGCTTCATAAGCTTTCCAAGGTGTTTTTGTGTGTGAGTTGCTCGCAAAATAATTTAGAATAACATCTAATGTTGGTGCTTTCTGAAAACCAGCGATATTTTGTATGAGTTCCAATTTTTCGTCTAAAAAAACCAAAGAAGGATAGTTCATTTTGCCATCTAAAAACTCATAAGCCAGCTCATTGTAGCCTCTTTTGTCTGGCACTTCTACAAATTTGTATTGTTTGTCATTTAGTTTTACGGTTTCTTTTATTTCGCCATTAAATCTTACAGCATAGTAATTTTGATTAATGTATTTGATAATTTTGGGGTGCTGAAAAGTTGTCTTATCCATTTTTTTGCACCAGCCACACCAATCTGTATATACTTCTACGATGACTTTTCGAGGGGCTTCTTGGTTCAATTTGGCTACTTGTTCAAAGTTCAACCAATTAATTTCTTTATCGTTAAATGAAACAGTGCTTTTTTTTGCACCCGTACAAGCACTAAACAATACAAAACAAAGCACTATGGCACTAGCATTTAAAATTTTTTTCATTATATGTACTTTTATTAGTTATATGTGAAATGGAAAATATAATTAAGAGGCCGTTTGGGTGTTGCTTTTAAATAAAAAACTCAAAAAAACAATTACAAAAGCTAACACACTGATTTTCAAAGACATTATTGCAAAGTAGAGTGTATAGTAAATTTATTTTTTTTGGGTGGTAAAAATAATGTCGAAACAACCTTTTGCCAAATTTATTGGCTTCTTTTGACTAAAAAAAAGAAGACTTCGTTTTTGCAAAAGCAAATTTATGATTCATAATGCCTAACTTTGTCTTTCACTTTTTTATAATGAAAATGAAATACAATATTTTACACGACTTTTCGCTAAAAAAACACAATACGTTTGGCATTCATACAACAGCTAAATATTTTTTGGCAATAGCCAATACTACCATTTTAACGCAAATAATAGGCCAATCTGTATATCAGAAAGAAGCTAAATTAGTTTTGGGTGGCGGTAGTAATATTTTATTCACTAAAAAATTTGATGGATTGATTTTGCACAGCCAACAAAAAGGTTTTGTTAAGCTAAACGAAAATCAAAAAAATATTTGGATAAAAGCATATAGTGGCGAAAAATGGCACGATTTCGTTCAGTTTTGTATCGAAAACAATTGGGGAGGCATCGAAAATTTATCGCTTATTCCTGGTTGCGTTGGTGCAGCACCTATTCAAAATATTGGTGCTTATGGTGTCGAAATAAAAGATGTTTTTCATAGCCTTGATGCTATACATCTCAAAACAGGTGAAAAAAGACAATTTACGGCCAAAGACTGTCAATTTGCTTATCGCAATAGTATTTTTAAACAAAAGCTAAAAAATCAGTATTTTATTGAGTCTATCACACTAAAACTCGACAAACAACCCACTTTTCAGCTAAAATATGGGGCGATTCAAAAAGTTTTAGATGAAATGAATGTCTCACAGCTTTCTGTCAAAAATATTAGCAGAGCGATTTGTCATATCAGGACGCAAAAGTTGCCCAATCCTAATAATATCGGAAATGGTGGCAGCTTTTTCAAAAATCCTGAAGTGAGTCTTAATATTTTCACAAACTTACAAAAAAAGTATGGAAAAATGCCGCATTACTTTATGGATAATAAAAATATTAAAATTCCAGCAGCTTGGCTCATCGAACAGTGCGGCTGGAAAGGCAAACGAAAAGGAAATGCAGGTGTTTATGAAAACCATGCTTTGGTTTTGGTCAATTATGGTGGTGCTTCGGGCAGCGATATTTACGACTTGTCGAGCGAAATTCGAGATTCTGTCATACAAAAATTTGGCATTTTGCTAGAAAGAGAAGTTAATGTGATTTAACTTTTTAAGTAGTCAGACAAATATACATCTCGTTGAAGCTAACACGCTGAACATCAATGCGTTAGCAACGAATCGGCCATTTATTCAGCCTTTTCTGCTTTGAAACTACTATGCCAAAACTTATTTAATAGTTATTTTGTATGTTTTAAAAAAAATTATATAGTCTTGTCCTTATATCTTTCAGGCAGTCCGCTTTTCGGCTGTTGTT
>JBMZCV010000015.1:0-46963 GCA_049613665.1 Chitinophagales bacterium | reverse complement strand
TTAAAGCTTTAATTGTTTTTTTTATACCATACAATTGTTGAGCAATTTCAGCCTGTTGATTTACCCATTTGTCATAAGTACGATTATTTTCTGCAATTTCCGACAAATAACGTACTCTTTTCGGTGGAATAATATAAATTTTTTCACTTTCGCCAGCCGTCAATTCAACAGAAGTTTGCAAATCTGCTCCTGTTTTTTCCACCAGCATTTCCATCAAAGCTTTATACAAACGGTTTGTATTTGGGTCATTGAATTGTGAAGCTATCGTGCCGAAAACAGGCAAATCTTCATCTTTTGCGTGCCACAACTGATGATTTCTTTTGTATTGTTTTTTGACATCACGCAAAGCATCTTTCGCACCTCTCTTATCAAATTTGTTGAGAGCGATAAGGTCTGCAAAATCAAGCATGTCAATTTTTTCGAGTTGCGTAGCTGCACCATATTCTGGAGTCATCACATACATCGACAAATCGGAATGTTCAGTAATTTCAGTATCTGATTGGCCAATACCAGAAGTTTCGAGAATGATAAAATCAAAGGCTGCCGCTTTCAAAATCGCAACTGCATCTTTGATGTGTTTCGACAAAGCCAAATTTGACTGTCGAGTCGCCAAAGAACGCATATAAATACGATTGTTGTTGATGGCGTTCATTCTAATTCTATCGCCCAACAATGCACCGCCTGTTTTTCGTTTAGAAGGATCAACCGAAATGATACCCATTGTTTTTTCTGGAAAATCGAGCAGAAAACGTCTCACCAATTCATCTACCAAAGACGACTTTCCAGAACCTCCTGTTCCTGTAATACCCAAAACAGGCGTATTCATACTTTCCGCTTGTGCCAAAACTGTTTTTAGAATTGTAGCACTTTCTTCTGCAAAATTTTCAGCAGCCGAAATAAGCCGAGCAATACCACCATGATTCTTAGAAGAAAGCTTTGTTGCGTTTTCAGTTAAGTCATTACCTATTGGAAAATCTGACTGTTCCAATAAATTATTTATCATGCCTTGCAAACCCATTTTTCGGCCATCATCTGGCGAATAAATACGAGCAATTCCATAAGCGTGCAATTCTTCTATTTCGGTAGGCAAAATAGTGCCGCCGCCGCCGCCGAAAATTTTGATATGACTTGCATTATTTTCTTGCAACAAGTCGTGCATATACTTGAAAAATTCGATATGCCCACCTTGATAAGAAGTAATAGCGATAGCTTGTACATCTTCTTGTATAGCGGTATTGACGATTTCTTGCACAGAACGATTGTGGCCAAGATGTATGACTTCCGTACCAGAAGTTTGCATAATTCGCCTCATTATATTGATAGCAGCATCGTGTCCATCGAAGAGCGAAGCAGCCGTAACAATACGAATTTTATTTTTAGGTTGATATGTTGGAATTGTTTGCATGAACTTACAAATTATTTTTTTGAGCAAAAATAAGAATAAAAATACGATGTAAAGTTACACAAAAAATGAGAGAGATGAATAAAATACAGATTTGAAAAACCTTAGAAGCAAAAATTTTCAAGAAAGAGGGATAAATGTTTCAGAAAAAGCACTTTTGTTTACAAAAAAATGACATCAAGTATAGGAAAATTATAACATACAAAAAAGTAGATATTTTATAAAAAGCAATAAAGTAAGAGGGAAAAATATTTAAACAAAATATCTCATTAATGTCATTTTTCAAAAAAAATAAAACCTCTACAGAAATCCCTCAAGGGAATTATTCTGAAGAGGTCAAAACTAATTATGAAAATAAGAAAAGCGCCCTAGCCTAAGTTGAAAATGACATTCATTGTCTGAATGTGATGTAAAGGTACACTATTAATTTTAATATTGCAAATTTATTTCACAAAAAAAGCGACAATTTTTATGCCAAAAAAAAATAATTTGTTATTATAAAGAAAATGCTTATGTATGTTTTTGCTACTATCTAAAATACAACATATATCATGCCAAAAAAATACTTTGTGCCAAAATGTCATAAAAAACACAATAAAAACCAATTATTTTAGCTTTACATGATTTGAAAAAAGGTCAGAGCTTCAAAAGCTAAATAGTGAACAGTTAATTTGAAATCATTGCAACAGGCAATCTGACAAGTTTATGCTACAAATTGTGGAGGCTAACACATCGAAAATCAAAGCATTAATACGAATAGTTCTCTTATTAAACAGAATTTGGGATTTAGTCTTTATTTAGCTTTTGCTATCTTTGTATTTTTTTTACAGAAAATAACCATTAATTTATGTTAGAACAAGAAAAGGTAGTTTCAAAAAATGCGTTACTTATTTTTATCAAAAATCCTGTTTTGGGAAAAGCAAAAACTCGTTTGGCAGCAAGTATTGGCGATGAAAAAGCACTAGCGATTTATCGTCGTTTATTGGAGCATACTCGCAAAGAAACACAAGCTTTAGCGGCTGATAAATTGCTGTTTTATAGCGAAAAAGTCGAAAATGATGCTTGGCCAGCAACAGATTATCAAAAAAAGGTGCAAAAAAAAGGTGATTTAGGGTATAAAATGAAAACGGCATTTAGTCAAGCTTTTGATAGCGGCTACCAAAAAGTTTTAATTATTGGTAGCGACTGTGCAGAGCTAAAAAAAGAGCATCTAGAAATTGCTTTCGAGGCTTTGGAAAAACACAATGTTGTTATTGGGCCTGCCAATGATGGCGGCTATTATTTGATTGGTTTTCAGCGACTTATACATAAGGTTTTTGAAAATAAAAAATGGAGTACAGCAGAAGTTTTGAGTGCAACGTTAAACGATTTGGAACGACTGAATAAGACTGTTTTTTTGCTACCTGAACTTATTGATGTCGATAATTATGAAGATTTGCAACGTATTGAATGGTTAAAAGAGTTTTAGCTTCAACTACTTAATACAAATTGCTTGCTTTTTTTACCAATGCTACAAATTCTTTTCGATAGTTTTCTGTGTCTTTCCCTTTCGCTTTTTCAGCTAATTTTTCGACTTCCGAAAAAGAACTTTTACCTTTATATTGAGAGTCTTGCAAGAGCATTCCAAACATAGAAACAGCAGTCGCAAAACGCAAATTTTCACTCGATTGAGCAATAGGCATTTTGTCTTCTCGCTTCAATACTTGTTCAAATTTTTTGTTGTAATGTGTGTTCGCAAATTTCTTGCTTTTTTCTTCATTTGGCTCTTTATATCGCATTTTTACCGTAAAAACCTCGCTTGATTTTTCGGCTATTTCAGTCATTTTGCCATCTTTCTGATATTTCAAAGCATCAACTTTTGTTTCATCATAATCTGGCTTTGTTTTTTCAGTTGCTTTTTTATTTTCATCTATATTATCGATTTTATCAGCTACTTGTATCATATTTTTAGGTAAATTTTTTCCTGTTGGTACAATTTCATACAAAGCCGTAACGCTATGCCCAGCACCCATTTCGCCTGCATCTTTTGTGTCATCATTAAAATCTTCGGCTGCCAACATTCTATTGACATAACCTATCAAACGATAGCCTGCTACTTGCTTAGGATTGAACTCTATTTGCAATTTTACGTCTTTTGCTATCGTATTTAGCGTACCATACATTTCTTTTACCAAAACTTTTTCAGCTTCTTTGATATTGTCGATATATGCATAATTTCCGTTGCCATGATTGCTCAATTCTTCCATTTTTCGGTCTTGATAATTTCCACGCCCAAAGCCCAAAACGGATAGAAAAATGCCTGTTTTTCGTTTTTCTTCTATCAATGTTACCAAGCCTTTTTCGCTCGAAACACCTACATTAAAATCACCATCGGTAGCCAAAATCACACGATTATTTCCATTTTCAATAAAATTTTGTTTCGCCAATTTATAAGCCAATTCAATACCTGCACCACCAGCAGTTGAGCCACCTGCTTGTAGCTTGTCAAAAGCGGCTAAAATAGCTTTCGTATTATTTCCAGGAGTTGGAGGCAATACTTGGCCAGCCGCACCTGCATATACTACGATAGAAACTCTATCTTTTTCGGTCAGTTCATTGACCAATAACTTGAAACCTTTTTTGAGCAATGGCAATTTTTCTGAACTATTCATAGAGCCAGAAACATCGAGCAAAAAAGTGAGGTTTTGAGCTGGAACGTTACCTTTTTCTAGCGTTTTTCCTTGCAAACCTACAAGAGCCAAATAATGTTCACTTTGCCACGGACAATCCGCCATTTCTACTGAAACCGAAAAAGGATGTCCGCTTTTAGGCTGTGGATAGTCGTATTGAAAATAATTTATCATTTCCTCAATGCGAATATCGTTTGGACGTGGCTTTTGCCCATAATTGATTTGTGAACGCATATTGGTATAAGCTGCCTTATCTACATCAATGCTAAAAGTGGAAAGTGGGTCGGTTTTGATATTTTCAAAGTGATTTTCTATCAGCTTTTCTTTTTTCTCAATTACTGTTTCGGCTATATCAGTATTATCAAAGAACCCATCTACTTCCAACTGTTGTGTTTCTTCCTGAACAGCTATTTTCTTTGGCGAAGGCTTATCTTTCTGCATTAAACCTTCTTGTTTTAATGGCGATATTCGCTTATCTGTTGTTGCTTTTGCACTTTCAGTTTTGCCGTTCTTGTACATTGGAACAGTTTTGTTTGTTTTCTCTGCTGCACCACTTGGCTGTTTATATGCCGCAGTTTGATCATAATTTTGTGACGATTGTTGCGAACTGTTGCAAGCAGCGATAACCATGAGAAAACCTAAATAAGGTAAGATTTTTTTGAACATAATCTCTTTTTTTAGATGTGAGAAAAATAGGTTTTATTAAGCAATCGTTCAGAAGTTTTTGGGCATTTCAGAACAAGATAATACTTTGATGGTCAATGCTTTAGCCACTAAACGAATGCTTTATTAAGTCAATGGTTCGGACATTTTTTATAACAATTATCAGCTTGATAAAAAGCCTCTTTTGGGTAAGGGAACATACTATTTTTCAGTTCAAAAGGCCATTAAATTTGCAAATATTAGCCGCTTTAGCCTAAAAAAAATAGTATGTTTAAACCTTTGATAAAAAAATATATTAATGTCCGAACTGTTGTTAAGTAGTACTTGGTACTCAAAAGTTGTTGTTGATATAAATGCTAAAATCTTTTTTTAAGTTTCATTTTGCATTTTTTAAAAAGATTTTTTAGTGTTTCAGTTGGTGAGAGCTTATTTTTCGAAAAAATATAACAATTTAAAAAATGATTTTTGAGATGAAAAAAGCACTTTTTAAGCTTGCTAATAATCTTCTTGGGCGAAAAATTATTGTTTGGAGAGAGAAAAACAATAATTTAATATATTAAAGAACGAAACTATTTAAGATTTATTTTAAAAGAAAATAGCTGTTGAGAAACAAAAAAACAAAATAAAGAATTTTAATAACAAATTGAAAATAATATTTTGTCAAACACATACTAATTTTTATGAGATAATATCACTAACTTTGTCTATTATAAGTGGTTAGAAAAAACAATTGAATATCTCATTTAAAGCTAACACACGATTTTTTTTGATGCGTTAGCGACAAATTTATCTAAACACTTGTTTTTCTTTTTTACAAAAATTAAAATAAAACTATTTTTGATGAAACATTTGATTACATTAGTCAGTCTATTGGGCTTACTTTATGTTCCTATTTTGGCCCAGCAAAACCAACAGGTTACTCGTTGTATTAGTACCGAAATGCTGATGCACCAAGCTGTTGAAAACCCTGCCTATGCAAAAGCTGTTCAACAAACTTTTGAAAAAGCACAGCAAAAAGTGCAGAACGAAGATTTCAGTTTCAAAGATGAGGAAGATATCTTGCGTGTTCCTATTGTGGTGCATATCGTTTATAATACGCCAGAGCAAAATCTCTCTGACGAATTGGTAGATGACCAAATTGCTATTTTGAACCGTGACTTTCGCCGTCAAAATGCAGATACTACTGAGACTCGTGTCGATTTTTTGCCTGTTGCTGATGATACAGGTATCGAATTTTATTTGGCTACTATTGACCCAGACGGCAATCCGACCAATGGAATTACACGCACTCAAACAACTGTTGATAACTTTTCGCCTCTAGGTGGCATAGATTTTACAACTATTATTGCCGAAATTCAAGCTTGTGGTGTTTCTGTGCTCGACCTTGTTTTAGGCTCACCACTTACAGCAGCACAAGAGGCTTGTGTCAATGCAGTATTAGGTAGTTTGGGTGGTTTTGATGCCGTAAAATATGATGCTGAAGGTGGCAAAAATGCTTGGCCAACTGACCGTTATCTCAATATGTGGGTTTGTAACTTAGATGATGGCGGTGGTTTAGGATTGGTTTTAGGTTTTGCATATCCTCCTGCCGAAGCACCAAACTGGCCTGCAGGTTCGGCAGGAAATATTGAAACTGATGGTGTTGTCTTGCATTATCAAGCATTTGGTGGGCCAAACAACCCAACTTTAGGAGCTTTAGCTGGCCCTGTTGGGCAAGGTAGAACTGCCGTACATGAAGTAGGACACTACTTAGGTTTGCGTCATATCTGGGGCGATGGCGATTGTACCGAAGATGATGGTATTCCAGATACGCCACCTGCTGCCGACCAATCGCAGCAAGACTGTGATTATACTAAAAATACTTGTGATGAAACGCCAGATTTTCCAGATATGATTGAAAATTATATGGATTATTCTGATGAAGATTGTATGAATATGTTCACAAGAGGGCAAGTTGCATTGATTCGTTCTATGCTCGAAGGGCCACGCTCTACTTTGTTGGGTACGCTTGAACCACAAGCTCCTGTGGCAGATTTTACGTTTTTGCCTTTAGAACCAAATGTGGGTGACGATGTCTATTTTGTGAGTACTTCTACTGACGTAGAATCTTATACTTGGGATTTTGGCGATACAAATGCAAGTGCTGATGCTAATCCGACACATATTTTTACGGAGGCAGGCGATTATGAAGTAACTTTAATTGTGCAAAATGGCGTTGGCTTAGACCAAATTACTTATACAATCACTGTAACTGACAATGTAGGTATCAATGAAACTTTGGCAGCCAATGTTGTGCAACTTTGGCCAAATCCAACAAGTGGTATTTTAAATGTTAGCTTGAATGTAGTTGTAAAAGAAACGGCAAATATTGCTGTATATGATGTTGCTGGCCGTGAAGTGATGGTAAGTGACTTGAAAGGCACAAATGTAACTATCAATTTGGCGAAAGAAAGCAATGGTATTTATTTTGTGAAAACAACGGTAGATGGCAAAACTGCTGTTCAAAAAGTATTGTTGCAACACTAAATATGAAGGCAAAAGATACTTTGAAGGCTGTTTGAGTTTTATTTTTGATACTGAAAAAGGCTTAAATGGTTTTTAAAGTAATCTTTTTGTTTTTGAACTAATTTTTACCTACCTTTGTTGAAAAGGTAGATAAAAATACAATAATGGCATTTATTTTGATGTTTATAAAAATAGCTAGAATTACCCATATATGATAAGAACTTTGTATCATACTCAAGAATATAGACCAAAAGAACTAAAACAACCTATTATGTGTTGTAGAGATGACGCATGGCTCGGAGAAGCTTATTATTTTTGGTATGCAGAAGATGATGCTCATAGATGGGGAGAAACAAGCAAAAGGCGAACAGGAGAGTATGAAATTTATAAAGCTAGTGTTGATTGTGAAAATCTATTAGATACTGTTTTTAATGAGGAAAACTATTTGTTTTGGTTAAAACAAATCGAAAAAGTAGCAAAAACAATTCTCAAAAAAACAGGTATGAAACCTAGTATAAAAGAAATAAATGACTATTTTAAAGAAAGAGGTACATGGAATGATATGACAGGTATTATGTTTCAAGACTTACCTAGCAATCTTAACTTTTTGCTTGTTAGACCTATTGCATACAAGACAAAAATAGTACCTTTTGTTTATAAAAAAAGAATACAAATAGGTATTTTTAAAATCAACATTATTCAAAGTTTTAAGTTTTACAAAAGAAGAGAATGTTCATAAATATATTATGTTATGTTAAATTTAAAAAAATTAGAACAACAATTAGACGAGGCTTTAGCTAAGGAAACTAAAGAAAGTTTAACAAATTGGCTATTAGAAAAAAGAGCTAAAAATAAAAATTATCTTTCTTTTTTGGGCGATGGCTCTTTTGGAAAAGAAAACTTATTTTTTAATAAAAATATAGAAAAAATAAGTTTTATTTCTTTTCTTGAAGAAGAAAATAGTTTATGTGATAATGTAAGTATCAATATTGATGCAATTCCTCATTTAACAACAGCAGCATAAAATGGAAAACATAAAAGAACAAGCAAGATTAAAGTTTTATGGCGTTGATATTGTAGATGTAAACTTTAATATTCAAAAAAAACGAGATGATAATTTAAAAGTAGCTATTGATATTAAACCTAAAGTTTTTTATCCTAAAAATTCAGCTAAACAATTTAAAATTATTATGGCAACTACTTTGGTAGCAGATGGTTATTTTCATTTAAATCTTACTTCTATTGGAAGTTTTGAACTCAATAAGATTATCGATGAAAAAATGAAGCAAGATTTTATTAACATTAATGCTCCAGCTATTATGTTTCCTTATGTGCGAGCTTTTATTGCTACTTTAACTACAAATTTAGGTTCTTCAATAGGTTCAATAACTATTCCACCTCACTTTTTTCCTAAGCATTTAGAAGAGGTAAATCAAAATACGACAAATTTGGAATTACTTTAAATATAGCTATTTTTTTATGAGGAAATTTATTTTTCCTCATAAAAAACAGGCATTTGTACCACAATAAGCGTTCCGAGAGATTCCTCATTTTCGCCCATCAAATCTTCCGTTTTTACTGTAATATTATATTTGTGCAACTGATTCAAAATCCTTAAACGTGCCTTCGGATTGCTCATGCCTATGCCACGATGTCGTTTAGTTCGTTTTGCCTGCAACTCGGCCGCTCGTTTTCTGCCAATGCCGTTATCTTTTATCTTGCAAATCAATAATTCTTCCTCTTTTTGGTCAAAAGAAATCTCTAAAAGCCTATCTTCTGTCGGTTTTTGGAGCAAACCATGCTGAATCGCATTTTCCAAATAAGGCTGAATAAGCATTGGCGGCACATACACTTCGTCTATTTCTACGGCTTCTGAAATGTGCAATTCGTAGCGAAATTTGCCTTTAAAACGCAAAGATTCAATGTCGAGATACAAGCCCAAATACTCTAATTCATCTTCTAACAAAATGCGTGATTTTTGCGAATTGTCCAACACTTTTCGCATCAAAGTCGAAAAAGTAGAAAGATACATATTGGCAGCTCGTTTGTCGTTTTCCGTGATATAATATTGAATAGAATTGAGTGCATTGAAAATAAAATGCGGATTCATTTGCGTTCTCAAAGCCATTTGCTGCGATTCTATCATGCGTTTTTGCAAATCGCTACGTTCTTTCACATACTTAATAATGAGGTAGCCTATCATAATGATGCAAAGCAAAACGAAGAATCCCAACAGCGTGCGAAACCACCACGTTTGCCAATATGGCCGTGCAATATCAAATGAAATAAAAGCCGCTTTTTCGCTTCGCAAACCGTTTTTGTCTATCGCTCTCACCTCGAAACGATAATTTCCAGATGGCAAAGATGAATAAGTTATACTTCGCAAATCTGTGGTTTGCCATTTTTCATTTAAGCCAGACAAACGATATTCGTATCCCAAACTTTTGCCTGACTGATACGACAAGCCGACATAATTTATCTGAATGTTATTTTTGTAATAAGGCAAAAAATATTGTTGTTTATAGAAAGTATCACGATAAGCAATTTTGATTTTTTCTATATAAATAGGTGGCGAAAAATTTCGTTTTAACATCTGGCTTTCTCTAAAAAAAGTAATACCTTTTAGCGTAGCCACCCATATAGAATCATCATGGACTAAAACATCATTTACTTGCCGATAAGCCAAGCCATCAAGCGTTGAAAAATGTTGCATTTTTAGCGTTTTAGAATCAAAATTTTCTAGCACTATTTTGTGCAAACCATTATCGGTCGCTACCCAAATATTATTGCTTTTATCTATAAATAAACGATTGCAAACCAAGCTTTTCAAACCATTTCCTTCGTTTAAATGCCACATTTCCGCACCTCTTTTTACGATAAGCCCATCACCATTTGTAGCTATCCAAAGTTCGTTGTCGTTTCGCCATTTTAAATCGCTGATATTTTTGCTAAAAAGCTGATGTTGAGCCGAAAAATCAAACAGCGTATCATTGGCGTAGTGCCACAAACCTTTTGCCGTTCCAATCCACAAATTTTTCGCCGTATCTAAGCACAAAGTATTGACTTGTTGCAAGGGCAAAGAATCGGTTGCAATGCCTTTGTAAGTATTCAAACGAATAGGTTGCTGATATTTGCCAATCCAAATATTATTTTCGTCAATCACGGCCAAACTTTTGACAGGTTCTAGGCTTTTTATGTTTTCGTTAAAATTGAGAATAAAGCTATTTCCTGCCGCATTGAGTAGCCGCACACCTTCATCTGTGGCGAGCCATTTATTGTTTTTCGCATCAATAAAAATGTCATTGATACGATTGTAATTATCTTCTGTTTCGTAAATATCCAAGTTCACGATTTGCTTATCTTGAATTTGCGACACCGAACCTTTGCTGTTTCCTAGCCAAATTTGCCCTTGCGAATCGCTAGTTATTGCATAAATATCGTGATGCGACAAGCCTTGTTTTTCTGTAAAAGTAAGCGTTTCTGGCTGTGTCAGCAAAAAAACGCCTTCGTCCAAAGTCGTAAACCAATAATTTTCGTTTGCGTCTTTAAAAATGGCTGTTATCGTTTTATTTTTTAGATAAGCTCGCACATTCAAACTGTCGGTTTCATAATTTTTGCAATAAAAAGCACCGCCGCCCCACGTTCCAATCCAAATATCTCGCTCTTTTTCTTTTAGATAACAGCTAATACTTTGCCTGAAATATTTTTTCTGTTCCGCAATTAAATTTGTCGGCAACGAAGTTTGCAAGCTTTGCTTTTTTGCCAACTGATAATTGATAGCGACATCGCCTGTCGGCATATTCCGAAATTGTAGTTTTTTGTTTTCTTTAACTTCAATTGTTTTATTTTCGATAAAAGCCGTTTGTCCGTTGTCGCTCAACAGCCAAAGTTGTCCGTTTTCATCTTTTTCAATGGCCAAAACTGCGGTACTCGGCAAACCGTCTGCCGTCGTATAATTTTTGAAAAACTGCCCATCGAAACGACTCACACCGACGGCAGTAGCCAACCAAATAAAACCTTTTTCGTCTTGCGAAATATCGTAAATCTGCATACTCGGCAAGCCATCGTCTAGCGTATAGTGCATATACGTCGGCTCTTGTGCTGCGGCTTGCAAACACAAAATGCTCAAAATACTAATTATTTTTAAGAGATATTTCAAATTGATGTTGGCGTTTTTTTTGAGTGATTTTTTCTGTAAATGTAAGGAAAAAAAAACTCTTTTTACTTGGTTAAGTTATCTTTTTTTGATAATTTTGCAAAAACTAAAATCAAAATCAAACTTTAAAAATCAATGGTTGGAGTAGAAGAATTATTTTTTTTAACACAAAAAACATTTTATGCAATTGCATTTAGTAGAAAACAGTACAAAAACACAAAAGCTTGGCTTGATAGTTGAAGTTTCAAAAAGTGAGTTACCATTTAAAAAAGATGGTTGGAAATTTAATTGGCGGCAATTATATAAAATGCCTAATGCTCGTTGTTACAAATTAGTAGCGGCTGAGTCTCCTCATATCATTGAGGGTTTACTGATGTTGCAAAACGATGGTGATGTCATGATTATGAGAAATATAGAAAAAGCAGCACACAATTTTGGTAAAAATAGACGTTATACAAATGTAGCAGATTGTTTGATTGCTTTTGCTTGTAAGGAAAGTTTTCAAAATGGTAAAGGCAATTATAAAGGCTGGCTCATTTTTGATAGCAAAACAGAGTTGATAGAATTATATCGACAAAAATATGGTGCTGAAATAGCAATGGGACATAAAATGTTTATTGCTCCCAACGTTGGAAGGCAACTGATACAAAAACACTTAAACAAAATATAATGCAATACAATAAAGAATACGAAGATGGTTTCAATGGCTTTGGCCTCAATATTGTAGAGGCAGAAGATAGAAAAGAATTAGATTTTGCAAAACAAAAAATTCTTGAACTATCAAAAAAGCAAACGCCTGAACGAATTAGAGCAAATAATTTATTATCTCTAAAATTTCAGATGCAAAGCTATGTCGAAAAACGAGACAATACAGAGATAATAGAAGCAGGATTTTTTCTAAAAGAATTGATTCGTGCTGTCGGTGTGTCGCAAAAGGTATTTGCGAAATACATTGATTACAAACCATCAAATTTGAGTGCTTTGCTCAAAGGCAGGCGAAAAATTAGTATTGATTTGGCTCTAAAATTGGGCAAAATTTTCAATATCAATCCTACTTTGTGGATAAATATACAAAGTAAAAATGAGTTGCGAAAAATGCAAATGGAAGATATGAAAAAATATGAAGCTTATCATCTCGATGCACTTTTGAGTATGCAAACATAATCTTTTACTATTTGGTTTGTTTTATAACAAGTTTCAAACTTATTTTGGACAATGTATTTTTTGTGTTTTATCTAAGAATTGCAATAATCTCGAAAAAAAAACTATATTTGCAGTCATACATAAAAACAAACCATATTTTTTTAGAAAAACAATAGAAATTCAGTAGTTTTTCCTTCAAATAGTAAGAAAAAATGATATACATAAAAGAATTGTCTAAGCACATTGGGCAAACAGTCGAATTGAAAGGCTGGGTAGCCAACAAACGCTCAAGTGGAAAGCTTGCTTTCATAGAAATGCGTGATGGCTCTGGCTATGTGCAGTGCATTGCAGAATTGCAAACATTGGGAGAAGAGAAATTTGCGATAGCCAAAAAACTAACATTAGAAAGCTCTTTGTGCATCAAAGGAACAGTAGTAGAAAATGAACGACAACTCGGAGGTGTAGAAGTTCAGGTCAGTGATTTGGAAGTATATCACCTAACTGCCGATTATCCAATAGCTAAAAAAGCTCATGGTGTCGATTTTTTGATGAATAACCGCCACCTTTGGCTGCGTTCTCGCAAACAATGGGCAGTAATGAAAGTCAGAAATCGCTTGCAGTTTGCGATACATCAATTTTTTCAGGGAAAAGGTTTTGCACAACTAGATCCACCACTTTTGACAGGCAATGCTTGTGAAGGAACAACAACACTTTTTGAAACAGAATTTTACAAAGAAGGAACATCGGCTTATTTGTCGCAGTCTGGGCAGTTGTATGCCGAAGCTATTGCAATGGCACACGGAAAAGTGTATTCTTTTGGCCCAACATTTCGTGCCGAGCGTTCTGTTACGCCACGTCACTTGTCGGAATTTTGGATGATAGAGCCAGAAATGGCATTCTACGATTTGGATATGGATATGGACTTGATAGAAGAGTTTGTGAAACATATCGTAAATACGGTTTATGCTGATTGCAAAACGGAATTGGAAATTTTGGGACGTGAGACTGCTTTGTTTGAAAATATCAACCAAACATTTCCTCGAATTACACATGCCGAAGCTACAAAAATCATTCAAGGCAAGCTAGAAATTGATGGTAAAAATGCAATTGAATTGTTTAGAGCAGATTTGGCGAAAGTAAAAGCAGAAATAGAGGAGGCGACAGCAACTGTAAAAGATATAGAAGAACAGTTGAAACAGTCCATGAAAAAAGGAAAAAGAAATCATTTGCAGAGCAAAGTCGATAAGCTAAAATTGAAACTCAAAAAGCTAGAAGCTTCTGCCGAAGAGATTCCAAAATGGATAGAATCGTGCTTGGCATTTCCAGATGGCGAAGATTTTGGTTCGCCACACGAAAGAGCGATTACTCGTGTATATAGCGTGCCTGTAATGGTGTATCGTTGGCCTGCCGACATCAAATCTTTTTATATGAAACGCTACGAAGACGACCCAAACTTTGTGAAAGGTGTTGATTTGTTAGCTCCCGAAGGCTTTGGCGAAATTGTGGGTGGTTCAGAGCGTGAAACAAGTTTGCAAGCACTCATTGATGGCATCAACCAACACAATTTGCCTATGGAAGCTTTTGAGTGGTACTTAGATTTGCGTCGCTATGGTTCGGTGCCTCATTCTGGCTTTGGCTTAGGCTTTGAGCGTATGGTAATGTGGCTTACGGGCGTGCAACATATTCGTGAAACCATACCATTTCCTCGTTATTACGGACGTTTGTTTCCATAATTTTTTTTGATAAGCAGTTAAACAAAAATAATGACATATCTGGCCGAAACTAAAACGCTAATTTTTAATAGATTAGCAACAAATTGGTCGTTTATTACATAGTGCTTGGCACTTAAAAAACGCAACTGTTTACATTGTGGCAATTTTGGCTAAAAGAAAATGGTCTGATTTTTTCTCTCAAAAGCCGCTACCTAAACAGCTACAAAAAACATTTTGAAAGTCTTGTAAAATACCATATTTACAAGGCTTTTTTGTATTTTGCGAAAAAAAATTATGAAGAAAAAAATTACCAATCGTTTTTTTTGCCATATACTTTTATGTTTTGTTTGCTTATTTTTTGCTGAAAATACAGTATTATACAGTCAAAACAGCACATCGCCCTATGATTTGAGCCTCAAAAGAGAAATACCGCTATTGGTAGGAGGAGGAATAGGTGTTGGCACTTCTTTGTTTTTGAAAAAGAATAAAAAGATTTTGAATGAAGCTGAAATACAAGCACTTCATGCAAACGATATTTGGGCATTTGATAGAATAAGTACAAAAAAATGGTCGGTAAAATCGCAAAAGGCCAGCGATATATTGATGTTTGGAGCTATTGCTTTGCCAGTCGTTTTGCTGGCCGACAAAAAGATACGAAAAGATGTTGCTACGATTAGCCTTATTACATTTGAAACCTATTTGATAAATGGTATGTTTACGAATTTGACAAAAGAAATAGCACAACGAAAACGGCCATTTCTCTACAATCCATCTGTGCCATTAGAGCGAAAACGAAAAGCTGATGCAACTTCTTCCTTTTATTCGGGACACACCTCTTCGGTTGCAACAGCCACTTTTATGATAGCTCAAATATATAGCGATTATCACCCAAATTCGAAAGCAAAGCCGTATATTTGGGCAACTGCCGCACTTATTCCAGCCGTGACAGGCTATTTGAGAGTTAGAGGAGGAAAACACTATCCTAGTGATGTCATTATTGGATATATTGCAGGTGCAAGTGTTGGTATTTTTGTACCTATTCTGCATAGGAAAAAGGAATAATTTTTTCGCTTCTGCAAAAAACTGAAACTTTGCCAAAATAGTTACCCAACCCATTTTTAATTAAAAACTAAAAAAACATGCTTAATTCTGAAGTTATTTTCTTTGCACAACTCATGTCGAGTCTTTTTTTCGCTATACTTTTCTTGCAGTCAGCTCTAGACAAAATTGTAGATTGGTCTGGCAATTTATCATGGTTAGAAGGCCACTTTGCCAAAAGTCCATTAGCTGGTTTTGTTCCTTTTATGCTCTTGGGGCTGACTATCGTGGAACTTGCAGCAGGAGCAACATCTGCTTTAGGAGTTTTTAGCTTATGGTTCTTTTCTAGCAGCAAATTAGCACTTATTGGTGTCGAATTGTCAGCGTTGAGTTTAGTAATGTTATTTTTTGGACAAAGATTAGCAAAAGACTATGCAGGAGCTGCTACGATAGCAAGTTATTTTGCAGTAGCTTTGTTAAGCTTATTGCTTTTTAGTTGAGAAGTAAAAAAAAGTAACAAAGTGAATAAAATAAATGTATTATATTTGAATGTGTAAAATCATATCATAGTCGTTTTTATCAATGTAGTAAAAAAAAATATAAAAAAAATGACAAAAATACTGAACCATTTGCTTCATAAAAAGCTAAAAAAGCTCAATTAATTTAGGTGCAAAGTTGTTTAATTAGAATATAATACTTACCTTTGCACTCGCTTTTCACGCTAGATATACTTATTTGAATAGAACCATAAATTAATTTTGAGTTTTTTTTAAAGAAAAAGTACAAATCATAACTGAGAGGTGATTTGAAGCTATCAATTATATTTTTCAAATTAAAAGGGAATTTAAATTTGGTAGATTGAACTATAATTAGTAATTTTGCACGATTTTTTTAAAAAACACTAGTAAACAATGCCTACTATACAACAGCTAGTACGAAAAGGAAGAGTACAACAAAAAACGACGAGTAAGTCACGGGCTTTGGATAAATGTCCACAAAAAAGAGGTGTTTGCACAAGAGTATATACTACTACACCTAAAAAACCAAACTCAGCTTTGCGTAAAGTAGCAAAAGTGCGTTTGACAAATAGCATAGAGGTTATTGCATACATACCGGGCGAAGGACACAATTTGCAAGAACACTCTATTGTATTAATTAGAGGAGGTCGTGTAAAAGACTTGCCAGGTGTACGTTATCATATTGTGAGAGGAACTTTAGATACAGCGGGTGTAGATAATCGCAAGCAAAGTCGCTCAAAATATGGTGCAAAACGCCCAAAGAAATAAAATTAATACGCAATCATTTAGTGCTATGCACTTAATTCTGATTTTTTCAAGATAAATTAAACTTTACAATTTCGTATGCGGAAGGCTAGAGCAAAAAAAAGACCATTAGCAGCAGATCCAAGGTTCAATGACCAAATGGTGACGCGTTTTGTGAATATGATGATGTGGGACGGCAAAAAAAGCGTAGCTTTTAAGGTGTTTTACGATGCTATGGATAGAGTAGAACAGATGACCAAAGAAAACGGTTATGAACTATGGAAACGAGCATTAAATAATGTTACACCACAAGTAGAAGTAAAAAGTAAACGTATTGGTGGTGCTACATTTCAAATCCCTATTGAGATGCGTCCAGACCGTAAAGTTTCGGTAGGCATGAAATGGTTGATTATGTATGCTCGCAAACGAAATGGTAAGTCAATGGCTTTCAAATTAGCTCAAGAGATTGCAGCAGCGGCCAAAAACGAAGGTGCAGCCATTAAGAAGAAAGATGATACGCACAGAATGGCAGATGCGAACAAAGCTTTTGCACACTTTAGGTTTAGAGGCTAAAATATAAAATAAAAGCACTCAATACTAGCTTTCAAAAAAAAACGATACAAAACAAAAAAAGATAATGTCAAGAGATCTAAAACTCACGAGAAATATCGGAATTGCCGCACACATTGATGCAGGTAAAACGACAACGACAGAGCGTATTCTCTATTATACTGGACTTACTCACAAAATCGGAGAGGTTCATGATGGAGCAGCAACGATGGACTGGATGGAACAAGAACAAGAAAGAGGAATTACCATCACATCGGCAGCAACAAAAACAGAATGGGTTTATCGAGATACAACTCATCAAGTAAATATCATTGACACTCCTGGTCACGTTGATTTTACCGTTGAGGTAGAGCGTTCATTGAGAGTTTTAGATGGTGTAGTTGCTTTGTTTTGTGCAGTAGGTGGCGTAGAGCCTCAATCTGAAACAGTATGGAGACAAGCTAATCGTTATGAAGTACCCCGTATTGGTTTTGTAAACAAAATGGATAGAACAGGTGCTGATTTCTTAGAAGTTGTTAGCCAAGTAAGAAGCGTATTAGGTGCAAATCCAGTACCTTTACAAATTCCTATTGGAGCAGAAGATGATTTCAAAGGCGTTGTTGATTTAATCAGAAATGAAGCTATCGTTTGGGACGATGAGTCTAAAGGTATGAAATACGATGTTATTCCTATTCCTGAAGATTTAGTGGATTTGGTAGAAGAATATAGAGAGAAAATGGTAGAAGCCGTTGCTGAATACGACGACGATATCATGGAAAAATATTTTGAAGACCCAGAAAGTATTACTGAAGCTGAATTGAATGAAGCTATTCGTAAAGCAACTTTGGATATGTCTATTATCCCTATGCTTTGTGGTTCTGCTTTCAAAAATAAAGGCGTTCAGGCTATGCTTGACTGCGTTATCAAATACTTGCCATCTCCTTTAGATGTAAAAGCAATTGTAGGTACTAATCCTGATACTGGAGAAGAAGAAGGTAGAAATGCAGATGAGAAAGAACCTTTTGCAGCTTTGGCTTTCAAAATCGCAACCGACCCTTATGTAGGACGTTTGTGTTTCTTTAGAGTATATTCTGGTAAGTTAGATGCTGGTTCTGCTGTATTGAATACTCGCTCAGGCAAGAAAGAGCGTATTTCTCGTATCTATCAGATGCACTCAAATAAGCAAAACCCAATTAGCAGCATTCAAGCAGGTGACATTGGAGCAGGAGTAGGTTTCAAAAATATTCGTACAGGTGATACTTTATGTGATTTGAAAAATCCTATTGTTTTAGAAAGCATGACTTTCCCTGATCCTGTAATCAGTGTTGCTATTGAACCAAAAAGCCAAAAAGATTTAGACAAACTAGGTACTGGTTTAGCTAAGTTGGCAGAAGAAGACCCAACCTTCAAAGTTAAATTTAACGAAGATACAGGGCAAACTATTATTAGCGGTATGGGTGAACTTCACTTAGAAATCATTGTCGATCGTTTACGTCGTGAGTTCAGAGTAGAGTGTAATCAAGGTGCACCAGAAGTAAACTATAAAGAATCTATTGGTGTTGCTTATGACCATACAGAAGTTTACAAAAAACAATCAGGTGGTAGAGGTAAATACGCCAAAATGTCATTTGAAATTATGCCAGCTTTGCCAGATGAAGAGTCAGGCGAAATTAAAGAAGGCTTACAATTTGTAAATGAAATTCGTGGTGGATCTATTCCTAGAGAATTTATACCATCTATCGAAAAAGGTTTTAAAGCAGCCATGAAGAGCGGGCCATTAGCTGGTTACGAAATTCAGGCATTACGAGTGAGAGTATATGATGGTGGTTTCCACCCTGTTGACTCTGATGCTTTTTCTTTTGAAATAGGAGCGAGAATGGGTTTTAGAAATGCAGCTCGTAAAGCAAAGCCTCAAATTTTAGAGCCTATCATGAAATTAGAAGTTACTACACCAGATGATTATACAGGTGAGGTAATGGGCGATTTGAACAGAAGAAGAGGCTTGATGGAAGGTATGGAAGTAAGAGGAAATGCACAGATAGTAAAAGCTAAAGTGCCTTTATCTGAAATGTTCGGCTATGTTACTTCTCTAAGAACAATTACATCAGGTAGAGCAACTTCAAGCATGGAGTTTTCTCACTATGCACCTGCTCCTAAAAGTATTCAAGAAGATGTAATCGCTAAATCACAAGGCAAACTAAACGTAGAAGCATAATGACTACTCAAAGAATTAGAATCAAACTAAAGTCTTATGACCACAACTTGGTAGATAAGTCTTCAGAAAAAATAGTAAAGACAGTGCGTTCAACTGGAGCTGTTATTTCAGGTCCAATACCATTACCAACAAAACGTAAAGTTTTTACGGTAATACGGTCTCCACACGTTAATAAAAAATCAAGAGAGCAATTTCAGCTATCGACTTATAAAAGATTGTTGGACATTTATAGCTCGACATCAAAGACTATTGATGCACTAATGAAATTAGATTTGCCAAGTGGCGTTGATGTTGAAATAAAAGTATAATAGACTGATGAAAGGAATTATCGGTAAAAAAGTAGGAATGACCAGCTTCTTCCAAGAAGATGGCAAACAAATACAATGTACTGTTGTTGAGGCGGGGCCATGCTACGTTACTCAAGTAAAAACAGACGAAACTGATGGTTATAATGCCATTCAGATAGGTTTTGACGAAAGAAAAGAAAAAAATACTCCAAAACCACTTTTGGGGCATTTTGAAAAATCTAAAGTCACTCCTAAGAAAAAACTAATTGAAATCAGAGATTTTGATTTTGAAGCTAATGTAGGAGACACACTAACTGTTGATCTTTTTGAAGAAGGCGAAATCGTAAGTGTCGCTGCTAATTCAAAAGGTAAAGGTTTTCAGGGAGTTGTAAAACGTCATGGATTTGGCGGTGTGGGTATGGCTACTCACGGTCAGCATAATCGTGGACGTGCACCAGGTTCTATTGGTGCAGCCTCTTATCCAGCTCGTGTATTCAAAGGAATGCGTATGGCAGGCCGAATGGGCGGAAAGCGTGTTAAGATTCGCAATCTGACAGTCGTGAAAGTTTTTGAAGAGAAAAATCTTTTATTAATTTCTGGAGCAATTCCAGGTCATACAGGTTCTTACGTAATTATTGAGGGATAACATGAAACTAGAAGTATTAAATATCAACGGTCAAGCGACAGGCAAAGAAATAGAATTGTCTGACGATATATTCGGTATTGAACCAAACGATCATGCTATTTATTTGGCAGTAAAGCAATATTTAGCTCATCAACGTCAAGGCACACATAAAGCCAAAGAACGTGGTGAAATAAAAGGTTCTACTAGAAAAATAAAAAGACAGAAAGGAACAGGTACTGCCCGTGCAGGTAGTATCAAAAATCCTTTGTTTAGAGGTGGTGGTAGAGTTTTTGGTCCAAGACCACGCAACTATGGCATTAAGCTAAATAAAAAGGTTAAAACTTTGGCTAGAAGCTCTGCTTTGACTCAAAAAGCTCAAAATGGTAGTATTATCATTGTTGAAGACCTTAATTTAGATACTCCAAAAACAAAGACTTACGTTGAAATGCTGAAAAACTTAGGTGTTGAAAGCAAAAAAACGTTATTGTTAGTCAATGGTGATAATCTTAATGTTTATAAGTCAGCTAAAAATTTGCAAAAAGCAAACGTAATGCCTGCAAGTTTATTAAACACTTATAGCATACTAAATGCCGAAACGCTTATCATTAGCGAAAGCACTGCAACTAGTTTTAGTTAAGAATAATAATCTTAATAAAAACATTGGTTAATTTAGTGCCTAGCAATTAAAAATAAAGAGCAATCATGTCTAAACAAATATTGGTTCAGCCTATCATTTCTGAAAAGATGGATCGTCTGAATGAAACAGAAAATAAATACGGTTTTATTGTTCACAATAAATCTAATAAAATCGAAATAAAAAAAGCTGTTGAAGAAATGTATGGTGTTAGTGTAGCAGCAGTTAATACTAGCATCAGACCTCGAAAAGCTAAACAACGTTATACTAAAGGTGGTGTTTTGAAAGGCAAAACAGCCCTTATCAAAAGAGCGATAATAACACTTGACGAAGGTGATGTCATCAATATCTATGAAAACGTATAGACTTTCGTTAGTCAATCATTAAAAATAAATTCCTTTTTATGGAAACTAACACCTCAATTTTCAATGTGTTAGTGAAGTTCAAATAAATTGTATAAATTTAGTGCTTGACATTTAGCTTAAAGCAGCATGCTTCTTCTACATCAAAGTATTATAATCACTAAGGTTTTGGATAACCGATAATTATCCTAGAATAACATGGCAGTAAAAAAACATAAACCCGTCACTCCTGGTTCGAGATTTAGAATTGCAAATACTTTTGCAGAAATCACAACAAACCGACCAGAAAAGAGCTTAACCGTAGGTATCTCTAAAAGTGGTGGACGAAATAGCAAAGGTAGAATGACCATTCGCTATAAAGGCGGTGGACATAAACGTTCTTATCGTACTATTGACTTCAAACGTCAAAAATTTGGTATTCCTGCAACGGTAAAAACTATCGAATATGACCCAAATAGAAGTGCTTTTATTGCGTTGGTAGCTTATGCTGACGGTGAAAAAAGATACATCTTATCTCCAGAAGGCTTAAAAGTTGGAGATGTGGTTATGTCAGGTGAGAAAGCTACTCCAGATGTAGGTAACACTATGTATTTGAGAGATATTCCTTTTGGTACAATTATTCACAACATCGAACTACAACCTAAACGTGGTGGTGTTATGGCTAGAAGTGCAGGAACTTATGCCCAATTAGCAGCAAGAGATGGCAAATATGCTATTATCAAATTGCCTTCTGGCGAATCAAGAATGGTACTACAAACTTGTTTAGCTACTATTGGTTCTGTTTCCAACTCTGACCACAGCCTCGAAGTCCTAGCAAAAGCAGGAAGAAAACGTTGGTTAGGTCGTCGTCCAAGAACTCGTGGTGTAGTAATGAACCCTGTCGATCACCCAATGGGTGGTGGTGAAGGTAGAGCTTCTGGTGGACATCCACGTTCAAGAACAGGACTTTATGCGAAAGGAAAGAAAACACGAAATCGCAAAAAGGCATCTTCTCGTTTAATCATTAGTCGTCGTAAGAAGTAAACGATAACGATTAGATAAATAAACATTACTTACTAATTTAGTTAATAGAACGAAATATGGCTAGGTCACTAAAAAAAGGTCCTTACGTAGCATATAAATTGCAAAAAAAAGTAGATAAACTCAATGATAGCCGTCGTAAAACAGTTATCAAAACATGGTCAAGAGCATCTATGATTACACCTGAATTTGTTGGACATACTTTCGCTGTTCATAATGGTAATAAATTTATACCTGTTTATGTTACTGAAAATATGGTAGGTCATAAATTAGGTGAATTTGCCCCTACAAGAAACTTTAAGGGTCATGCTGCTAAGAAGAAGTAAAAGTTTTGGCATAAGCTTTTTATAAAAAAATGCCATATAATTATATCGGATTTTTTCCGAGAAAAGAGTAGTTTAAACTAAAAAACTACGCAATTTAAAAATAACAATCAGAAGCATTGTAAAAATAAAATCAATGGAAGCTGTTGCAAAGTTACGAAATTATCCTACTTCACCGCGAAAAATGCGATTAGTAGTTGATACTATACGAGGAGTGAATGTGAATGATGCTTTAGGAATTTTAAAGTTTACTCGTAAACACGCTGCTCGTCCGCTCGAAAGACTATTATTTTCTGCTGTTACCAACTGGCAAGCTAAAAATAAATCGAGTGACATCGAAGATTTATATATCAAAACAATCCAAGTAGATGGAGGACGTACTTTAAAACGATTCAGACCTGCTCCATTTGGTAGAGCATATAGAATCCGAAAGCGTTCAAATCATATCACAATCGTAGTTGATAGTAAGTCTGGAGCTGGTTTAAAATCTGAAAAGGTAGCAGCAACTGATAATATTCAAGAAAGCGAAAATTAATAACTGAAAGGTATATGGGACAGAAAGTTAATCCAATAGCTAATAGATTAGGTTACATCAGAGGTTGGGACTCTAATTGGTATGCTTCGGCTGCTGATTTTCCTAATAAATTGTATGAAGACGAAAAAATACGAGAATATTTAAATGCCCGTATCAATAAGGGTGGAATGTCTCGCATTATCATTGAACGTACTTTGAAAAGAATCACCATAACGATTAACACTTCCCGTCCGGGAATTATTATCGGTAAAGGTGGGTCAGAGGTGGATAGAATTAGAGAGGAATTGAAAAAACTCACTAAAAATAATGTTCAAATTAACATTGTCGAAATACGTCGTCCAGAACTTGACGCTCATATTGTTGCAGAAACTATTGCAAAGCAATTAGAAGCTAGAATGAATTATCGCCGAGCTGTTAAAACTGCTGTTACATCAACTATGCGAGCAGGTGCAGAAGGCATTAAGGTAAGAGTATCTGGCCGTTTGGGTGGAGCAGAAATGGCTCGTTCAGAAGAGTTCAAAGAAGGTAGAACACCTTTGCATACTTTCCGTGCTGATATTGATTATACCCTAAAAGAAGCCCTAACCGTTTATGGCAAAATAGGCGTAAAAGTATGGATTTGTAAAGGAGATGTATTAGGCAAGCGTGATTTATCTCCAAGCGTTCCTAAAGATAAAAAACGCCGTGGCAATAGTGGAAGCAGAAATAGAAGAAAGAAATAGTCTTGTTTGTTTCCTTAACAGTTCTCAATTTTAGCACAATACTTTATTAAACTCTCGAAATCTATTCGTGCCTTATAAATAGCAAAAAATGTTACAGCCGAAAAGAACAAAATTTAGAAAGCAACAAAAGGGAAGAATGAAAGGTGTCGCTCAACGTGGTAGCACTTTATCTTTTGGCTCTTTTGGTTTGAAAGCACTCGAAGCACATTGGATTACTAATAGACAAATAGAATCCGCTCGTATTGCTTTAACAAGATATATGAAAAGGGAAGGTAACGTTTGGATTAGAATTTTTCCAGACAAACCTGTTACTAAGAAACCCCTTGAAGTAAGGATGGGTAAAGGTAAGGGAGCACCCGACCATTGGGTTGCTGTTGTGAAGCCTGGCCGAATCATGTTTGAGTTAGACGGAGTACCGCAAGCGGTTGCTCAAGAAGCTTTGCGTTTGGCAGCTCAAAAATTACCTATTAAAACCAAAATGGTAGTCAGAAGAGATTATCAAGAATAATTAAGTATTGTTTATCAATTCATATAAAAGATATTTTTGTATTGTGCTAATATAGCCTTACAAAATCACCCTTTATAGCATAAAAGAGGCTAAGTCTTATGGCAAAGAAGAAAAAAGTAAGTTTTCGAGAGTTAGGACAAGAAGAACTAATCGAAAAATTAGAAGACGAAACAAGACGTTTACAAAAACTTAAACTGAACCAATCGATAACGCCGCTAGTAAATTCTAATGAGTTGAAGTTTATACGCAGAGATATCGCTCGTATGAAAACAGAACTTCGTGCTAGAGAATTACAAGGTGCATAAGTACCCAGACAGATTTATTCTACGAATTGCGGAAGCTAATATACTGATTTCAAAGGTAGTAGTACAAACGTAAAATGTATAATAAATAGTGCTTGGCACTTAATCGTTAAATCAAAGTTTTCGTAACTTTCAAATTTAAAATAAAAATGTCGCAAGAAGTACAAAGAAATTTAAGAAAACAAAAAACGGGTATTGTTACGAGTGACAAAATGGATAAAACCATTACTGTATCGGTTTTGAGAAAAGTGAGACATCCATTATATGGAAAATTCCTCAAAAAAACCAAAAAGTATGCTGCACATGACGAAGAAAACAAATGTGGCATCGGAGATACTGTAACCATCATGGAAACACGACCTCTTAGCAAACGCAAACGCTGGCGTTTGATAGAAATTATCGAAAAAGCAAAATAGTATAACACAATGATACAGCAAGAAAGCAGAGTTAGAGTAGCTGATAATAGCGGTGCAAAAGAAGCTTTATGTATAAGGGTTCTTGGTGGCACAAAAAGACGCTATGCAGGTGTTGGTGACATTGTTGTTGTCACCGTAAAAGATGCCTTACCATCAGGCAATGTTAAAAAGGGTACAGTATCAAAAGCAGTTGTCGTGCGTACTCGCAAGCAATTGCGAAGAAAAGATGGCACTTATATCGCTTTTGACGATAATGCAGTTGTACTCCTAAATGCAGGAGGAGACCCTAGAGGTACTCGTATTTTTGGCCCTGTTGCCCGAGAACTAAGAGACAAAGGTTATACCCGTATTATCTCTTTAGCTCCAGAAGTACTATAAAAAATATAGCTATTTCTATAACAAGGTAACAAGCAGCCTTATAATAAAAAACGACATGTCAAACTTAATGTTTTTTGTGTCAAAACTGCAAAATCAATTCGATTTTAAATAAAAAAGCATCTTCATTAGCCTGATGCTATATTTAAGGCTTTTTATACTTAGTGAAACAATAATAAATTGCCTAACTAAAAAAAACACACTAACTTTCTAATAAGTTTAGTGTATAAATAAGTAATTGAATAAATTTATTCTACAAATCGTAGAAGCTAATACACTAATTTTAAGAGTGTTAGCATAAATTGTTGCATTATTTACAAAGTGCTTGCTTGGCACTTAGGCTATATTCATTTAGTGTTTAACACTAATAAAAAGTTTTAAAATTTCTCACTTTCTTTATTATATCTGTAGAAAGTTTTATCATGAGTAAGAAACAACAACAAACACGTTTTCGTCCTAAATATCACATCATAAAAGGTGATGTAGTGAAGATATTGTCTGGAGAAGACAAAGGGGCAGAAGGCCGTGTATTAAGAATAGATACAGCAAAAGGAAGAGCTATTGTAGAAGGGGTGAACATTATTCACCGTCATACAAAACCTAATACAGAGCATCCTCAAGGAGGTATTATCAAAAAAGAAGCACCAATACATATGTCTAATTTGATGCTTATTGATCCAAAAACGGGCGAACCTACTCGTATAGGTCGTCGTCGTGAAGATGGAAAGTTAGTTCGGTATTCTAAAAAAACAGGGGAGGTAATTAAGTAATGAAATACATTCCAAGACTTAGAACAAAATATAACGAAGAGATTGCTACTAAATTGAAAGAACAGTTCAACTATTCTTCTGCTATGCAAGTACCTCGTTTACAAAAAATATGCCTTAATCAAGGTGTAGGTGTAGCAACTGCTGATAAAAAAGCTGTTGATGTAGCCGTAAAAGAATTGACACTTATTGCTGGCCAAAAGGCAGTTGCAACAAAAGCTAAAACGTCTATCTCTAATTTTAAATTGAGAGAAGAAATGGCTATTGGAGCAAGAGTAACCTTGCGTGGCGATAGAATGTGGGAATTTTTAGACCGTTTGGTATCTGTTGCATTACCTCGTGTGCGTGACTTTAGAGGCATTAATGATAAAAGCTTTGATGGCCGTGGCAATTATTCTATGGGTATTACAGAGCAAATTATTTTTCCAGAAATGGAATTAGATAAAGTGCCTCGTGTTTGTGGATTTGATATTACATTTGTCACAACTGCTCCAACGGATAAAGAAGCTTATGCTTTATTGAAAGAATTAGGAATGCCATTTAAAAATAATAAAAAGTAAAACTCTAAGATAATGTCAAAGAAGTCAATTATTGCTCGTCAAGCCAAACGCAAAAGAATAGTTGCTAAATATGCTGCCAAAAGAGAGCAGCTAAAAGCAGAAGGAAGATATGAAGAATTGGATAAGTTACCTAAAAATGCTTCTCCTGTTCGATTAAAAAACCGTTGTATGTTGACAGGGCGACCACGAGGCTATATGCGTCATTTTGGAATATCGAGAGTTGCTTTTCGAAAATTAGCCTCAGAAGGTAAAATTCCTGGTGTCAGAAAAGCTAGTTGGTAAAACAATACAAAGAATAAACAATTTGTTTCTCAATATATTACGCTCTTATAACAAAAACAATTTAAAATTTATATTTTAAGTAATTAACTTGTTATTTAGCTGTTTTGAAAATAAAATGCTTATCAATTTGGTCTAGCAACATTAGCAGTTTTAAAATATACTAAAAATGTAAAAAAGACGTGGTTTTATTGCTACGTCTCTTTTTTATCTCATAGTTTATTGCTAACTTTGTGCCTCGAAATCCAGACCTCTTCCAAAAAGACTATTTTATAATAAACTTCTCGAAATCAATCTAAAGAAAGGCATATTATGTCAGCAATTACAGATACTATAGGCGACTATCTTACACGCATCAGAAATGCCAACATGGCAGGTCATAGAGTAGTCGAAATTCCCGCTTCTAATATCAAACGGAGAATTACAGAAATATTGTACGAACAAGGTTATATCTTTAGATATAAATTTGAAGAAACATCAAATGGACAAGGCGTTATTAAAATCGCTTTGAAATATGACCCTGTATCAAAAAAACCAGCTATCAATAAGTTGGTTCGATATAGCAAACCAGGACTTCGCCAATATGCAAAAGCAGGCGAAATTCCAAGAGTACTAAATGGATTAGGCATTGCTATTGTTTCTACTCCAAAAGGAGTAATCATAGGCAAAGATGCTCGCCGACTTAATGTTGGTGGTGAGGTTATCTGTTTAGTTAATTAATAAATATATAAAGCAGCAAGTAATGTCTCGAATAGGAAAATTACCGATAGATATACCAAGTGGTGTTCAAATCAGTACAGATGCAAGTAACATTGTAACAGTTAAAGGCCCAAAAGGCCAACTAACACAACAAATAGACCCAGATATGGGTGTTACCATAGAAAATGGTGTGTTGAAAATTCAAAGACCTACTGAACAAAAACGACACAAAGCACTACATGGCTTGTACCGTTCGCTTGTCAATAACATGGTTATTGGTGTTTCAAAAGGTTATACAAAACAGTTAGAGTTTGTGGGTGTAGGTTTTAGAGCCGAAAATCAAGGACAATTATTAAAATTTTCTGTCGGTTTTTCGCATCCTATTTATTTTTATGTGCCACAAGAAGTGAAAATTTCTACCCAAACCGTTAAAGGTAAAAATCCTATTGTTACTCTTACAAGCATAGATAAACAACTTCTTGGACAAGTTGCTGCAAAGATTCGTGCTTATCGTAAGCCTGAACCATACAAAGGAAAAGGTATTAAGTATGTTGGCGAAGAGCTAAGAAGAAAAGCAGGTAAAACAGCAGGTAAATAATATTAGTGGAGAGATAGAAATAAAATGGTTAATTATTTTTAAAAATAATGTTTTAATAAAATTTAAAACATTTATCAAATAAATATTTCTATTTTACTACTAATAATATGTAACTATAATAAATATATAATAGCAATGGCATTTAGTAAAGCGCTACGTCGCAGAAAAATACGATATAAAATACGCAAGAAAATTTCGGGAACATCTGAGAGACCACGTCTTTCTGTTTTTAGAAGCAATAAATATATCTATGCTCAAATCATAGATGATCTTTCAGGCACAACTTTGGCTTCAGTTTCGTCGAGAGAAATAGATTTAAAAGAACAAGCTACAACAAAAAAAGAAGAAGCTACCTTAGTAGGCAAAAAACTTGCCGAGCGTGCAGCAGCAGCTAATATTTCATCTGTCTTATTTGATAGAAGTGGCTATTTGTATCATGGAAGAGTTAAAGCCTTAGCTGACGGAGCAAGAGAAGGTGGCCTTCAATTCTAAAAAACAAAAATCTTATGGCAAACGGAAAAAAAGTTAAAGCTACAGATTCAGAATTTAAACACAAAGTAGTAGCTATCAATCGTGTAGCTAAAGTGACTAAAGGTGGTCGCACATTCAGTTTCTCTTCTATTGTAGTAGTAGGTGATGGCAAAGGCGTTGTTGGTCACGGTTTAGGAAAAGCTCGTGAGGTAACGGGGTCTATTGATAAAGGCCGTGATGATGCTATGAAAACGCTCATTAAAGTACCTGTGCATGAAGGTTCTATCCCACATGAACAATATGGTAAATATGGAGCTGCAAAAGTAATTATCAGACCTGCTGCAAAAGGTACTGGTGTAATCGCTGGAGGAGCAATGCGTGCTGTATTAGAGAGTGCTGGTGTTACTGATGTAATTGCAAAATCTTTAGGTTCTGCCAACAAACACAATGTAGTAAAAGCAACAATCAATGCTTTACAACTATTGAGAGACCCTTTAACTATTGCAAGAACTAGAGGTATCAAGGTAGAAAAAGTGTTTAACGGCTAGAAAATAGTCTATTATTATAAATTTATTAAGTTTATCTATCAAGTGGCATTATGCCCCATAAATATATATAAAATGGGACGAGTAAAAATTACACAAGTTAAAAGCGTCATTGACAGGCCTTTGCGACAAAAAAACACTATGTTTGCATTAGGACTAAAAAAAATGCATAAAACTGTGGAACACGAAGCAACCCCTCAAATACAGGGTATGATTAATAAGGTAAAGCATTTAGTAAAAGTAGAATTTTTATAAAAAATGAGTGAATTACACAATCTAAAACCTGCGGCAGGCTCTTTAAAATCTAAAAAACGTATTGGACGTGGACAAGGTTCAGGAAGAGGTGGAACTTCAACAAGAGGACACAAAGGTTTACAGTCAAGATCAGGTTATTCTCGAAAAAGAAATTTCGAGGGTGGACAAACACCTATACAAATGCGTTTACCAAAACGTGGTTTCAAAAACATTAACCGTGTAGAGTATGTTCCATTTAACCTAAACTCTTTACAACATATAGCTGATAAGCACAGCCTAACTACAATTGATTTTGAAGCTTTACGTCGTTTGCGTTTGGTTCAAAAAACCGATAAAGTAAAAGTCTTAGGCAATGGAGTGCTAACACAGGCTATCAATGTTAATTTGCACGCATTTAGTGCATCTGCCAAAGCTGCTATCGAAGAATTAGGCGGCTCGGCAACTGTTATTAGCTAAAAAACTACCTATATATAAACTAACTATGCTATATTAGTCTAGTTAGTTTCTTATATTTATAGGATAGTTGTATCAATATATTAAAGAAAGTATGAAAAAGTTCATCGAAACCTTAAAGAATATATACAAAATAGAAGATTTACGAAATAAGATTGCGTTCACTCTTGGATTGCTTCTTATATATCGTATAGGCTCTTTTGTAGTCTTACCCGGTGTGGACCCTGGCGGTTTGGAAAGTTTAGCAGCTTCTGGACAAACGGGCTTCCTTGGGTTGTTAAATATGTTTGTTGGAGGCTCTTTTACAAGAGCATCAATATTTGCTTTGGGTATCATGCCCTATATATCTGCATCTATTGCTATGCAACTCTTAACGCTGGCAGTACCCTATTTCCAAAAAATGCAGAAAGAAGGCGAAAGTGGTAGGCGAAAAATTACACAAATAACACGTTATTTAACGATTGCTGTTACGGCAGTACAAGCTTTGGGCTATGTCACTTTCTTACAATCTATTGCAGGCCCTGCTATTATCATTGGTTCATTCCTATTTACTATCTCAACAGTTGTTGTACTGACAGGAGGAACTGTATTTTGTATGTGGCTGGGAGAAAAAATTACAGATAAAGGCATCGGTAATGGTATTTCTTTATTGATTACAGTAGGAATTATTGCACGTTTACCTTTCGCATTAGTAGCCGAATTTAGCTCTGCTTTAGCAGGTTCTAGTGGTGGCCCTGTATTTTTCCTTATCGAAATTGCTTTATGGGTAGCGATTATTTTAGTTACAATTTTGTTGGTTCAAGGTACTAGAAGAATTCCTGTTCAATATGCTAAAAGAATTGTCGGAAACCGACAATATGGCGGTGTAAGACAGTACATTCCTTTGAAAGTAAATGCTTCTGGAGTAATGCCAATCATCTTTGCACAAGCTTTGATGTTTATTCCTTCTTTTGTAGCAGCATACTTCCCTGATTCTGCGTTTATGCAAAATATTCAATCAGGAAACTTATACACATCTTTTTGGTATAATTTCTTTTTCTTTTTGATGGTTGTTATTTTTACTTATTTCTATACAGCACTTATCATCAATCCTACACAAATAGCGGATGATATGAAACGCAATAATGGATTTATTCCTGGAGTAAAACCAGGACGAAAAACAGCCGAATTTATTGATGGAGTATTATCGAAAATTACATTGCCAGGCTCACTTTTCTTAGGTTTAGTTGCAATTATGCCAGCCTTTGCAATTTTAGGTGGAGTAAATCAGCAGTTTGCAGACTTCTTTGGAGGAACTTCTTTGCTTATATTGGTGGCTGTAATGTTAGATACTTTACAGCAAATTGAGAGCCATTTATTGATGCGTCATTATGATGGATTAATGAAAGGTAGCTCAAGAATAAAGGGCAGAAATGCTATTGGAGCAAGTGTTTAATATAAGACATTAAAAAAAAATCTCAGCAAAGTTTTCTATTTCTTGATAAAAAGAGCTAGAAAACTTTGTTTGTGTCTATAAGAAGCTGTATAAATATTATTTTTTGACTTAATTCAAAATGATACCTTTTCTCTTGAGTTATATTTCTTATAGCACTTGGAAGTATCAATTGGATTGAGAAATAATAGAAATGGCATTTTAGTCTTTTGCATATAATGTTTTACTAAAAAAAAGTTAAAATACCAAGCTACTATTTTTTTAGAAAAATATTGTTTTTGCAGAGTTAGATAAGTTCATATATTTTGAATGGTATTGAGCAGCATTAGCTCTAAGGTTTTACGAAAATAAATATCACATACAACTTTACTAAAAAAGATATTTTGGCAAATAGAAAAATATTTTACAAAACAGACGATGAAGTTGAGTTAATACGTCATAGCTGTCGTTTAGTAGGGCAAGCACATGCTGAAGTAGCCAAGATTATGCGTCCAGGCATTTCTACCATAAAACTTGATAAAGTAGCTGAAGAATTTATTCGTGATAATAAGGCTCTACCTGGTTTTAAAGGCTATAATGATTTTCCTCATACCTTGTGTATTTCGCTTAATAACGAAGTAGTACATGGTATGCCTAGCCAATATGAGCTAAAAGATGGAGATGTCGTGTCTATAGATTGTGGTGTGTTGGCCAATGGTTTTTATGGAGACTCTGCTTATACTTACTGTGTAGGTGAGGTGAAGTCTGATGTAATGCAACTTTTGACTGTTACGAAAGAATCTTTATATAAAGGAATAGAACAGGCAGTTGTTGGAAGACGATTGGGAGACATTAGCTTTGCTATCCAACAACATACAGAACGAAAACATGGATATGGTGTAGTGCGAGAGTTGGTAGGTCATGGTGTTGGCCGCAATTTACATGAAGCTCCAGAAGTACCAAATTATGGACGCAGAGGTAAAGGCATTAAGCTATTAGATGGTTTAGTACTTGCTATCGAACCTATGATTAATATGGGCAAGAAAGAAGTAACACGTTTAAATGATGGCTGGACAATTGTTACTGTTGATAGTACAACATCTGCACATTATGAACATACAATAGCAATACGCAAAAATAAGGCAGATATTTTATCTACTTTTGAATTTTTAGAAACAGCAATAAAAAATAATGAAGAATTATTGCCAATTGCTTAAAAAATTCATAAAAAAACACGATATTTGCACTCAAATTAAAATTAAGGACTTTTATGTCCCTTAAATCATCAGAAATTGATGGTTTTTTCTTAAAAAAATGATATGGCAAAGCAAGATTTAATTAAACAAGACGGAATTGTAATAGAAGCATTAGGAGGTAATGCTTTGTTCAAAGTACGATTAGAAAATGGGCACCAAATTACAAGTCACATTGCAGGAAAAATGAGAATGAATTATATTCGTATTTTACCTGGCGATAAAGTGGCTGTTGAAATGTCTCCTTATGATTTGACAAAAGGACGTATTACATATCGTTATAAATAAAATCTTACATATCAAAACTATTTCTTATTCCATAAAATTTTGTATAACATGAAAGTTAAAACATCTATAAAGAAAAGAAGTAGCGACTGTAAAATTGTCAAAAGAAAAGGCAAATTGTACGTCATCAATAAAAAAAATCCAAAATTTAAACAAAGACAAGGATAATTATGGCACGTATAGCAGGAGTTGACTTACCACGGTTTAAAAAAGCATTTATCGCCCTTACCTATATTTACGGTATTGGAAAAAGTAGTGCAAAGGATATATTAGCAGCAGCTGATGTAGATCTAGACAAAAAAGTTAAAGATTTGACGGATGAAGAGGTAACAAGCCTTCGCACAGTTATTAGTGAATATACTGTAGAAGGAGAGTTGCGTTCAGAAGTTCAAATGAACATCAAGCGATTGATGGATATTGGTTGTTACAGAGGCATTCGTCACAGAAAAGGTTTACCTTTGAGAGGACAACGCACGCAAACCAATGCACGAACAAGAAAAGGACGTAAAAAGACCGTTGCAGGTAAGAAAAAAGCACCAAGAAAATAGACACAGGCAACAAATTGTTGATATGGATAATTTGGTATTTATATCAGCAATTATGCATTTGTTTGTTCAAAAATGTAAATCTCTATTGCAAAAGCCGAATGTTTTTGCGAATTAAGGTTTTAAGCATTATAATTCAATAAATAAAATGGCGAAATCAAGAAAGAAAGTAGTAAAAAGACGAATTGTTAGAGTAGAAGCAGAAGGAAAAGCTTTTATCAGAGCAAGCTTTAACAATATAATTATATCTATCACTAATGCAAGCGGACAAGTTATTTCTTGGTCTTCGGCAGGTAAATCTGGCTTTAGAGGTTCTAAGAAAAACACACCTTATGCTGCTCAAATATCAGCTGATGATGCAGCTAGAGTAGCCTTAGATGCAGGTTTAAAGCGGGTAGAAGTATTTGTAAAAGGGCCTGGTTCGGGACGTGAAGCAGCTATTCGTGCTTTGAGTGCAGCAGGACTAGAAGTAACTCTAATTAGAGATGTTACGCCTTTACCACACAATGGCTGTCGCCCTCCAAAACGTAGAAGAGTATAAAACTCTTACTCAAAAAATAAGTATTTAAATAAAACATAAATAATCATATATACTGATGGCAAGATATAGAGGACCTAAGACGAAAATATCAAGAAAATTCGGCGAATCTATTTATGGCTATGATAAGGCATTCGAAAAACGCAATTATCCTCCTGGCCAGCATGGCTTAATGAAAAAACGTAAAAGCAACATTAAGGAATATGCTATTCAATTAAAGGAAAAACAAAAAGCTAAATACACTTATGGTGTTTTAGAGCGTCAATTTAGAAACTTATTCAAAAAAGCAAGTCAAAAGCAAGGCGTAACAGGTGAAATCTTGTTACAATTGTTGGAGTCTCGTCTTGATAATGTGGTATTTCGTTTAGGCTTATCGACTTCACGTCGTGGTGCACGTCAATTAGTGACACACGGACATATCATGCTAAATGGTGTTAAGACGGACATTCCTTCTTGTACATTGAGACCAGGTGATGTAATCACGCTTAGAGAGAAATCTAAAAACTTAGAAGTTGTAGCGGCTTCTTTAAGTGTAAAAGGGAAATCTTTCCCTTGGCTAGATTGGAATACAAATAGCCAAACAGGTACGTTTATTGCAGTACCTGAAAGAGAGCAAATTCCAGAAAATATTAATGAGCAATTAATTGTCGAATTATACTCTAAATAAAAAGAGTACTTATGACAATGTAGATGAAAAATATGTTATCTATAATTATATTATAGATAACATATTTCAATCTCATTTTGCTTGCTATCATTTCAAATTAATTATTTCTAATAAACAAGGAGGATATATATGGGTCTTTTAGCATTTCAAAAGCCAGAAAAAATAATTGCGCAAAAGACGACTGACTTTGAGGGTTTATTTGAATTTCGTCCACTTGAGCCAGGCTATGGCGTTACTGTTGGTAATGCTATTCGAAGAGTGTTGTTATCATCACTAGAAGGGTATGCAATTACTGCTGTCAAAATCAATGGTGTTGATCATGAGTTTGCAACAATCAATGGTGTGCTGGAAGATGTAACTGAAATTATATTGAATCTAAAACAAGTTCGTTTCAAAAAAGTCGTTAGAGACGAAGATTTTACCTCAGAACGAATTTTTGTATCTATTAGTAATTCAGAAGCTTTCAGAGCAGGAGATATTGAAAAACATACTGCTGCATTTAAAATAACAAATCACGATTTTGTTATTTGCAATATGGAGCCTAGTGTGCATCTTGATGTAGAATTGACGATAGGCAAAGGGCGAGGCTATGTACCTGCCGAAGAAAATATGCCTAAAGATTTGGTTCATGGTTTAATTCCTATTGATGCCATCTATACGCCTATCAAAAATGTACGTTATTACGTTGAAAATACAAGGGTAGAACAAAAAACAGACTACGAAAAGTTAATAGTTGAAATCAAAACAGATGGAACTATTCATCCAGAAGATGCTATCAAAGAGTCTGCTAAAATCTTGATTCAGCACTTGATGCTTATTTCTGATGAAAATATCACTTTTGATTCTAAGGCAGATGAAGATGACGATATCGTTGATGAGCATATCTTACATATGAGAAAGCTCTTAAAAACGCCACTCGAAGATTTGGATTTATCTGTAAGAGCATACAACTGTCTGAAAGCTGCCAAAATTAATACACTATCAGAATTAGTGCATTATGATACTAGTGCTTTAATCAAATTTAGAAACTTTGGTAAGAAGTCATTAATGGAAATTGAAGAACTTATCAATGAAAAAGGCTTGTCTTTTGGTATGGATTTATCAAAATATAAGCTAGACGAAGACTAATTTTTGTAAGTATAAGCAATTGTTCAGAAATTTTTGAATATTTAAGCAAAAGCTAACACGCTGTTTTTCAATGTGTTAGCAACTGAACAAACACTTCATTAATGCTTGGCACTTAATACATTATTCAATTTCTCTGACTATTATCAAAAAAAGTAGAGCATAATATTTTTATTTTATAACAATGAGACACGGAAAGAAATTTAATCATTTAGGCCGTACAGCGCCACACAGAAAAGCCATGTTATCTAATATGGCATCTTCTTTAATCGAACACAAAAGAATCAGCACAACACTTGCAAAAGCTAAAGCTTTGCGTAAATTTGTTGAGCCTTTGATTACTCGTTCAAAAGAAAATACAACACACTCTCGCCGTATGGCATTTCGTTATTTGCAAAACAAATATACTGTAAAAGAATTGTTTGACAACATTTCTGAAAAAGTGGCAGACCGTCCAGGTGGTTATACTCGTATTTTGCGTACAGGTTACCGTTATGGCGATAATGCTGAAATGTGTATCATCGAATTGGTAGATTACAATGAAGGCATGTTGAACACAGGAGAAGAAAAATCTGGTGGCCGTCGAAGAAGAAGAAGAAGAAGAAAAAATACAGGTGGTGAAGCATAGTTTTTAAGGCTCTACTATCAAATAAAAAAAGGGAAAATACTTGACTAAAGTTAAGTGTTTTCCCTTTTTCGTTTATTATGACTTTTCTTGAACAAAAATAAAATTACTTTCAATAACTTTTCAAAAATAAAATAGTCATATTAGTCAAGTATTTACAAAGAAGAAATAACTATTATGAAAATATTTTTTTCCTATGCAAGAGAAGATGCCATTCTTTTTCGAGACTTTGAGCAGAGTCTAGCTGTTTTGAAAGAGTTCGAAAAGTTGGAATTTTCACATTCTCAAATGACTTTGCCTCACGAAAACTCTGAAGAAACAATTAGCAAGGCTATGCAGCAAGCAAACTTGATTTTTGTTTTGATGAGTTCAGATTATTTTGCTTCTGCCACTTGCCAAAAAGAATTAGAAAAAGCAATGCAATGGCATAAACAAAACGAAAAGATAATGTTGTGTTTATTGCTAAAACCTTGTCTTTGGGATATAGGAGAGTTACAAGACTTTCAAATACTGCCAGATAACGAAAAGGCAGTTACTACTTGGGAAAACATAGACGAAGTACATAGAAATATTGCTTTGAGCCTCAAAAATGTGATAGATAAACACAACGCTAATATTGATTATGAGGCGATAGATGTTGAAACTCACCAAAAACTATTACAGTCTAACAATCAGCTTGTCAATTATCCTCGTTTACAAATTCCTCTTTTTGGCCGAAAAAAAGAACTCAAAAAGTTTGAACAGTTTTTTGTAGCTCATTCACATCTGCAAGCAAAAATTATCAGCATTGAAGGCTTAGGAGGCATTGGTAAAAGACCTTTTATAGCTGCTTGCATTCAAGAATATATCAAAGACAAAAACCGAATTATTTGGCTAGATGCAGATGAGGATACCACTTTCAACGATTTTGTGGAACAGGCTGGCTATGGCTTTTTATTGCAAAATAACAAGAAAAGTAGGAGCAAATATGTTGCTTTGAAAACGCATTTGGAAGCCGAAAATAAAATTTTATTTTGGAATAATTTTCAAGATATTCAAGACAAAGAATTTATAGATTTTCTGCTTGCCATTTCCACAACTTTGGAACATTTGCAAATCATCATTATTAGCCGTTTCAAACCGATATTAAATTTACCTATTGCAAGTATTCAACTACATGGTTTGAATAAAAAACAAGCTCTGCAATATGCTTCATATGTGCAGGGTATGGATAGCGATTTTACTAATATTCCGCAAAAAGAGATAGAAAGTTTGTGTGAATGTACTCATGGCCATACTTTATCTATTCAGTTGGGCATGGAATTGTTGGGCTATGGCGAAACGGCTGAAACTGTTTTTGAAACCCTAAAAAGCCACGGACATTTATATGATAACTTGCTAAAAGCTGTGTTCAATCATTTGGAAACAAAGCCTAAAAGTAAAGAGTTATTATTGCAGATGTCGGTTTTTCAACAAAAAATAACCGATAAAGCTATTGAAAGCATTACAGATGTAAATAATGTAAAAAGTATTTTATATCCATTAATTTATAAAAATATACTAAGTATAACTCGTAGTAGTTCAGGCACTTTATATGAATTACATCCACTTGTAAAGCATTTTTGCTATCATTTATTGGCAGATAAAATGCTCATTCATGCTCGTGCCGCAGCTTATTTTTTGCAAAAAAGAGAAAAACTACCCAATATTGCTGTTGAAAAGCAAATTTTCTATCATTTAGAAAAAAGCGAACAGTTTGATAAAATTGGCGATACTATCAAATTGTTTGGCGAAGCTTTGATAGGAAGAGGACAACATTCATTTTTGGAAGAAATGTTAGAAACCATAAAAGATAAAGGTTTTGATATTGGTTTGTACCAATTGTTAGTAGGGAAAATATATAATGCCAAAGGAAATTGGAAAGCGGCTTATCAGTGTTTTTTGCAGGCTTGTAAAGTGAGTAAAAATAGCGAAGTGATGATTGAGGCGTATTTAAATATGTCAATGATTTTTCAGCGACAAGGTAAGATACAAAAAGCTTTAGAATGTTGTGATAATGTGGAAAAATATTTGAACAAAAAAGATATTCCTCATTTGCGAGCATTACTTTTTTTACATAAAAATAGTATTTATTTACATTTAGGTGAGTGGGAAAAAGCAACTTTTTTTTATATAGAAGGTATGCAAGTTTGCGAAAAATTGGAGGATATAACTACTCAAATCAGTTTACTCCAAAATATGGGAATACTTTTGCAAAAACAAGGTGATTTGAAAAATGCTATGCTAAAATATGAAGAAGCATTGGAAAAGAGTAAACATATAAAGGATGATAAGCTTATGGGCAAAGTATTGAATAGTATGGGCGGAATTTATTTGAGAAAAAACGATTTGGGAAAAGCCTTGAAATACTTTAAAATGAGTTTGAAGGCAAAAGAAAATGCTAGTGACATAGTTGGTATAAGCAATACAAAGGTAAATGTAGGAATTATAGAATATGAAAAAGGAGATTATAAGAAATCTTTAATTACTTTTGAAAAAGCGATAGACTTAACAAGAAGTTTAGGCAATAAGAAAGCACTATCTACTGTGTTCTATTCTATAGGAAAAGTTCTAATTGAGCAAGGAAAGATAAAAGCTGCTTTAGAAAATTATCATAAAGCACTGAGCCTAAAACAAGAATTTCAAGATAAACGAGGAATTGCAGATTTACATCACAATATAAGTAAAACCATTTTTAATTTGCAGAAAACGAAATTTCAAACAGCTTTGCATTATAATTTAAATGCGTTATTAGGTTTTTATCAGCTAGGCAGTAAACATTTAGGGGAGGCTATTGATGAGTATAAAAAAATCACAAGTGTTTTAGAAGAAAGAAATGTATTTACAATAGAACAAGAGTTTATGCTGACATTAGGAGAAAAAGAAAGGAGAAGTTTTAGTAAACTTAAAATAGAAAAAATATTTAGTTTTGGTTAAAAAATGAGCTTGAAAAAAATGAACTTGATAACAGATAAGGTTTCGTTATTTATCTGTTATCAAGTTCATTTTTTAATTGCAATTAGGGTCAATATTAGTTTTGATGCCTGCTCCATTACAATGACAATTTAGAAAATTACTCAAGCCACTATACTTACCATGTCGGCATACTAATAAATATAGTTTTGGATTGCTAGGAGTGGGATTCATGCAACGATAAGGGTCATCATGCACTATTTCGATATCGCCTATCAATCTAGCATAGTCTGGATTGCAAGATTGATGAATCTCAACTCTAAAAAGAGACTTATTTGCATCAAGTGGGATATCAATATCAAAAACAACACTATCAGTTGGATGTTCTACTTCAAGAATATAAGTATCTGTTGCATCTTCCAAATTGGTAAGATTAACAAAATAATATGTAGGGTCATAAATCGTAGAACCTACGGTATCCCATTTGATTGTCAAAGTGTGAGTAATAGGAATAGGAATACTATCAATCTTATAGAAAGCATCAAAACCTGTCGGTGTTGGACAATCCTCTAGTAATATGCCATCTATACCTATTGTTAGAGTATCTGAAAAAACAGGTTCATCTGCACAGTTTGTACAATTGCTAAATATTTCAAACCTACGATTTACATCACCTGTATCTATCGAAAAAGTAGTTGTAGTTACTGTTATATCATTTTTTGAATCACTTAAAATACCATTTTCTAAATACAAAACCGTATAAGAATCTGCACTATCTCGCTCTTCCCAACTCAATGTTACTGTATTATCTAAATAGTCAATATCACTCACTTTAAAATTGTGTGGTGCAAGACATTGTATTATATCTGTTTCGTCACAAACAGATTTACAAGAGTCACAAGCTTGTATCATACAAATAATCATTAAAGAAAAAACTGCTTTATATAGCCAATAATTTGTAATTCTAATCTTCATTGTTTGTTTGTTTTTATATGGAAAAATAATAAATGCCATTCTTATTATCCCAAAACTTTTCGATTGTTTGGAAAAACAAAAAAAGCACTATTAACTCTTAGAGACCATTTAAGTTAAAATTCCTTAAAAAAACTTAAACTTTTTAACAAAAAAGACAAAAAATATAAATCAATGCACCCTTTCGCCCAAAACAACATTTTCGCCTGCCACTTCCAACAAAATAATATCACCTTTGCTATCCGAAATACCTAAAACCAAGACCTCAGACATAAAATTAGCGATTTGCTTTGGTGGAAAATTGACGACAGCAATGACCAAACGACCTACCAAATCAGCTTTTGAGTAGTTAGCCGTTATTTGTGCCGATGTTTTTTTTGTGCCAATAGCTTCGCCAAAATCTATATGCAATTGATAGGCTGGTTTTCGTGCCTTCGGAAAGTCTGCTACCGATAAAATGCGACCTATTCGCATATCTACGTTCAAAAAATCTGAAAAATTGATTGTTGCCATAAGAAACTATTTGAGTTATAACCAAAAAAACAAAAATAAAAGAACTGGCCCTAGCTTTCAACTAAAAACTACGCACCTAAAACTAAAAACTATCTAGGCACTTCCACACCTCGCACAATTTCATCAATCACGGCATCTGTCGTGCTACCTTCCATCTCTTTTTCTGGACTAAGCATAATACGATGACGCATAACTGGCTTTGTCATGTAAATAATATCTTCGGGCGTAACAAAATCTCGTGCTTGCATGGCTGCAAAAGCTTTCGCTGTTGCCAAAATCGCCAAAGATGCACGAGGTGATGCTCCCAAGTACAAATCTTTGCTATGGCGAGTTTGCTGCACAATTTGAGCAATATAAACCATCAACTTATCGTCGATATGTATGCCTCGCACCTGCTCACGATAATGTGCTAACTGCTCACTGCTTAAAACTGCTAAAACCTTATCTATTTGATGCTGATTTTTGCTTTTGTGAAACCCCTTAATTATTTCTACTTCTTCCTCCAAACTAGGATAACCGACTTCTATTTTAAATAAAAAACGGTCTAATTGAGCCTCTGGCAAACGATAAGTACCTTCTTGTTCAATAGGATTTTGCGTAGCCAACACCAAAAAAGGAGCTTGCATCTTAAAAACAGTAGCATCAAGCGTAATTTGTCGCTCTTCCATTACCTCAAAAAGTGCTGCTTGCGTTTTTGCTGGCGAACGATTTATTTCGTCTATCAAAATGAGATTGGAAAAAATGGGGCCTGCTTTAAATTCAAATTCGGAGTTTTTGAAATTGTAAATGGACGTACCTAAAACATCAGACGGCATCAAATCTGGCGTAAATTGTATGCGTGAGAAGTTGGTGGAAATAGTACGAGCCAAAAGTTTTGCTGTTAATGTTTTCGCTACTCCAGGCACTCCTTCAATGAGTACATGGCCATCGGCAAGAACAGCCGTAATGAGCAAATCTATAAATGTTTTTTGGCCAACAATGATTTTACTTATCTCATTTCTTATTTGCATGATGGCCTCGTTTAAGGCTGTCAAATCAATGCGATTTTCAAAATAATGCTCGTCGTTTGGTGTTGATGTATCCATAGTTTTTTTAGGTAAAAATAGATAAAAAGCGGTTTAAAGCTTAAAAAATGATTTGACAAAGTACATATTTTTTTCTAAAAAATGAAAACAAAAAATCACTTTGAACCAAAAAAAGAGTATAAGTTTTGAAATATCAATCTATAAAATTCTTGATTATCAATGTTTTATAGATTAACAAGTATAAGTAGCCAGACAAATTTATGCTACAAATTGCAAAAACTAACATACTGAATATCAATGTATTAGTAATCAAATGACTTTTATTAGAAAAAGGGCGAACTTTTGAGTAGTTCGCCCTTTTTCTTGAATTTTTGTAACAGACTTGTAAAAAGTGAAGTCTAATTTTTTGTTATAAAAACATTGTTACATCGCTGAGGAGGGCAAGTAGGACAATCACTATCAACTACAATAATTGGGCAACACATTTGATTAGCACATTCATCATTCAGAATATCGCCATCGATAGTATAATTATACGAACCTACGGTAGTAATAAGATAGGTATCGGAAATTTCGCCATCTATTGCAACATCATCTTTATACCATTGATAAGAACTATGGCCAGTTTCTGCTGTTACTGTGATACCTCCATCATTACAAGGTAAAGTTATTGGTACACTTACACAGGCATCGTCTTCGTTGTTTGTTAAATCAGTTTCTGTTTCATCAATGGTAACACTTGCTACATTTGTGTGTACACCTTCTTCTGTTAGTCTGATGGTTAAATTTAAACTAGTAGAATCATCTACTGCCATATTGCCAATAGTCCAAATACTGTTATCATCATCATAAGCACCACCACTATCATCATTAACATAAACTGAACCGCTGGGTAATACATCTGTAACAACTGCATTGGTAACTGCATCACCATTATTGAACACCCAAATCGTAAAAATTACTTCAGTATCAACAGGTACTTGAGGAAGATTAACTGTTTTTTCAAGTGAAACATCATAAATAGGAGTATCGCAAGTGACATCTAAGCTAAGCGTATCACTACAATCTGCTACTGACCAAATTAATTGATAAGAGCCAGTTGTGAGACCTGAAATAGTTGTATTGGCATCGGTATCATCTGCGAATGTAGCACCACTAGGATTCGTAAGAGCTTGAGTCCAAAGACCTGCTGCTGGACTTGCTGCCAAAACATAAGAAGTAGTAGAATTGCCATCAGTGCAACTAGTCATTGCATCCGTGCCTGCATCAGCTTGATTTTTTCTTTTAAAAACAACATTGTCTAAAGCCAAGCCACCGCTTCCCTCTTGTGAGATTTTGATTTGCACAAGACGTTCATCTTCTGAGGTAAAAAGTAAATCATAACATACATGTTCCCAATTAAGATTGTTCCAATTGTTACTTGCTGTTAGGAGTATTTCTGGAGTTTGTGTCTTACTGCCATCATTATGTTTAAGATCTACAATGACTTCGGTATCAGCTTGTGTGCCCGGTGTAGTTGGAGTATCACCACTAAAATTTTGATTCCACGAAGCAGCATCAAAACAAAGTTCGTAAGTAACATCTTTTTCCAAAGGAGCTTCTTCACACATAAAACCATTCGCTTCCAAACAGTCATATTGCCCTTTTATATACACAAAATAATCCCCATCAGGATTATTTACATTATCTGCAACATCGTTAATGAGCCAAGTAGGATTACCTGTATCAGTTGTTGCACTTGACCAAGAGTTGGCAATATTGTCTTCATTATCAGCTAAGTCGGCAGGATTACCATTAAAATCTAATGGAAAGGTAAAATCATCAGGATAGTTTTCAAAACTACCATTGGAAATGATATTTGGGCAACACTGACTGAATAATGGAGTGGTAAGGGTTAAACAAATGCTAAGAAAACATAGCAAGGTAAAATTGTAATTTGTCATCTGACATTTAATTATTTGATGAAGAGTTATATTGTTCTTTTGTCAAAAATGATGCCAATATGTTACTTTAATGTTACTTGATGCTTTTCACAAACTTGTTAATAGCATTTTTTGAAACACCATATTTAGCCAAGTGTTTGATAAAAGCACTGCCAATAATCGCACCGCTACTATATGCACAAGCATTCGCAAAACTCGCCCTATCGTGAATGCCAAAACCTATCAAACGAGGATTTTGCAACTGCATTTCGTTTACTTTTTGGAAATAAGTGGCTTGATGTGTCAAATCTTTGTTTGCTCCTGTGATGCTATTCGACGAAACCATATAAATGAAACCTTCTGATTGTGCGTCAATGAGCCGAATGCGTTGTTCGCTCGTTTCAGGCGTTATCAAAAGGATATTCGACAAATTATTGGCTTGAAAAAGACTTTGCATACCATTTCGATAATAAGAAAGCGGCATATCTGGAATAATCAAGCCATCAATGCCGAGTGCTGCACATTTTTCAACAAAAGCTTTTTCGCCATATTGCATAACTGGATTGAGGTAGCCCATCAAAATGATAGGGATTTCGGTGTGTTTTCTGATGTTTTCCAACTGCTGAAACAACAACTTTACAGTCATGCCATTATCGAGTGCTACTTGACTGCTTTTTTGTATTGTTTCGCCATCTGCCAAAGGGTCTGAAAAGGGAAAACCTATCTCTATCAAGTCTGCACCAGCCTCATCAAGATGCTGTATGATGCTGGTAGTATCTTCCAAATTTGGAAAGCCTGCCGTAAAGTAAATGGAGAGTATGTTCTCTTTTTTTTGCTCAAATAATCTTGTAATTCTATTGTTCATCTTAAAGGAATTTTTGATAAGTTTGCATATCTTTATCGCCTCGCCCAGAGAGATTGACGACAACGACATCATCGTGATTAAAAGTCATTTTCTCTAAATAAGCCAATGCGTGTGCCGACTCCAATGCTGGAATAATGCCATCTATGCGTGAAAGATAGATAGCTGCTTTTACGGCCTCCTCGTCTGTAACGCTGCCAACGATAGCCTTGTTGGTATCATGTAAGTAGGCGTGTGCAGGGCCGATGCCAGGATAGTCTAAGCCAGCCGAAATAGAGTGTGGTTCTACAATTTGGCCGTCATCCGTTTGTATCAAGTACGTTTTGCTGCCGTGTATAATACCTTTCTTACCGAGTGCAATGGTCGCTGCGGTTTTTCCTGATAAAACGCCATGTCCGCCAGCTTCTACCGCTACAAGCTTTGTTTTTCCATTGTCTATAAAATGGTAAAAAGCACCTATCGCATTGCTGCCGCCACCGATGCAAGCCACTACATAGTCTGGATAGTCTCTGCCCAACTTGCTTTGCAACTGCTGTTTTATTTCTTCGCTAATAACCGACTGAAACTGTGCCACCATATCGGGATAAGGGTGCGGCCCCACCACCGAACCAATGATATAATGTGTATCGACAGGGTTGTTTATCCACGCTCGAATTGCTTCATTTGTAGCATCTTTCAAAGTCTTACTACCGCTTTTTGCAGGCACTACCTTTGCTCCCAAAAGTTTCATGCGTTCCACATTGGGAGCTTGCCTTTTTATATCTATTTCGCCCATAAAAATCGTGCAATCTATGCCTGCCAATGCACAAGCAGTTGCGGTAGCCACGCCATGCTGGCCAGCACCTGTTTCGGCAATTATCTGTTTTTTATGTAAGCGTTTGGCCAGAATAATCTGACCGATGGTATTGTTTATTTTGTGAGCTCCTGTATGATTCAAGTCTTCTCGCTTCAGATAAATTTGAGCCTTATATTTTTTCGATAAGTTGTCAGACAAAAACAGAGGCGTTGGACGGCCAACATAATCCTTCAATAAGCCTCGAAACTCTGCTTGAAAGCTTGCATCATTGATAATATTTAAATAATTGTCTTGCAATTCTTTCACATTAGGGTATAGCATTTCTGGCACGAAAGCACCGCCAAATTCGCCATAAAAGCCATTCTTATCAGTATGAAATGTTGTTGTTTGCATAATTGCGTATTTTTTCTATAATGTTACTTGTAATTTCTATTGATTTTAAGGCTGGACTTATTTCTAGCTTGCTATTTAAGTCGTAGCCGAGCATTTTTTTATGCTGAAAAGCCAAAGCCTCCGCTATGTTGTGCAAACCTATTCCTCCGCTCAAAAGAAAAGGTACTTTGCCCTTGTAATTTGCCAAAATTTGCCAATCGAAACTAACACCATTGCCTCCATAATATGTGCCTTTAGTATCGAAAACAAATAAGTCGCAAGATGTTTCATAAGCTTGCAATATAGAAAAATCAAACTGCTCATCTATGCTAAAAGCTTTTATTATTCTAATATCTTGCTGCTGCAAAACTTCGCAATAAGCAGGACTTTCGTTGCCGTGCAATTGCAAATAATCAAATTGATATTGTTTGTAAATATCTTTTACTATATCTATTTTTTCATTTACAAAAACGGCTACTTTTTTTATAGATACAGGCAAATGTTTGATGGCTTCAATCGAAAAATCATTGCCTACAAATCGCTTAGATTTTTCATAAAATATAAAGCCTAAATAGTTGGGTTGTAGCTTGGCAATAGTTGTGATATTCTCAAGGGTTTTCATGCCGCAAATTTTTATGTTCATAGTATTTTTGGTTTTGCAAATGTATTATTTTTGTTTTAAAAATGTTATAAAAAAACTATAAATGAAAAGTTCGGTATAGCTTATAAAAAATCGAATTTTCAAATTTTTGTTAGCATTATCATCAACAAAAACATAAACGACAACATTAAGTCAAAGGATTGTTTGGTGGTATAGCTTTTAGCAATGACACGAAACAATGGCTAATATTGTCGTTTTTTTAGGGATAATATTTTGTAAATACTTTGTTTTTTTTGATGAATTACTTAATACATTTTCAAATAGCCTATTTTAGTTATTTTCATCATAATGAGAAATAGATTATTTGTTTTGCAAATTATGTATAAAACTTTGTAAATGTACTGATTGATATGCTTTAGGATTTACCAAACCGCATCAATCACATGATTTGCCCCTATTAGGATTTACCA